>NZ_SPVF01000099.1 GCF_004614185.1 Zemynaea arenosa | reverse complement strand
CCGCCAGGGCCGCCTGCTGGGCGAGACCGTCGCCGCCGCGCCGCCGGACGCCAGGCCCGATGTCGCCGCGCTGCGCCAGGGCTTGGCCGACGCCATCACCACCATCAAGACCTCCAAGCTCGGCCTGGCGCGCGGCGCCGCCGCGCTTTACGAGCTGCCGTGGTACATGGTCATCGGCCACCCGTCCGCAGGCAAGAGTAGCGCGATCGCCAGCTCCGGCCTGCAGTTCCCGCTCGCGGGCAACGCGGCCATGCGCGGCGTGGGCGGCACCCGCAATTGCGACTGGTTCTTCAGCACCGAAGGCATCCTGCTCGATACCGCGGGCCGCTATTCCGTGCAGGAAGAGGATCGCGCCGAATGGTTCGGCTTCCTGTCCCTGCTGCGCCGCTACCGCCGCCGCGCGCCGATCAACGGCATCATCATCGCGGCCAGCCTGTCGGACCTGATGAAAGGCCCGCCCGACACCAACATGGAACTGGCCCGCCACCTGCGCACCCGCGTGCAGGAACTGACCGAGCGCCTGGGCGTGCACGCGCCGGTGTACGTGGTGTTCACCAAGGCGGACCTGATCGCCGGCTTCACGGACTTCTTCCACGACGCAGATCCCGTGGAGCGCGACCGCATCTGGGGCGCGACCATCCGGTACAACCGCCGCCGCACGCCGCAGGATGTGCTGTCCTTCTTCGACGAGCACTTCGACGAGCTGCACGATGGCCTCAAGGAGATGAGCCAGGCGAACCTCGGCCTGTCCGGCGCGCGCAGGCCGGGCGTGTTCACCTTTCCGCTCGAATTCGCGTCCGTCAAGCCGCAGCTGCGCGCCTTCCTTGCCACCCTGTTCGACGAGAATACCTGGCAGTTCAAGCCGGTGTTCCGCGGCTTCTACTTCACCAGTGCGCTGCAGGAAGGGGAGGTGCACAACCTCTCGTCCGAACGCGTGGCGGCACGCTTCAACCTGACCTTCACCGATGGTGCGCTGACGGGTACGGAGCAGCAGGGCGGTTTCTTCCTGCGGGACCTCTTCCGCAACGTGATCTTTGCGGACAAGGAGCTGGTGACGCGCTTTGCCAATCCCCTGCACGACCGCCTGAAGCAAGGTGCCTTCGCGCTCTCCGCGCTGGCCCTGGGCGTGCTGCTGGCCGGGTGGACCTGGTCCTTCACCAACAACCGCCAGCTGATCGCCAGTGTGCGTGCGGACTTGGACAAGGTGGCGCACCTGCAGGCACGCGCCACCGGCTTGCAGGCGCGCCTGGAAGGCCTCGACATCCTGCAGGCCCGCATCGAGCAGCTTGAGACCTACCGCGACAGCACGCCTGCGATGCTGTCCTTTGGCCTGTTCCAGGGCGATGCGCTGGAGCGCAAGCTGCGCGAGGAATACTTCGCGGGCGTGCGCGAGGTGATGCTGCAACCCACCGCCGCGGCAATGGAGGCCATGCTGGCCGACGTGAACGCCCACGCCAGCGATCTCGATCCCGCCGCCAAACCCGCCGCCGCCGCGCCCTCCGCCACCAATGTCACGGACGCGTACAACGTCCTCAAGGCCTACCTCATGTTGGGCGACAAGGAGCATGTAGAGACCGGGCACCTGAACGACCAGCTGGCGCGCTACTGGCGTGGGTGGCTGGAGGCCAACCGTGGCGCCATGCCCAAGGAGCAGATGATCCGCAGCGCCGAGCGCCTGATGACCTTCTACCTCGCGCACGTGAGCGACCCCGCCTGGCCCCAGCTGCAGCTCAAGCTTGGCCTGCTGGACACCACGCGCGAGAACCTGCGCCGCGTGGTGCGCGGCGGCTCCGCGCGCGACCGCGTGTACGCCGATATCCGCGCGCGTGCCTCGACTCGCTTCCCGTCCGTGACGGTGGCGCGCCTGCTCGGTGAACAGGATCAGGCCCTCGTCGCGGGCAGCCACGCCGTGCCAGGCGCCTTCACGCGCGTCGCGTGGGATGGCTACGTGCAGGGCGCCATCCGGGATGCCGCCAGCAAGGAGCTGCAAAGCACGGACTGGGTCCTCAAGACCGCCACCAATGACGATCTGACGCTGGAGGGCAGTCCAGACCAGATTCGCAAGGCTCTCACCGACCTGTACAAGACCGATTACGTGAAGGAATGGAGCGCCTTCGTGCAGGGCGTGACGGTGCTGGAGATGCCCAGCTTCGACGCCAGTGTGCGCGCGATGAACCGCCTCGGCGATCCGCAAGCCTCACCGCTGGCCACGCTGATGAAAACCGTGTACGCCGAAACCGCGTGGGACGGCCCCGGTGGCGGCAGCGCTGTCGCCGCCAAGGCGGAGCGGGGGGTGATGGCCTGGTTCCGTGAAAAGATCCTGCGCCGCACGCCATCCGTGATGCAGTCCGAGGTGCCGCAGTTGGCCGGCGGCGACAAGGGTCGCATCGCGCAGGAATTCGCCGGCGTCGCCAAGCTCCTGTCGGCCGAGAAGGATGCATCGCTGATGAACGCCTATCTCGGCCAGCTATCGCGCCTGCGCTCGCGCCTTAACCAGCTCAAAAACCAGGGCGATCCCGGTCCCGGTGCGCGCCAGTTCATGCAACAGACTTTGGAAGGGAGCGGTTCCGAGCTCTCCGAGGCGCTGAAATTCGTGGACGAGCAGATGCTGGTGGGGATGAGCGACGCGCAGAAGCAGGCCTTGCGCCCCCTGCTGGTGCGCCCGCTGATGCAGACCTTTGCCGTGATCGTGCAGCCCTCCGAGGCGGAAATCAACAAGACCTGGCTGGCGCAGGTGGTCACGCCGTTCCGCTCCACGCTGGCGGGCAAATACCCGTTCGACCCGTCCTCGCGTATGGAGGCCAGCAGCGTGGAGATCGGGCAGGTGTTCGGGCCGGAAGGAGCCGTTTCCAGGTTCGTGGCCACGGCCCTCGGCCCGCTGGTGGTACGGCGCGGCGACATGATCGAGGCGCGACGCTGGGCGGACATCGGTATCTCGCTGTCGCCGCAGGTCATCTCGGCTTTCCCCGGATGGGTGGCACCGCTGGCCAACAACGGCGTGGCCGCCAGCGGCGGGCCGCAGACGGTGTTCCAGCTCCTGCCAGCCATCGTGCCGGGTGTGCAGGAGTACACCATTGAAATCGACGGGCAGCAGCTGCGCTACAAGAACACGACGCCGGTGTGGACCAACATGGTGTCGCCCGGCCCGGGCACGCGCAGTGTGCGCATCTCCGTTGTCACCTCGGACGGCCGCACGGTGGAGGTGTTCAACGAGGCGGGCGAATCGGCGCTGGAACGCATGATCACGGAGGCCGAAAAGCAGAAGAAGGCCGCCAACATCTGGAGCCTGCGCTGGACGAAGGGCAGTGTGTCTCTCAGCGTGGACCTCAAGAAGGTCAGCAGCCCCGATAGCAGCGGCAGCGGCGATGCGGGCCGCCGGGGCTTCGCTGGCCTGCGGCTGCCGGAGACCATCGTCGGCCGCCCTGACACCCGCGTCGCGGCGGCGGGAGGTGTGCAATGAAGCCGCACCGGATCGGCTACTTCGGCAAGCTCCCCAGTCGCACGGACTTCGTCAAGTCCACCCACGACGGAGCGGTGCTGGGCATCCTGGATGAATGGCTGGCCTCCGTGATGGCCGCGCTGCCTGCGGACGCGCGCTGGAAGTTTCACTACGACGCTATGGCGCCGCTGCATTTCGTCTTCGTCGGCCCGCAGCGCAGGCACGCCATCGCGGGCCACATCGTGGGCAGCAGCGACCAGTCGGGCCGGCGCTTTCCGTTCCTGCTGATGCGCACCGTGGACGTGGCGGAGCCGCGCACCTTCCTGCGCGAGTGCCCGCTGGTGTTGGCGCCGCTGTGGACGGGGATGGCCACGCTGGCGCATAGCGTCACCGCGGCCACCGACCCGACCGCACATCTGGCGTTGGCGCACGAGCAAAGCGGTGCGCTGGCGGAGCATTGCGGCACGGCGCTGGATGCCTTCCTGGATACTGGGACTATCAGCTCGCTGGCGGCCCTGCTGGGCCGCGCGGACACCCACCGGCTGATCCTCGCGCTTGGGCTGGTGCTGCGGCCCGTGCTGGCGCACGCGCCGGAGGATCTGGAAAAGAGCCTGGTGCTGCCGCTGCCGGAGAATGCGAGCGCGCGCTTTGCGGTGGCGGCGTTCTGGATGACGCTTGTGGCGCCGTTCCTGCGCGGACGGGATGTGGAGCTGGCGCTGTTCGTCACGCGGATCGGGCAGGAGCCGGTGCTGGTGATCGGGTTCGCCGGGGCGAGCGCGCGGACCATGCAGGCGATTATCGATCCGTTGCTGGCGCGCGACCTGCAGGTGGACTTTGGCGATACGGCATGGGTGGATGAGCAGCAGGGCGCAGGCATCGACTTTCGGGTGCTGGCGAGCTACCTGGAGCAGCCGCAGATGCCGCTGCGGTTGACACGTGATTTGTTCCTGCAGACCTTTGTGGGGGAGGCATCATGACGATCAAGCGACTCGTGCTGGCCGCGCTGGCGGCTTTCTTGCTGGCTGCGGCGCCAGCGCCCGCGGGCGAGACCGCGCCGGTGGTCGCCAGCGGCACCGTGCCGGATGAAGCCACGCGCGCGGCCCTGATCGCGCGCTTGAAGGAGGTCTATAGGGCCGATCGCGTAGTCGACCAGCTGGCGGTGGGCAGCGTATCAGCACCGCCGGGGTGGAGCGAAGCGGTGCGGCGGCTGGTGGCGACGGACCTGAAGCTCATCTCGCACGGCCAGCTCAAGGTGGATGGCAACACCGTTGCCGTACGGGGCGAGGTGGCCAGCGACGCGCATCGCCAGCAGGTCGCCGCACGGATGGCGGCGTCGCTGGATCCGAGCTACACGGTCAGCGATGGTTTGCGGGTCGCGGCGCAGGACCAGCAGGTCTTGGACTCCGCGCTGGCGAACCGCATCATCGAATTCGAGTCCGGCCAGGCCACGCTGACCGAGTCCGGGAAGGCGATTCTCGACCAGATGGCGGCGGCCATGCAGCAGGTGAAGGGCAAGCGCGTGCAGGTTGCGGGCCACACTGACAATGTCGGCTCCCGCGCCAGCAATCTCGCGCTTAGCCAGGCCCGCGCGCAAGCCGTGGTCGCGTACATCCAGTCCAAGGGAATCCCGGCCGACCGCATGACCGCGGCCGGCGAAGGCCCGGACCGCCCGGTCGCCGACAACTCCACCGCCGAAGGCCGGGCGCGTAACCGGCGCATCGAGTTCCGCATCGCTGACTGAGTAGAGCCGGAGCCGGGACGGCACCGGCGCATTGGCACATTGGCTTGTGGCCCCGGTGACGCTCCGCCGGTGTCAGCGCGCCGGCGAGACGCCGGGCAGCGCCGCCAGCCTGGCCGCGAGGAAGTCAAGGAACAACGCTGTGCGGGCCGGGCGGAAGCGCCGCGACGGCGTAAGCAGGTGGATTTCCTGCGCCTGGCCGGTCCACCGCGGCAGCACACGCTTCAGTGTTCCTCTCTTCATTTCCTCCGCCACCAGCCAGCGCGGACACAACCCCACCCCCGCACCCTCCAGCACCGCGTCCCGAATCGCGATCGCATGATTGACACGGTAGCGTCCCGGCGCCATCACGGTCTCGGTCCGGCCATCGGCCTTTAGCACCAGCTCCGCCGGAGACCATGCAAAGCGCACGTACTGGTGATCGGCCAGATCGCGCGGCTGGCGCGGTGCCTTGTGCTGCGCGAGATAGACAGGGGAGGCCACGAGGACGCGCTCCGATGCGCCGATGCGCCTGCCGATTGCTCCCGGCGGCAAGTCCGGCCCCAATCGCACCGCGACGTCCACGCCTTCATCCACCAGGTTGACCATGCGGTCATTGAAGATCAGCTCGACCTCTACCCCGGGATGTACGTCCAGGAACTCCCGCACGAAGCGGCTCACGTGCAGCTGCCCCAGGGCCACTGGCGCGTTGACACGCAACAGTCCCTCCGGTTGGTCGCGCAGCCCTTTCGCATCGGCGATGGCCTCGTCGTACTGCTCCAGCATTGGCTTGATGCGTTCATAGAAGCGCATGCCCTGGCTGGTCGGCATCACGCTCGTGGTGCTGCGCTCCAGCAGGCGCACGCCCATGCGCTGTTCGAGAGCGGCGAGCGCCTTGCTGACGGTCGGCTGCGACGTCGAGGCCTCGCGGGCGGCAGCAGAGAAGTTCCCCAGTTCGACGCAGCGGACGAACAGGTGCAGCGTGCGGATGTGGTCCATTCCGTTTGGAGCTCCATTCCGTTTTCGAATAAGAGATAGTCTATTTTGACAGCTTCTGGGCGACGATGGAATGACTTAAGGTGGCGGCTCATTCGTCAATTTCAGGAGACGTCATGTCGAATTTTTCAGCAGCCGCAGGCTTGGCAGCGGCCGCACTTCTCACGCTGGCGCCCGCTCAGGCACAGTGGATGCCGTCCTGGTACGCCAGCCCGCAGCCCGCATGGGACAGGAGTTTCGTCCTGCCGATGAATGTCCCTTCCGAGTTACGGGACGAGACGGTGTTCGAGCGCACGCGCGTCAGCGTGGGCGGGCCGGCGCTGCGGGTGGTCTACAGCAATCGGTATGGTGCACAGCCACTCAGGATCGGAGGCGCGTCCGTACGCGTGGACGGGCAGACTTCCGTGCACCGCGTGCTGTTTGGTGGCCGCCGCGCGGTCGAGATTGCGCCGGGCGCCGAGGCCGTGAGCGACCCTGTCCCGGTCGCGGTAGCGCCGCTGGCGAGCGTGTGGACGGCGGCCTGGTTCCCTGCTGCGACTCCGGTGACCACTTTCCATTGGGGCGCGCAGCAGACGGCCCTGGTGCAGGACGGCGACCACACCGGCCAGGTACCCGGCCGTAAAGCGCATGCCTTTGGCGGGCGCATGTTCCTGTCAGCGCTCCTGGTGTCGGCGCCGCGCAAGCCTGTGGTGGTAGCGCTGGGCGACTCGATCACCGATGGGAACGGGTCGACGCCGGAGCGGGACCGGCGCTGGCCGGACCAGCTGGCAGATCGCCTGTCCCCAACAGGCATCCCGGTCATCAATGCCGGAATCTCGGGCGGGCAGCTGCTGGCCGATGGCATGGGGCGCAGTGCGCTGGCACGGCTGGAGCAGGATGTGCTGGCGCAGGCCGGCGTCAAGACCGCCGTGATCCTGATCGGCACCAACGATATCGGCTGGCCGGGCGGCCCGTTCGCGCCGAAGGCACTGCCAATGACGCTGGAGCGGCTGGTGGAGGGTTACCAGCAGCTGGTCGCACTTCTGCGCAGCCACGGTGTACGTGTGGTGCTAGGCACCGTGCCGCCGTTCGAGCACGCCCTTGCGGGGACGCCATTGGAGGGGCACTACAGCGTGTCCAAGGACCAGGTGCGCAAGGCGCTGAACGACTGGATTCGAACCCGCGGCGGCGCGGATGCGGTGGCGGACTTCGACGCACTGCTGCGGGATCCGTCGCATCCAGCGCGGCTGCTTCCCAAATACGACTCCGGCGATCATCTGCACCCTGGCGATGCGGGTTACGCGGCGATGGCGCGGCTGCTGGATGACCGCCTGCTGTTCGGCGGTCCTGCAGGGACGGAGTGAGCCATGCTGTTCAACGCATATGAACTGGGCGGACTCACGCTGCGCAGCCGCGTCGTCATGCCGCCGATGACGCGGGCGCGGGCAAGTGTGGACGGAGTCCCGACCGCGGCCATGGCGCAGTACTATGCCCAGCGGGCTTCGGCTGGGCTGATCATCACGGAAGGTACGCAGATCAGCCAGCAGGGGCAGGGGTATGCGTGGACGCCAGGACTGCATACGCCGGAGCAGGAGCAGGGCTGGCGGCGGGTGACGGCCGCGGTGCATGCGGCGGGTGGACGGATCTTTGCGCAGCTGTGGCATGTGGGGAGGGTGTCGCACGCGTCCCTGCAGCCGCGCGGCGGAGCGCCGGTTGCGCCATCGTCCGTGGCGGACGAGCGTTTGCGCGTGTTTGTCGATGCGGACCGGCGTGGGCCGGTGGCGGGGAGAGTAGAGATGGTGTCTGCGACGCCGCCGCGGGCGATGACGGTGGACGAGATCGAATCGGTGCGGCTGGACTATGTGCATGCGGCGCGGCGGGCGTTGGCGGCCGGCTTCGATGGGGTCGAGCTTCATGCGGCCAATGGTTACCTGCTCAACCAGTTCATTGCGTCCAGCACGAACCTGAGGACGGACCGGTATGGCGGCTCGCTCGCCAATCGGCTGCGGTTGTTGCTGGAAGTGACGGATGCGGTGGTGGCCGCGGTGGGCCGGCAGCGGGTCGGCGTGCGGATTTCGCCACTCGTCACCTTGCAGGGAACGGCCGACGCCGCGCCGCTGGCCACCTACACGGTGGCTGCCGCGCAGCTGAGCCGGCGTGGCATCGCCTATTTGCATATTGCGGAAGCGGATTGGGACGATGCGCCGGACATGCCGACGGCGTTTCGCGAGGCGCTGCGGATGTCGTTTGATGGCGCGATCATCAGCGCTGGGCGCTATACGCTGGAGCGGGCGGAGGAAACCTTACGGCGCGGTTGGGCCGACCTGGTGGCCTTCGGCCGCCCCTTCGTCGCCAACCCGGACCTGCCACTGCGTCTCCAGCGCGGGCTCCCGCTGAATGCCCCCGATCCCGCGACCTTCTTCGGGGGCGACGGGCGGGGTTACACGGACTACCCGTTTTGGGATGACGAAACTGTCATGGAAGGGTGATGGTGACGCTGGCGGCCTTGGGCGGCAGCTTGACCAGGTCGTTGTAGCCGGCCAGTGAGTTGTCCGCGTCGCGGGAGAGGGTGTAGCGGAAGGCACCGAAGGCGCACAGCGCGGACGCCGCGAACAGTGCGGCGAGGATCATCAGCGAGCGGTCGCTGCGCAGCTTGTTGGAGACATTGTCCGGCCGCGCGGCATGCGGTGCGAAGGCGCGCGTCCGCCCGCGCATGCGGGCAATCTCCTCACCCAGGTGCGCGGTGAGGTACTTCAGCTTCTCCTGGCCCGACAGCGCGTACTTCCCCTGGAACCCCAGCAGAAGACACATGTGGTACACCTCCAGCACTTGCAGATGCGCCGACCCGCGGTGCCGCAGGTCGTCCATCTTTTCAAAGAAGTGTTCTCCCGCCAGCTGGTCACCGAAGATCCGCAGCTGCAAAGGCCTGGTCTCCCAAGCCTCGCGGACTGGGAACGGGGAGCGCAGCACGATCTCGTCCGCCGCCGCGCAGAAGGCATAGCGCGCCAACTCCACATCCTCCGCCGGAATCCCCGCCACGCGTGCCTTCTGGTCCACGTCCAGCAAGAACTGGGTGAGCTGCTGGTCGAAGCCCTCGCTGTCCTTGGGCGCGCACCCGCTGCGCAGCAGGAACAGCGCATAGAAGCCTTCGTACAGCAAGTCCGTCAGCGTACCCGCCACCGGCCGCGGTGCGGAGAGCAGGGAGGGCGCCGCGCGCCGTTCGATGTTCTGGGTCATGAGGCCACCGCTATCAGTTCGAGTTGGAGATCGCGGATCCCGTTCGGAACATAGATCGAAATCGCCTGCGCCTTCAGCATCGCTTCGTACAGGTTGCCCTTGTTCTCGATGGTGAAGTAGCAGGTCTCGGGCCGCACCGGCACCGCGGAGGGCACCTGCGGTGCGTGCCGCAAGCGGATACCGGGGAGCGCGGACAGCACCAGCTTGTCCACGTCGTCCGGCGCGCCGACTTTGAAGCGCAGCGGCACGATCTCCACCAGCTCCAGCGCCGGCATGTCCGCGCCGACGGCCAGGTACAGCGTGGTGGCCGCATCGATGCGGCCCGAGTCCAGTGCGCCCGTGTGATAGCCCGGCTTTTCCGAGGACAGCGCGATGGCGAAGTAGCGTGCCGATATCACGGTATCCAGCAGCTCGCGGATGATGGCGTCCAGCTTTGCGAAGGATTCCCCCGCCTTCTCGTGCTCGTACTTGGGCAGGTCCTCCAGCTTGTAGCTGCGCGAGTAGGCCATCAGCCCGCCGGCCACGCCCAGCATGGTCTGGAACAGGCGCTCGGGATGCAGGCCGGGATTGTGCAGCTCATGCAGCAGCGCCGCGTAGCCCGCGCTGGCCGTGTGCAGGAGCCAGAACGACGAAACATCGGTACCCCGCAGTTCGACCACGTTGCGGGATGGCTCGCGGTGGTGCCCGTACAGCGCGTGCACCTTGGCCAGCAGCTTTTCCATGAGCCGCGTGAGCTTCAAATGCAGGCTGCCCGCACCCGCGATCGACATGCTGGGTGGGATGTAGTCGCGGTCCTGCTCCCAGCCGCCGGTGGACAGGCGGCGCAGCCGGACCAGCGGGATCGATTCGTAGCCCTCCAGCGGTTCGAGATGTGTCACCAGCCTGACTTGCGGGCGCAGGTTGGGCGCCGGGGCGTCGGTGGCTTCGGTGTAGAGGTCCTGCACGGAGCGGCTCTCGCAGGTGTAGCGCGCTTCGGCGCCATCCGCGTTCTGGCCCTGTGGTTTGAGACGCGGGAGCACGGCATGCACCACCACTTCGGTGATGGTGGCCGGGACCTCGGCGAGCCTGAGCGGATGGGGCAGGGCATCGGGCAGCGGGGCGCGCACGATCTCGCCGTCGCGGAATACCAACGACAGTTCATCGAGACTCAGCACGTTGTCGCGCAGGGAATCGGCGTGCACGGTCACGGCGCGCACGCCCCATGCGTATGGGTGCAGGCTGGCGGCCATCTGCTGCACGCGCAGCTCGTGGTAGAGGTCCTGCTGCTGGAAGTGCTGGGGGCGGAGGAACAGGCCTTCACTCCAGAGGATTTTTCCGGGGGTGCTCACCAGTGGTCTCCAGGGGATGTCAAGAGAACCGACAGCATCGGCGGGTTTGGAATTCTGAACTTTGAGGTAGCTCAAGCAGTTTCCCCGCGTAACGGCGGGCTCGCAATGCTTGATCTGTCGCAAATTGGCGGTTTATTCGATCGCAATAATGACCTCTCGGAAATCGAACGGGAGGCACAAATGAAGCACATCAAGATGGCTGCGGGCGGCCTGTGTCTGGCGGCGCTCGCGGCCTGCCAGGCTCCGCAGGTGCAGGCACCGCCACCGGCCGTCCAGCCGATCGAGAAGTACCTTGGCGATGCCGACAATGCCCTGCGGGCCGGCCGCACCGAAGAAGCGATCAGCATCCTGCGCAAGGCCACCGAGCAGCATGACACGGACAAGACGGCGTGGCTGCGCCTCGCCCAGATCCGCTTCGACCAGTCCAACTACGGCGAGGCGATCACCTACTCCACGGAAGCGCTCAAGCGCGAGCCGGACAACCTGCTGGCCAGCAGCATCATCGCCGTGAGCGGCCTGCGCGTGACCAGCAAATCCCTGGCGGACCTCTCGAACCGCAACAACCTGACCGGCAACGTGAAAAGCGAAGCCGAGGAACTGGCGGAACTGCTGCGCGGCGCGATCGGCGAGCGCCGGCTGGTGGAGAAGCCCAAGACCACGGGCGGTCCGCGCATGAAGACCACCACGGCCGCGAATCCGCCTGCGAAGGGCGGCAGCGCACTCGATATCCTCAAGTAAGGAGCCCACCATGGCCAAAAGCGAAAGCGCCCAAAAGCGCCTGCAGAAGGTTCGTCCGCCGCGCGTGCAGATGACCTATGACGTGGAAATCGGCGACGCGATCGAGAACAAGGAACTGCCCTTCGTGGTTGGCGTGGTCGGCGACTTCGGGGCGAACGCGGAGACCGGCCGCAAACGCCTGAAGGAACGCAGTTTCGTCAACGTCGATGCCGGCAACTTCGACGAAGTGCTGGAAGGCGTAGCCCCCACCACCAGCTTCAAGGTCAAGAACGAACTCACGGGCGAGGGCGAACTGGCCGTGGACCTGGAGTTCAAGAAGATGGAAGACTTCCGTCCCGAAGCGGTGGTCGAGCAGGTCGACCCGCTGCGCCGCCTGCTGGAAGCGCGTACCAAGCTCGCCGACCTGCGCAACAAGATCGCCGGGAACGACAAGCTGGAAGACCTGCTCGCCGAAGTCCTGGCCAACACCGAGCAGCTGGACCAGCTGCGCATCGACACGCCCAAAGAGGAGAAATGATGTCCGCTCACGCATCCGCCGCCGTGGCGGCTCCCGCTCCCAACGCCGCACAGCATGACGATCTCCTGGACCGCATCGTGGAAGAGAGCCGCGTCGCGCGCTCGTCCAGTGAGCATGAACGCGCCCGCGACATCATCGCGGAGCTGGTGCGCCAGGCCACCGAAGGCAGCATCGTCTACTCGGGCAACCTGTCGGCCACCATCGATGCACGCGTCGCGGAGCTGGACCGGCTGATCTCCGCCCAGCTCTCTGCCATCCTGCACGCGCCCGAATTCCAGAAACTGGAGCGCAGCTGGACCGGCCTGCAGTACCTGGTCAAGGGCAGCGCGGGCGAGCAGGGCGTCCAGGTCCGCATGTTCAACGCCACCAAGCGGGAATTGGTGAAGGACTTCCAGGCCGCGCTGGAGTTCGACCAGAGCGCGATCTTCAAAAAGGTGTACGAGGAGGAGTTCGGGACCTTCGGCGGCGCGCCCTACGGTACCCTGATCGGCGACTTCGAGATCACGCGCCAGCCCGAGGACCTGTACTTCGTCGAGCAGATGTCGCACGTGGCGGCGGCCGCGCACGCGCCTTTCATCACCTCTGCCTCGCCCGAGCTGTTCGGCATCGACAGTTTCAGTGACCTGGGCAAGCCGCGCGACCTGGCCAAGGTGCTGGACACGGTGGAGTACGCGCGCTGGAAGGCGTTCCGCGAATCGGAAGATGCGCGCTACGTGGGTTTCACGCTGCCGCGCTTCCTGGGCCGGCTGCCCTACAACCCGGTCAACGGCACCGCCGTCGAAGGCTTCAACTTCGTCGAGGACGTGGACGGCACCGACCACTCGCGCTACCTGTGGTGCAACGCGGCCTATGCCTTCGGTGCGCGCCTGACGCATGCCTTTGGCGAATACGGCTGGTGTGCGGCGATCCGCGGCGTGGAGGGCGGCGGCCTGGTGGAAGACCTGCCGACCCACACCTTCAAGACCGACGAGGGCGAGATCGCGCTCAAGTGCCCCACCGAGCTGGCGATCACGGACCGGCGCGAGAAGGAGCTGTCGGACCTCGGCTTCATCCCGCTGGTCCATTGCAAGAACACCGCGTACGCCGCCTTCTTCGGCGCGCAATCCGCGCAGAAGGCGCGCAAGTACAGCAGCGAAGCGGCCAACGCCAACGCGGTGCTGTCCAGCCAGTTGCAGTACATCTTCGCGGTCTCGCGTGTGGCCCACTACATGAAGGCCATGATGCGCGACAAAATCGGCAGCTTTGCGGCGGCCAGCAATGTCGAGGACTACCTCAATCGCTGGATCATGCGTTACGTCCTCCTGGACGACAACGCGAGCCAGGAGCAGAAGGCGCAGTTCCCGCTGCGCGAAGCCAGCGTGCAGGTGTCCGAGGTGCCGGGCCGGCCGGGCGTGTACCGCGCCGTCTCGTTCCTGCGGCCGCACTTCCAGCTGGACGAGCTGTCCGTGTCCCTGCGGCTGGTCGCCGAACTTCCGCAGGGTTCGAAGTCCTGAGCACTTTGCATTCCCTCCCCACATACCCATAGGAGAACACCATGGCAATTGACGTGTACATGCAGATCGACGGCATCAAGGGCGAGTCCAACGACGACAAGCACCGCGACTGGATCGAATGCACCTCGGTGCAGTTTGGCGTGATCCAGCCGAAGTCCGCGACGGCGTCCACCGGCGGCGGGCACACGGCGGAGCGCTGCGAGCACGAGGACATCACCATCACCAAGCTGGCCGACCTGTCCTCGCCGATCCTGCTGCAGACCTGCTCCTCCGGCAAGACCATCCCGAAGGCGAAGCTGGAGTTCATGCGCGCGGACGGGCAGGGGGAACGCATCAAGTATTTCGAGGTGGAGCTGGAAAATGTGCTGATCGGCGCGATCCACCCCGCCGTCAATGAAGGGAACATCCTGCACGAAAGCGTCGGCATCAAGTACTCGAAGGTGAAGTGGAAGTACACGCAGCAGAAGGTTGGCGGCGGCTCGGGCGGCAACACGTCCGGCGGCTGGGACCTGGCGGCCAACAAGATCGCATGATGTATTTTGCGGCCACCGCGCGCCTATGCTTCAGTGATGGCGCCGGTGGCTCTCCCGAAACACACAGCCGCAGAGCATGAACTCCCTCCGACCCAGCCTGTTCGACCGCCTGTTCGGCTCCGCCTCGGACCAGCTCACGCTGGAGCAGTACAAGGACAGCGTCGCGCGCGACCTGGAGGCGCTGCTCAACACCCGCCTCGCCATCCTGCCCGAGATGCTGGCGCCGTTCCCGCATTGCCAGAACTCGGTGCTGCACTATGGCCTGGTGGACTTTGCGGGCCTGTGCCTGTCCAGTGACGACGACCGCAAGAAGGTCTGCGCGAGCCTGAAGGACGCCATCGAGCGCCACGAGCCGCGGCTGGACAACGTGCAGGCCACGCTGGAAGCGCAGGAAGGCTCGGTCAACCGTCTCAGTTTCGTCATCACCGCCACGCTCAAGGACACGGGGCTGGCCGAGCCGGTCAACTTCAACGCCGTGCTGCAGCCATCCTCGCTGCGCTACTCGATCACAAGGAGCCGCCATGGACATCAACATGAAAACCCTGATCGGCAAGCTCAATGACGTGACCCGCACCGCGGCCACGCGCGCGGCCAATATCTGCGTGGGCCTGGGGCAGTACGAAGTCGACATCGAGCATGTGTTCCTGGCGCTGCTGGAGCACCAGAATTCGGACGTGGCCTGTATCGCCCGCGGCTGCGGCATCAGCCTCGCGGTGCTTGAGAGCGACCTGCGCGACGAAGTGGGGCGCTTCGCCAGCGGCAGCGGGCGCACGCCGGTGTTCTCGCGCCACCTGCCCACGCTGTTCGAACACGCCTGGCTGCTGGCGTCCCTCGATGCGGACGCGCCGCACCGCATCCGCAGCGGCCATCTGCTGCTCGCTTTGCTCACGGAGCCCGACCTGGCGCAGCTCGCGCAGCGCGGTTCCAGATTGTTCGCCCAGTTCCCGCGCGAGAAGCTGAAGCACGACTTCGACAAGCTGACGGAAGGCTCCGTCGAAGCCGAACCACCGGCCGCAGCGCAGGCGAGCCGCGACCCGGTGACGGAATTTCGGGCCGCCGCCGGCACCCCGGCGCTGGACCATTACACCACCTGCCTCACCCAGCGCGCCCGCGACGGCAAGGTGGATCCGGTGATCGGTCGCGATGCCGAAATTCGCCAGGCGATCGATATCCTGATGCGGCGGCGCCAGAACAACCCGATCCTGACAGGCGAGGCAGGTGTCGGCAAGACCGCCGTGGTGGAAGGCCTGGCGCTGCGCATCGCGAGTGGGGACGTACCCGCGGTGCTCAAGGACGTGGAGCTGCACACGCTGGACATGGGCCTCCTGCAGGCCGGCGCCTCGGTCAAGGGCGAATTCGAAAATCGCCTGAAGAACGTGATCGACGAAGTGCGCCGCAGCCCGAAGCCGATCGTGCTGTTCATCGACGAGGCGCACACCATGATCGGCGCAGGCGGTACAGCGGGCCAGAACGATGCCGCCAACCTGCTCAAGCCCGCGCTGGCACGCGGCGAGCTGCGCACCATCGCGGCCACCACGTGGAGCGAATACAAAAAGTACTTCGAGAAGGATGCCGCGCTGGCGCGGCGCTTTCAGGTCATCAAGGTCGAGGAGCCGGACGAGGACACCGCCTGTGCGATGCTGCGTGCCATGGCGCCGCTGATGGAGGAGCACTTCGGTGTGCGCGTGTACGATGAGGCCATCGTGGACGCGGTACGCCTGTCGCACCGCTACATCGGCGGGCGCCAGTTGCCGGACAAGGCAATCAGCGTGCTCGATACGGCCTGCGCCCGCGTGGCGCTGGGACAGGACGCGACACCCGCCGCCATCGAAGATCTGCGCCGCCGGCTGGAGCGTATCGACGCCCAGCTGGAAGCGCTGACGCGCGAATCCAATACGGGCGGCGAACATGGGCAGCGCATCGCCTGCCTGCGGGCCGATCGCTTCGAGCTCACAGAGCGCTATGCCGCTTTGGAGAAGCAGTGGCAGCGCGAACGCACCCTGGCCGCGGAGGTGGCGCGCCTGCGCCAGCTTGTGGAATCCGGCAGCGCCGGCGCCGATGCCAAGGCGCTGCAGGCCACCATTCACGAGCTGCACACGCTGCAGGGCGAGACGCCGCTGGTGCCGCTGCAAGTGGACGGGCACGTGGTGGCGGACATCGTCTCTGCATGGACCGGTATTCCGCTCGGCCGCATGGTGAAGGACGAGATCGACCAGGTGGTGAAGCTGGAAGAGACGCTGGGCCAGCGCGTGCTGGGCCAGTCCCACGCCATCGCTGCCATCGCCCAGCGCGTGAAGACGGCGCGTGCCAACATGGAAGACCCATGCAAGCCGCGCGGCGTGTTTCTCTTCACCGGGCCCTCGGGCGTCGGCAAGACCGAGACCGCGCTGGCCTTGGCTGAGCTGCTGTATGGTGGCGAGCGCAAACTTGTCACCATCAATATGAGCGAATACCAGGAGGCGCACAGCGTCTCCGGCCTCAAAGGCTCGCCGCCAGGTTATGTGGGCTACGGTGAGGGCGGGGTGCTGACCGAGGCGGTGCGCCGCAACCCGTACAGCGTGGTGCTGCTGGATGAAGTGGAGAAGGCCCACCCGGACGTGCTGGAACTGTTCTACCAGGTGTTCGACAAGGGTGTGCTGGACGACGCGGAAGGCCGCACCATCGACTTCCGCAACACGCTGATCATCATGACCTCCAACGCCGGTTCCTCGCTGGTGATGCAGGCCTGCCTGAACAAGGCGGCGGAAGACATGCCGAACGCCGACGCACTGGCGACCATCGTGCGTCCGGCGCTGGCCAAGCACTTCAAGCCCGCCTTCCTGGGCCGCGTGACGCTGGTGCCGTTCTATCCGGTCGGCGACGATGTGCTGGCCGAGATCATCGTCCTCAAGCTCGATCGCATTCGCGAACGCGTGCTGACGAACCACCAGGCCGCATTCATGTACGACGACGCGCTGGTGGAGGCCGTGCTGGCGCGCTGCACCGAGGTCGATTCCGGTGCGCGCAATGTGGATGCGATCCTCAACGGCACGCTGCTGCCCGCCATCGCGGACACCGTCCTCGCGCGCATGGCGACCGGGGAGCCGATCGAACGCATCGCCGTCAGCGCGAGCGAGGACGGCCAGTTCGTATTTCACATTGCCTGAGCAGCGGCCATGAGCAAAGTTCTGGGCATCGATGAGCTGCTCCAACCCATCCCCGGAGACCACCCATGCGGCGAGGACATCGCGTTCAGTCCCGAAGTGGACGCCATCGCGCGGGCGCGCGAGGCGGACGACCCGACGCTCGCACAAGGCGACTGGGAGACCTCGCTGCGCGAGGCCGACTGGCCGTTCGTGGCGCGCGAGTGCGCGCAACTGATCGGCGCGCGCAGCAAGGACCTGCGCCTCGCCGTGTGGCTCGCCGAGGCGGCGGCCAGGACGAACGGTATGCGAGCCCTGGGCGACGCGCTGCTGCTGGCCGCGGGCCTGTGTACCCGCTACTGGGACGGCGTGCATCCTTTGCCGGACGAAGGTGGCTACGAGCAGCGCGCCGGGAACATCGGCTGGCTGGCCGCGCGCCTGCCCCAGCTCATCGGCGAGAGCCCGCGCGGTGAGGGGCAGGGCTGGCTAGACGACCTGCGGCATGCGCAGCACGCGGTGCTGGAGCTGGAGAAGGCCATCGATGAAAGGCTGGGTGCGGACGGGCCCGGGCTGACCGCGTCCAAAGCGCTGCTGCGGGATCTGGTGAGCGACGCGGCGCGCGGGGTGGATACCGGCGAAGGCGGGACCGGGAGTCCGGATAGCTCGTTCACCGGCGCCGTGAATGGCTCCGGACTACGGCCCGAACTTCCCGGCGGCGCAGGTCCGCTGCAGTCACGCGCACAGGCGCTGGCCCAATTGCGCGCGGTGGCGGATTTTTTTCGTCGTACCGAGCCGCATAGCCCGGTGGCCTACCTGGCCGACAAGGCCGCGGAGTGGGGCGCGCAGCCGCTGCATGTGTGGCTGCGCGGGGTGATCAAGGATGATGCGGCGTATGCCCACCTGGAGGAGATGCTGGGCATACGCACGCCGGGTCACTGATTGGGCGGGGTGCCTGGGCCCTGCTGCTGGTTGACCATGTCGCTGGCCTTGGCGATCTGCTCCTCGACCTGCTTGACGGCGGCGCGGGTGGCCTTGGTCACCTGCTCGTAGCCGAGGAAGGCGTTGTCGATGGCCGCCTTCACGATCTGCACGGCGTTCTCGCTGCCCGGCTTCACGTTCTGCGTCACGTCGTAGATCAGGGCGGAGAGGGCGTTCTTCGCTTCCGCCATGTGCGCATCGGCCGCGGTGTGGAACTCGCGGTTGATGTCGTCGATGATCGTCTTCAGGTCGCTCCCGTACTGGACCGCCGCATTGGCGCCCGCGCCCGCCCTGGCCTGCTGCGAGGCGGCAGCCATGGCGGCTTGCGGATCCGATGCCTGGCTGATCTCCTTGCCGGCGGCGAGCGTGTTCTCGACCGAGTTCCTCGCGGTCTGCACGTTCAGGTTGACGACTTGCTGCACCCCCTGCACCGCCTTGCTGGCCAGCGTGTTGAAGGTGTTCATCTGGAGTTCAAACAGCGTCTTGGTGGCAGCAGCAAATTGCTCGGGACTGGTGAACATCGGCTCCTCCTGCTCTGGTTATCGTGAATGAGGGGTGATCAGGCACGAGCATATCCGCTTCCGATGCTGTGTCAAGTGTGCGCGGAAGGGTTATGATCGACGCGGTGTCCAGCAGGGAGTGAGCGGAATGGGGTACAACATCGGAGAAGCGGCCAAGTCCTCGGGCGTATCGGCCAAGATGATTCGTCATTACGAGTCGATCGGCCTGATCGAGGCGGCGGCGCGCACGGACTCGGGCTACCGCGTGTACACGGAGCAGGATGTGCGCGTGCTGCAGTTCATCCACCGTGGCCGCGCGCTGGGCTTTTCGCTGGAGCAGATCGGTGCGCTGCTCGCGCTGTGGCGGGACAAGCACCGCGCCAGTGCGGACGTGCGCGCGCTGGCGCAGCAGCACATTGCGGAGCTGGACCGCAAGATCGGCGAGATGGAATCGATGAAGCGCACCCTGGAGCAGCTGTACCGCTCCTGCCATGGCGACGAGCGCTCCGCCTGCCCGATCCTGGACGATCTCGCGTCGGCCTGCCACTGACCTCTTACGCCGCCGGGCGCCAGTAGACGACTTCGATGGTGTGCCCATCCAGGTCGCGGATCATGGTGCCGTAATAGCGCTCGTTGATGTCCGGCCGTGGACCGGGGGCGCGCAGGCTTTCGGCGCCTTGTGCGACCGCTTCCTCATAAAACCCCTGGGCGGCTTGCTCCGACGGTGCGGCAATCGCGAAATGCACGCGCTGGCCCACCAGCGGCGCCTCGCCTTGGGCTGGGTACAAGGCGAAGCTCCAGTGCCCGTCCTTGCCCCAGATGACCTGCTGGGCATCTTCCATCTGCACGCTGTAGCCGAGTGGCGCGAAGCAGCGCTTGTAGAAGGGGACGGACTGGGACGGGTTGCGGCTGCTGATGGATACGTGGTCGATCATGTGTGCTCCTGCTATGGAAAAGGAACCCATCATGATAGGCAGGTGGCACGGGACGGCGTCTCGTTCTGACGGGGCGCGGCGGGACAAAAACTACAAGGGAACGCGGGTCTCGAACTTTGCGCAGTTCATCGCGAACTGGCTCTTGTAGTTGGCGACGTTGTTCAGGGAGGTGAACACGCGGCGCGTGAACTGCTGGTAGTGCTCCATCGAGGGCGCGGTCATCACGAGCAGGAAGTCGTACTCGCCGGCGACCTCGTAGCAGGCGCTGACATCGGTTTCGGCGCGCATGGCGGATTCGAAAGCCTTCAACAGCGCGGTGTTCTGCGCGGTGAGCTGCACGGAGACGAAAATGGTGAGCGGGCGGCCGACTTTCACGCGGTCGACCAGGGCCACGTCCTTGAGCAGCACGCCGGACGCACGCAGCTGCGCGATGCGGCGCTGGACGGTGGCGGTGGAGGAGTGGATGCGGTCTGCGATGGTACGCAGGGGCGTGCTGGCGTCGTCCTGCAGCAGATTCAGGATCTGGATATCGATGCGGTCGAGTTCCACGGCCATTACGATGCAGGCTCCGGATATGAAAAAAGCCAGCACGAAGCTGGCTCTTTTACGGAATTTTTGGTGCCCACGGAGGGACTCGGTCACGTTCCGCGACCCCGCCGGGGCGAGTACGCCCCGGCTTTCGAGTCCCTCCCGCGAGGCGCGCAGGCGCCTCGCTCGTGGGCAGTTAAAAATGAGAATAGCCAGCAAAGCTGGCTATTCTACGGAATTTTTGGTGCCCACGGAGGGACTCGAACCCCCACACCTCGCGGCACATGGACCTGAACCATGCGCGTCTACCAATTCCGCCACGTGGGCAATGTACTGCGTTACTGCTGACTGCTATTTCTTACTGCGGGTGCTGCTGGATACTACGGTAGATTTTGGTGCCCACGGAGGGACTCGAACCCCCACACCTCGCGGCACATGGACCTGAACCATGCGCGTCTACCAATTCCGCCACGTGGGCACTGCGTCTGCTATAATAACCGTCTTTGCAGTTTTGCGCCAGATTAACTTCCGTTTCTCTCAACGCGCTGCTTGACTGATTTCGCTCAACGATTTTCCGTTTCGCGAAAGACCAAGATTATAGCGGAGAATTTGCGATTGTCAAAGCCTCCTCCGCGCCTGCACACGGAAGCGCGCACGTTAGGTGTTTCGCAAGCTCTCCGTTACACTTAATCCCGCCTCATACGACAAGAATAAAGATCGACTTGAACCAACCTACACATACCATTCCGAGCCGCGAAGAGATTCTCGGCCTGTTCCGCAACGCCGGCGAACCGCTCGACATCCCGTCCATCGCCAAGGCCCTGCGCGTGAAGCCCGCCGCGTACGACGTGCTCACGCGCCGCCTCGCCGCCATGGAGCGCGATGGCCAGGTCCGCATGGACCGCGCCGGCAACTTCGTGCTGATCGAGCACACCGGCTTCATCTCCGGGAAGATCAACGCCCACCGCGACGGCTACGGCTTCCTGATCCCCGACGACCCCACGCAGGAAGACCTGTTCCTCAGCGACCGTGAAATGGCGAAGGTCATGCATGGCGACCGCGTGATGGCCAAGGTCACCGGCGTGGACCGCCGCGGCCGTCCCGAAGGCACCATCGTGGAAGTGGTCGAACGCGGGAACAGCCATATCATCGGCCGCCTGCTGAACGAGAACGGCGTATGGCTGGTGGTGCCGGAAGACAAACGCATCGGCAAGGACATCCTGGTCGCCGGCTCGCCGGGCAAGGCCAAGGCCGGGCAGGTGGTCAGCGTGGAGCTGATCGAGCAGCCGGCCCGCTTCACGCAGCCCTCCGGCCGCATCGTGGAAGTGCTGGGCGAGCTCGATGACCCGGGCATGGAAATCGAAATCGCGGTGCGCAAGTTTGGCGTGCCGCACGTGTTTTCGGCCGCGGCCCTCAAGCAGGCCAACAAGCTGCCGAACGAGGTGCGCGCCGCGGACCTGAAGGACCGCGTGGACCTGCGCGATGTACCGCTGGTGACCATCGACGGCGAAGACGCGCGCGACTTCGACGACGCGGTGTACTGCGAACCGGTGAAGATCGGCCGCACCAATGGCTACCGCCTGATCGTCGCGATCGCGGACGTCAGCCACTACGTCAAGCCGAACGACGCGTTGGACGAGGATGCGCTGGAGCGCAGCACCTCGGTGTACTTCCCGCGCCGCGTGATCCCGATGCTGCCGGAGAAGCTGTCCAACGGCCTCTGTTCGCTGAATCCGAATGTCGACCGCCTCACGCTGGTGTGCGACGCCGTGATCACGGCCAAGGGCGAGGTCAAGGCCTACCAGTTCTACCCGGCCGTGATTCATTCGGCGGCGCGCCTGACCTATACCGAAGTCGCGGCGGTCCTCGGCAACACCAAGGGCCCGGAGGCGATGCGCCGCCAGTGGCTGGTGCCGCACCTGCTCAATCTCTACGACGTGTTCCAGGCGCTGCTCAAGGCGCGCCACGAACGCGGGGCCATCGACTTCGAGACCACCGAGACTTACATCGTCTGCAATTCGCTGGGCAAGATCGAGAAGATCCTGCCGCGCACCCGCAACGACGCGCACCGCCTGATCGAGGAGTGCATGCTCGCCGCGAATACCTGCGCGGCGGACCTGTTGATCCGCCACAAGCACCCGGGCACCTACCGCATCCACGCGGGGCCGACCAAGGAAAAGCTCACCCAGGTGCGCAACTTCCTGAAGACCGTCGGCCTGTCGCTGGGCGGCGCGGATTCGCCGAGCGCCTCGGACTACGCGGAGCTGATGAAGAAGGTGAAGGACCGGCCGGACGCGTCGCTGCTGCAGACCATGCTCCTGCGCTCGATGCAGCAGGCGGTCTACAGCCCGGACAACATCGGCCACTTTGGCCTGGCGTATGAGGCGTACGCGCACTTCACGAGCCCGATCCGCCGCTATCCGGACCTGCTGACCCACCGCGCCATCAAGGCGATCCTGCTCGGCAAGCGCTATGAGCCGACCGGCATCAACATGGCGGCGCTGAACACCACGATCTCCAATGCCCAGCGGCGCCAGGCGGCGGTTAACCGCTCCGAGGGCAAGGAGAAGGACGAGAAGGACCTGACCATCTGGGACGCGCTGGGCGTGCACTGCTCGGCCAACGAGCGCCGCGCGGACGAGGCCTCGCGCGACGTGGAGGCGTGGCTCAAGTGCTGGTTCATCAAGGACAAGCTGGGCGAGGAGTTCACCGGCACCGTCGCGGGCGTGACCAACTTCGGCCTGTTCGTGCAGCTTGACCAGCTGTTTGTCGAAGGCCTGGTGCACATCACGGAGCTGGGCGCCGACTACTTCCAGTACGACGAAGCGCGCCATGAGCTGCGCGGCGAACGCACCGGCAAGCGTTACCAGCTGACCGACCGCGTGGCCGTGCAGGTGAGCCGCGTGGACCTCGAGGCGCGCAAGATCGACCTGGTGCTCGCGGGTGCGGACAGCCAGCCGATGGCGCCGCCGCGCGCGGGCGGCCGGGGCAAGTCCGCCAAGGGCGCGAACGGTGCGAATGGCGGCAACGGTGCCGCTGCCGCTCCGGCAGTGGAAGGCAAGCGTTCGCGCACCACCACCACGTCGCGCTACGAAGTCGAGGAAGTCGAATACAAGCCGCGCCGCAGCAAGGGCGGCACCGCAGCCAAGAAGGCCGCAGCGCGCGCGGGCAAGAAGACCAGCGCGAAGACCAGCCGCAAGAAGCGTTAAGCGATTTGCGCAGGCGGCCGCCAACCGGAGGGCCGCCAGAATTTTAAAAAGGCGGCCGCCCACGAGCGCGCCGCCATGGAACCAGAACCAGGGAAAAGCAGCAGCACATGAAGAACAAAATGATTTTCGGCTTCCACGCCGTGACCTCGCGCCTGCGCCACGAAGCTTCGTCGGTGGAAGAGATCTTTGTCGACGCGGCCCGCAATGACCGCCGCATGCAGGACCTCATCGCCCATGCCAAGTCGCACAATGTGCGCGTAATGCCGGTGGAATCCGAGCGCCTGGATCGGATCGTCGGCACCCGCCGCCACCAGGGGGTGATCGCCTTCGCCCAGCAGATCGCGCTGGCGCGCAACCTGGACGAGCTGCTGGATGCCGTGGACGGTCCGCCGCTGCTGCTGATCCTGGACGGCATCACCGATCCGCACAACCTGGGCGCCTGCCTGCGCGTGGCCGACGGCGTCGGTGCGCACGCAGTGATTGTGCCGAAGGACCGTGCGGTGGGCCTGAACGCCACCGCGGCCAAGGTGGCCAGCGGCGCGGCAGAAACCGTCCCGTACATCACCGTCACCAACCTCGCGCGCACCATGCGCGACCTGAAGGACCGCGGCATCTGGCTGATCGGGACCTCCGACGACGCCGACAAGACCCTGTACCAGGGCGATTTCACGGGGCCCACGGCACTGGTCATGGGTTCGGAAGGCGAGGGCATGCGCCGCCTGACGCGCGAGACCTGCGATGTGCTGGTCAGTATTCCGATGTTCGGCTCGGTCGAGAGCCTGAACGTGTCGGTGGCTTCCGGCGTGTGCCTGTACGAGGCGCGCCGCCAGCGGCTGGCCAAGGAAGGCTGAGCCCCCGGGCGGGCGGGCAGCGCCGCAAGCACAGCGCTGGCGAATGCGCTACCATGAATGTCCCTGTCACTCATAGCGCACATCGCCACTCATCATGTTTTCCCGACTCCGCGAAGATATCAGGAGCATCATCGAACGCGACCCCGCCGCCCGTAACGGCTGGGAGGTGCTCACCTGTTATCCCGGCTTCCAGGCCATCATGATGCACCGCTGGGCGCACTGGTGCTGGGGGAATGGATTGAAGTGGCTGGGCCGCTTCATCTCCTATCTGGCGCGCATCGTCACGGGCATCGAGATCCACCCTGGGGCCGTGATCGGGCGGCGCGTGTTCATCGACCATGGCTTCGGCGTGGTGATCGGTGAAACGGCGGTGGTGGGGGACGACTGCACCATCTACCAGGGCGTGACGCTGGGCGGGACGTCGCTGCACACGGGCGTCAAGCGCCATCCGACGCTGGAGCGCGGCGTGATCGTCGGCGCGGGCGCGCAGGTGCTGGGCGCGTTCACGGTGGGCGAATTTGCCAAGGTCGGCTCGAATGCGGTGCTGCTCAAGCCTGTGCCGCCAGGGGCGACGGCGGTCGGCAACCCGGCGCACATCGTGCAGAAGTCCGACCAGGCGCGAACCGCGCAGCTGTTCGCGGCGTATGGCGTGACGCCGAATGGCGACGATCCTTTGTCCAAGGCGCTGCAGAACCTCATCGCCCACGCGGCCCGGCAGGACGAGCAGATCGAGCGCCTGATGCAGACCATGCGCGCGCACGGGATCAGCTGCGCCAGTGTGCCGGAGTGCGACAAGCTCGATGAAGAGCAACTCAATCGCATGGTTGAATAAATAAGAACGATGACTGACACCGACAATATTCTCGATCCGTTTGAAATCCGCGTGCTGGCCGTGCTGGCCGAGAAGGAAGCCCTCACGCCGGATAACTACCCGCTGTCCCTCAATGCGCTGACCAATGGCTGCAACCAGCTGTCCTCGCGGGACCCGGTGATGCAGCTGTCCGAGGACACGGTGGCCGATGTGCTACAGCGCCTCAGCGCCCGCAAGCTGGTCAACGCCACCACGCAGGCCGGCGCGCGTGTGACCAAGTACGAGCACCGCATGCGCATCAAGTGGAACCTGGAGCAGGATAAGCTGGCCGTGCTCACGGTGCTGATGCTGCGCGGGCTGCAGACGGCGGGCGAAATCCGCACCCGCACCGGGCGCCTGCACGAGTTCAAGTCGGTGCCGGACGTCGAAACCGCGCTGCAGTTCCTGATCGATAAGTATCCGCCGCTGGTGGCACGCCTGGCGCTGGCGCCGGGCACCAAGGAGCCGCGCTATGGCCACCTGCTGGCCGGAGATGCCGCGCTGGCGCAGCAGGAATCGGCTGCGGCTTACGGTGGCGCGGCGACTGCCTCGGCACCGCAAGGCTCGCGCGTCGGCCAGCTGGAAGCCGAAGTGGCCGAGCTGCGCGCGCAGGTCGCCGCACTCACCGCGCAGTTCGAAGAATTCCGCAAGCAGTTCGACTGAACGCGCAGGAACGCCGGGGCCAGACGGCAGCTCCGGCGATTGAGGAATTCAGTTCATCAATGTTGTGCCAATTTATGCCGTTCACGGGATGAGTGGAGCGGCATAGACTGCGGTCTTCTTTCAACGGAGATCGCCATGACCATCCTTCAGCACAGTGAGCTGCCGCGCGCATCCTTGCCCGGCATCGAGCACATCACCCTGGCCGGCAGCGCGCACGGCATTACCCAATTCTCGGTCTGGAAGCAGAGCGTGGCGCCCGGCGGTGCCACGCCGCCGCACCGGCACGACTGCGATGAAATCGTCATCTGCCTGCGCGGCAGCGGCGAGCTGCATATCCACGGCAAGGTCCTGCCGTTTGGCGCGGACAGCACCATGATCATCGACCGCAATGCGCTGCACCAGATCTTCAACACCGGCGATGAGCCAATGGAGAGCATCGGCATCTTCGGCATGACGCCGGTGGAAGTCTATCTGCCGGACGGCGAACGTCTCGATCTGCCCCTGGTCCAGCTGAGCGCTGGCCAGCGCGTCCACCAGCGCGCGCACGCGCGGCGAGAGCTGGCGCCCGCTGGGGTAGACGACGTAGATGTTCATCGCGGGCGGGCGCTTGGAGGGCATGAGCTCCACCAGCCGCCCGGCGTTCAGCGCGGCCTCCACCATGTAGTGCGGCAGCTGCGCGATGCCCAGGCCTTCCTGCGCGGCGGCGGCCATCGCTTCGCCGTCGTTGCAGCGCACGGCGAACGTGGGTGTCAGCTCCGTGGTGGTGGTGCCGTCCTTGAGCACCCATGGCCGGTCGCGGCCACTGGTCGGCATGCGGAAGACAATCGCGCGGTGGGCGGCGAGGTCCGCGATGCGGCGCGGGGTGCCTGCTCCAGCGAGATAGGTCGGGCTGGCGCACAGGATCAGCTGCTGGCTGCCGATGCGGCGCGCCACCAGGCTGGAGTCGCTCAGGGCGCCGGTGCGGATGGCGGCATCGAAACCGCCACGTACCAGGTCGCAGTAGCCATCGTCGAACTGGACATCCAGCTGGATCTGCGGGTGGCGCCGCACCAGCTGCGCAAGAACGGGGAGGATGACCTGGCGGCCATAGGTGATCGGGACCGAGATGCGCAGCAGGCCATGGGGCTCACCGCGCACGCCGGCGGCGGAGGTTTGCAGGTTCTCGAATTCGGCCAGCAGGCGCTGGCAGTTCTCCAGGACCGCATCGCCTTCCGGCGTCAGGCTCACCTGCCGTGTGGTGCGGTGGAATAGCCGCACGCCGAGATGTTCCTCCAGGCGCTGGATGCTCTTGGCGACCGTGGACGGCGTGAGCCCATGCTCGCGTGCGGCCTGCGCAAAGCTGCGTAGCCGCGCCGCGCTGGCGAAGATCAGGTACTGCTGCAGGTTCTGCATGCGGCGTGCGGGCGGTTACTTCGAGCGGCCGTCGTACTTCTGCACCTGGAGCGCCTCCAGGTCCACGTTCTCCAGCGCACGCGCGTTCACGGCGGCCATCGCGTTGCCCTTGGGGTCCGTTCCCTCGCCGTACACATGGATGCCGCACGCGGGGCAGAAGTGGTGCTTGATCACGTGCTTGTTGAAGGTGTAGGTGGACATCGCATCCTCTGGTGTCTTCAGCGTGAGCGCGGAGCGCGGCACGAACCAGTGCAGGGCGCCCTTGCGCTGGCACATCGAACAATTGCAGGACATGACCTGCTGCAGATCGCCTTCCACTTCGATGGCCACGCGGCCGCAATGACAGCTGCCTTGATAGTTCATGCGAGTCTCCCTGAGGTTGAAATGTCGGAGAATTATGCCACCGCCAGCAGCGTTCACGCGGCGGTGCTACACTGCGCGTCGCTGGCCGCCTGGCCGGCATACGTCTTCAGGGCAGGGTGGAAGTCCCTACCGGCGGTAGGGTCGCGGTGGAGCATGCGTCACGCCACGAGCGACCGAGCCCGCGAGCGCCTGCGCGTTCCCGCGCAGGGACAGCAGATCCGGTTCAAGGCCGGAGCCGACGGTCATAGTCCGGATGAGAGAAGATGTGATGATGTCTTGCGCGGTCCGCGAGGGCCGCTGCATTGTGTTGTCGCGCCCTGGAACCCTTTATCGCCCATGCTTCCTAGCGAGGAGAGTTTCAATGTTCACCGAAGTCCCTTCCGAAGTCACTTCAATTTCCACCTACGTCCCACAGGACCCGGTCGTCCGCGTGCAGCAGGCGCTTGCCGCGATGCGCGAAGGCCGCCCGGTCATCCTCATGGACGACATCGACCGCGAGAACGAAGCGGACCTGATCGTCGCCGCCGAGAAGATCACCACTGAGTCGATGGCCATGCTGATCCGCGATTGCAGCGGCATCGTGTGCCTGTGCCTCACCGATGAGAAGCTGCGCGCGCTCGACCTGCCGCCGATGGTGGCCCACAACGAGAGCCGCTACGGCACCGCCTTCACCGTCTCGATCGAAGCGAAGCAGGGCGTCACCACCGGCGTCTCGGCCGCCGACCGCGTGACCACGATCCGTGCCGCCATCGCGGACCATGCCAAGCCGGATGACCTGGCGCGCCCCGGCCATGTGTTCCCGCTGCGCGCCCAGCCCAATGGCGTGCTGGATCGGCGCGGCCACACCGAAGGCTCCGTCGACCTGGCGCGGCTCGCAGGGCTCAAGCCCGCGGCGGTGCTGTGTGAATTGATGAACGACGATGGCACGATGGCGCATGGCGAACAGGTGGTCCAGTACGCGATGCGCCATCGGCTACCGGTGGTGTCGATCGCGGACCTGGTGGCCTTCCGCTCGGCCGAAGGTATCAAGCGCGCAGGTTAAACCGGCGCTGGCGGCCGCTGACGCATCCCCTGTCTGGCATAGCCGGTAGCGGAGGTCGCCTTGAGCACGCGCTGGACCGCGCGGGCGCGTGCCCAGACCTTGGGCCAGGCTGGCCTGCGCGCCGGGGCCAGTAGCCATCCAGCGACATCGACGTGTTGATGACCACTCCGGTCATGCATCCTCCGAGCGAGGCGCAGCCCCCGAGGGCGACGCGGGCGCCGGCGTCAGGTGGGTCAAGACGCAGCGCCAGCGCCCGTCCACAAGCCGATACACGTCGGTGATCCACTCGTCGGCCTGGATCGGCGCACCGCGAAAGGTGCCGGTGTTCTGGCCGCGGCCAGTCACGAGCGCCACATCCCCGTAGCGCTTCACGCGCGCAATGGTCTTCACCATCCAGTCGTGTGTCAGGACTCCGTTGCCGATCACCCCCAGGATGGCGGCGCGGCTGACCGGGCCTTTTTCCGGCGTGACCAGGATCCAGTCATCGGTGATATGGTCCGCGATGCGCTTCACGTCGTTGCTGACCATCGCCTCGTTGAAGGCGTCTTCGAGGGCCTGGAATTCGGCCAGCTCCGCGGCCTCCGGGCGGTCCATCAGGCGGCTCCCTGGGCCATGGCGTTCCAGCGGCGCTGGGCTTCCTCGGCGCTGACATCCTCGGTCTTGCAGCTCACGAACCAGCTGAATCCAAACGGGTCGGCGAGCAGGCCGCTGCGCTCGCCGTGAAAGGCCAGCTTGACGGGCCGCAGGATCGTGGCACCATGGCGCACTGCTTGCGCAACGAAGGCGTCGGCGTCCGCCACTTGCAGGTGGAACTTGACGGGCGATCCGCCGAGAGTGTCCGGCCCGACCGCACCGAAATCCGGATACTCATCGGCGAGGAACAGGCGGGTGGCGCCGAAGGTGAGCTCGGCGTGTCCGATGCGCCCGTCGGCGGGGTCGGTCAGGCAGTAGTCGAGCCGGGCGCCGAAGGCGCTCGTGTAGAAGTCGATGGCAGCTCGCGCGCCCTTGACGCAGAGGTAAGGGCATAGCTGCTGCGGTGTAAGTGGGGCCGTAGACATGATCGCTCCTTGCGGTGAAGTCGCAATTAGAATACGATACGTAAAGTAATGAGTCAACCAGAATCCACGCCGCCCAAGCGCCGTCCCGGCCGCCCGCCCAGCGAACACAGTCGCCGGCAGGTGCTGGACACCGCCTATCGCATCCTGATGACCGAGGGCCTGGGGCGCCTGTCGATCGAACGCGTGGCCGCGGAGGCGGGGGTGAGCAAACCCACCATCTACCGCAGCTGGACCAATGCGCAGGAACTGGCAATGGCGGCGTTGATGGCGCAGCCGGGTGGCGAGGCGAGCGCGCCGCTCGCAGGCGCTGCCCGAGCGGCCCTCGAGACCCACCTGCGGGCGGTGATCGACACCTTTGCCACCCAGCGCGGCCGCCAGATCGCCCTCACCATGGCGTCGGCGGATCCGGACAGCGAACTGGCCAAGGCCTTTCGCAACCAGGTTATCCTGAAGAGCCGGGAGACCGGCCGCACGCTCATCGAGCAGGCCATTGCCGACCGCGAGATACGTGCGGACGTGGACGTCGAAGTGGTGCTGGATATGTTGTTCGGACCCCTGTTCTTTCGGCTTCTGGTGGGCCATTTGAGCTTGTCCCCGGCGCTGGCCGGCGCGCTGGTGAACACTGTCTTCGACGGACTGGCGGAGATGGAAAACACCCCGGCGGCGGCGCGCGGCCGCCGCACGGGGCATGTGAAGCAGGGCGCTTAGCCCTCGTCGCGCCAGCGGCGCAGCCGGATCGCGCCGTAGATCATGCTCGCGCCCACAAGCGCGCCGACCCAGGCGGATGGGCGGGCCAGCACGGCATACGATTCATAGGCCACGTGCGAGAGACTGACGATGTGGGTCTCGGAGTCCATCAGCAGGAACGGATCCACCTTCTCGAATGCGAACCAGATGCCCGGCACGGTGCTGCTCAGCGAACGCAGGATCACGTTGTCCACGAACCAGTCCACATCCATGTCCAGGCCATAGAAGCGGTTCAGGAACTTGAGCACGATGGTGACCATGATGGGCACGCCGACCGCCCACAGGAACACCTTCGACCGCGCCCAGCTGGACACCAGCATCAGCCAGCCGATGGTCGGCAGCGCCCACACGATATACACGGGCAGCATCGCAATCACCTGCAGCGGCGCGAGGTAGAAGCTCGGGCTCGTGAGCAGAAGGGGGAACACGTTCACGCCCTTGGCGGCACCGACACCGGCCAGGATGAACAGCGTGGCAAACGACAGCGCGAACGAGATGCCGATGTACACCAGCGGCAGCACAACCAGCGCCGAGGCGACCTTGGACAGCACCGTCTCGCCATCCGACACCGGCAGCGATTTCCAGAACAGGATGCTGCGGTCGCGGCGCTCGTCGTACAGCGCGCCGAGGCAGTAGAAGAACACGATCAGCGCGAGCATGAACATCAGCGGCGCGGCCGTGCCCATGTAGCCGGCGGAGAGGGCTTGCGCCATCTTGGTTTTCATCCCCGGCGGCAGGCCGTTGACACTGGCGGTGAATTCGACACCGTTGATCTGGGCGTGCCCGATCTTCTCGGACACCATGCGGTAGGAGGCGCCGGCGATCAGCACCAGCACGGAAAGCGCCACCGCGACCGGCGCCCACAGATACATGCCGCGGTGCTCCCAGTATTCGCGGCGCAGCAGCCACTTCATGGTATTCATGCGTAGAGTCCTTTCATGGTGGCGACGAAGAGGTCCGCAACGCTCGGGTTGCGCGTCTCGCCGAGTACTTCGAGCTGGGTGCGCGGCACGCCGTCGAACAGCATCACCGATTTGCCGAACACGGTGCGCTTGTCGATCGGACCGAGCGCGTTGGCGGCGCCCACCTTGTCCGGGTTGACCATCAGCTCCGTGTAACGCTCGCCCACTTCGTCCATCGAGGCGGAGAGCACGATCTTGCCGTCGCGGATGAACATCAGGTCCGAGAGAATGTGCTCGACTTCTTCCACCTGGTGGGTGGTGATGACGATGGTCTTGTTCTCGTCAAAGTAGTCCTCCAGGAGGTTCTGGTAGAACTGCTTGCGGTAGATGATGTCCAGGCCCAGGGTCGGCTCGTCCAGCACCAGCAGCTTGGCGTCGATGGCCATGATCAGGGCGAGGTGCAGCTGCACGATCATCCCCTTGGACATGGCCTTCACCTTCATGTCGGGCGTCAGCTTGGTGTGGGCGATGTAGCGCTCGGCCTTCTCGCGGTTGAACTTGGGGTGCACGCCGGCGCAGAAGTCGACGGCGTCCTTCACCTTCAGCCAGCGCGGAAGGATGGCCACGTCGGCGATGAAGCAGACGTCCTGCATCAGCTGGTCGCGCTGGGTGCGTGGGTCCAAGCCGAGGACCGTCAGTTCGCCGTCGAACGGGATCAGGCCGAGGGCGGCCTTCAGCGTGGTGGTCTTGCCGGAGCCGTTCGGGCCGATCAGGCCCACGATGCGGCCGGGCTGGATGTCGAAGCTGACGTTGTCGACGGCGGCGGTGGCCTTGCCGTAGCGCTTGGTCAGGTTGCGGGCGGAGATCACGGCGCTCATTGGGCGGCTCCCGGCTGGGTCCCGCGCAGCAGCAGGTCGAGGTCGAGGCCGAGGCGGCGGATGCGCTCGAGCAGCGCCGGCCACTCTTCGCGCAGGAAGCGTTCGCGTTCGCTGGCGAGCAGTTTTTCGCTCGCGCCTTCAGTGACGTACATGCCAATTCCCCTTCTTTTTTCCACGAGGTGATCGTCCACCAGTTCTTGGTAGGCGCGGGACACGGTAATCGGATTGAGCTGATACTCCGCCGCCACCTGGCGCACGGAGGGCAGGGCATCGCCAGCCTTCAGGACGCCATCGAGCATCATGCCGATGACGCGGTCCTTTAGCTGGAGATAGATGGGCGTGTTGTCATTCCAGCCGGATGTCATGACTGCTCCTTCGCATGGTTGGGTCTCCTATCGAACTAGTGTTGTAGCGAACTATAACACCGCTGCGGTGGAAATCAACAACTTTTTCGTCTGCACGTCTGAGGATAGCCACGCCACCGCGCAGCGCCGCAGGGATAGCTGCACGAGGGGTTGACGAATGATGCGCTCGGGCGGCATCAAATGTATGGATTATTTGCGGGCAGCGGTGCATACTACTGCGAACAAGCATCCATGCATGAGTCAAATTGTCCCAGACAAAATCCATACAAGAGGCCACAGCCAAGCATCCCTGGCTGGCAGGAGTCGACGCTGGCAGCGGGCCACGCTACCTGCGGATTGCCGAAGCCATCGAGCAGGCGCTGTTTGACGGCATCCTGAAGCCGGGTGACCGCCTGCCGCCGCAGCGGGAGCTGGCGAGCGACCTCGGCATGGACCTGACCACCGTCACGCGCGCCTATGACGAAGCCAAGCGCCGCCATCTGCTGGAAGGGAAGGGCGCGCGCGGCACGTTTGTCGCCACACCCCGCATCGAGCTGGCGCAGGTGCTGGACCTGAGCATGAACATCCCGCCGCCGCCCGCCGGGCTGCGCTTCGACGAGCTGCTCAAGCAAGGGCTGACGCAAGTGCTGCTGCGCGCCGATACCGAGATGCTGATGGCCTACCACCTCGGCGGCGGCTCGCAGACGGACCGCACCGCCGGCGCCGCATGGCTGGAGCCGATGCTGGGCCGGCTGCATCCCGACCATGTGATCGTCTGCCCGGGCGCGCAGGCGGCGCTGGCCGCATTGCTGCTCACGCACACCGCACCCGGCGAGGTGGTGCTGGCGGAAGCGGTGAACTATCCCGGCCTGCGCGCCGCTGCCGCCCAATTCGGCCGCACGCTCGTGACGGTGGAGGCGGATGCCGACGGCATGCTGCCCGATGCGTTGGAACGCGCCTGCCGCGAGCACGGCGCGCGCCTGCTTTACCTGAACCCCACCCTGCAGAACCCGACCACCGCGACGATGCCGTCTGAGCGCCGCCAGCAGATCGCGGGAGTCGCACTGCGCTGCGGCCTGCACATCATCGAAGACGACCCGTACTGGCGCTTTGCCGACCACGCGCCGCCGCCGCTGGCGCTGGCCGCGCCGGACCATGTGAGCTATGTGTCGACGCTCTCCAAGTGCCTGACGCCCGGCCTGCGCGTGGCCTTCGTGGTCATCCGCGCGCAGGAGCAGCGTAGCCGCTTCCTGGCCGCGCTGCGTTCCTTCGCGCTGATGGCCCCCCCGCTGACGGCGACGCTGGCCACGCAGTGGATCCTGGACGGTACCGCGCAGCAGCTGTTCACCGGCGTGCGGGACGAGGCGCGCGCCCGCCATGCGCTCGCTGCGGAATTGCTGGCGGGGCGGGAGGCCTCCGCTGCGCAGGGGCTGCACATCTGGCTGCCGCTGCCCGGCTACTGGTCGTCCACCGAGCTGGCCCGTGCGGCGGCCGGGGAGGGGCTGGCCGTGACGCCGTCCGAAGTCTTCACCCTTGGCGGCCCGCTGCCGAACGCGATCCGCATTTCGCTGGGCAGCACCCCCGACAGCAAGCGCCTGGCCGCAGGATTGCGCCGGCTGTCCCAGTTGCTGGCCCGTGCACCACAGAGCTTTTCTCACCAGGTGATCTGATGACTCTCTTGCTTTCAGCCGCCCGCAGCGCGGCCCGCGCCCGCGCTGCGCTCATGGCCGCGCTGGCGCTGTCCGCCCTTGGTGCGGCGCCTGCATGGGCGGACCGCCCCGCGGTGTTGCCCGACACGCTGCAGCAGCGCATCGCGCCCTGCCTGTCCTGCCATGCGCGCACCGACCGCGACGATGCCTTCTTTCCGCGTCTCGCGGGCAAGCCCGCCGGCTACCTGTACAACCAGCTGATCAATTTCCAGCAGGGCCGCCGCCGCTACCCGTTGATGACCTGGATGGTCGCGCCGCTGCCGGATCCTTACCTGCACGAGATCGCGGATTACTTCGCCAATGCGGATCTGGCCCGTCCGCCCGCGCCTGTAGTGACCGCCAGTCCCACCGAACGCGCACGCGGCGAACAGCTGGTGCAGCGCGGTGACCCGGCGCTGAAGGTCCCGGCCTGCGTGGCCTGCCACGGTGCCGCTTTGACCGGTGCGCAGCCTGCCATCCCGGGCTTGACCGGGCTGCCGCGCGACTACATCAACGCCCAGCTGGGCGCATGGAAGAACGGCGACCGCCATGCGCTGGCGCCCGATTGCATGGCCGAGATCGCGCGCCGCCTGCCGCTGCAGGATGTGACGGCGATCTCCGCCTACCTTGCGGCCCAGCCTGTCCCGCAGCACGGCGCTGTCGCCACTCCGATCCACCGTCCGCTGCCGCTGGCTTGCGGCAGCGCTCCCGATCAGCCATGAAACGCAAAATCACCCTGGCGCTGGCCGCCATCCTGGTCCTCGCTGTGATTGGTGTGGTGGCCGCCTGGCCGCGCGCCCAGCACGTGCCGTCGCGCTCGCCTGAGGACTGGGCCGCGACGCCAGCCAACATCCAGCGCGGCGCCTACCTCGCGCACGTGGGCGACTGCGCCGCCTGCCACACCGTGCGCGGCGGCGCCGAATATGCGGGCGGCCGTGCCATCGAAACACCGTTCGGGCGGCTGTATGCGCCCAATATCACGGCGGACCGCACCCATGGCCTCGGCAACTGGAGTGCGGACGATTTCTGGAACGCCCTGCACAACGGGCGCTCGCGCGACGGCCATTTGCTGTACCCCGCGTTCCCGTACCCCAATTACACGCGAGTGACCCGCGCTGATTCCGATGCGCTGTACGCCTACCTGCGCAGCGTGCCACCCGCGGCGGTGCCGAACCGCGCGCACCAGCTGACCTTCCCGTACAACCAGCAGGTGGCGCTGATGGGCTGGCGGCTGCTGTACTTCCGCCCGGAGGTGTATCAGCCGGTGCCCGAGCGCGGCCCGGTCTGGAACCGCGGCGCCTACCTGGTCGAGGGACTGGGGCACTGCAGCGCCTGCCACAGCGCGCGCGACCGCTTTGGTGGCAGCGCGGCGGGGCTGGAGGGTGGGCTGATCCCGATGCTGGGTTGGTATGCGCCCTCGCTGAACTCCCCGCGCGAGGCCGGGCTGGCGGAATGGCCAGTGGAGCACATCGCCCAGCTGCTGCGCACGGGCGTCGCGCCGCGTGCCACCGTGGTGGGGCCGATGGCGGAGGTGGTGCGCGCCAGCCTGCAGCACCTGTCCGACCAGGACACAATCGCGATGGCGATGTATCTGAAAGCATTGCCACCACGCGAGGCGCCTGCGGGCGCAGCGCCTGAACCGGTGCCTGAGGTGGTGCTCCAGCAGGGCAAGCAGATCTATGCCGACCGCTGCCTGGACTGCCACGGGGCCGACGGCCGCGGCCTGCCGCCGCATTATCCGCCGCTCGCCGGGAATGCGGCGCTGACGGTCGCGAACCCGGTGAATGCCATCCGCATTGTGCTTAACGGCGGCTTTGCGCCGGGTACGGCGGGCAACCCGCGGCCATATGGGATGGTGCCCTACGGCCCGGTGCTGAGCGACGCGGAAGTCGCGGCGGTGCTCACTTATGCGCGCAACAGCTGGGGCAACCGGGGCGAGATGGTCGACCCACGCGAGGTCAACCGCTACCGCAACGTGCCGCTGGACTGAGTCTCAGTTGAACTTGCCGTTCGCGCCGCCCAGGCTGTAGCGGCCCGCCCCGAGCAAAGCGATGGCGATCGCGGTGCCGAAGTAGAGCATCTGCAGCTCGATGGCCCAGCCCCCGGTGTCGTTGCGGGTGAAGATCTGGCTGGTGTGGACCAGCATCAGGGCCACGATCATGTTGATCGCCACGACCAGCGCGGCCGCGCGCGTGTAGACGCCGATGAGAATCAGCAGCGGCGCCACCACCTCGCCGATGTAGACGCCGTAGCCCAGCACGCCGGGCAAGCCCATCTTCTCCAGCATGCCGGCGATGAAGCCAAGGCCGCCCATCAGCTTGGAGACGCCATGGAACAGGATCAGCACGGCCAACAGCACGCGCAGGATCAGCTTGCCGCGGTCGTCCGTCGTGTTGGTGAGCTGAACAGTCTGGTCCATGGTGCCTCCTGTTGTTGGTTGGGCTGGAATTGAAGCACAGTGTATCCCTGCCCGCGCCGCTTGGGTTCAATCGAGGATGATGTGGCGTCCGCTGCGGCGCAATTCGGCCAGGCCGTCGAGCATCTTTTGGATCGTCTCCGGCGGATGAGGTTCCCAGTCCGCCAGTTCGGCGACGATGCGCAGCGGGGCGCGGGTGCGGTAGGACTCCGTGGGATTGCCGGCGAACTTCTTGTTGGTGAGGTTGGGGTCGTCCTCGAAGCTGCCCGTGGGTTCGACCACATAGATGTGCCCGCGGCCCGCCAGCCCAGCCAGCGCCACAGCCAGTTCCGCGCCCCACATGGCCGGCTCCAGTTTGGCGCTGAAGTAGACGTGGTTGGACACGCGGCCCCCCTCGTAGTTGGAGGGGCGGCCGGGGACGAGCAGGTCGCCCGGCTGCAGCGGGTGCCGGGTGCCGTGGTAGAAGGGGCCGGTGACGTGGTGGCACTGCTCATGCGTGACGGGAGTCCATTCGGTGCTGTCCATATGCTTCCTTTCAATGCGGGGAGAGGCGGCATGGTAGCCAATTTTTTGAGGCCGGAAAGAATGTTTTTGGCGCTGAAAATTGCCGCTGAGGCCGGTTTATAATGGAGGCCAGCGGAGCAGATTTTTACGCGCGCCGCGTTTCCCTGCCGAGCGCCGACGTCTCAGACATGTCCCTGTTGCGATCCTTCCTGCTGGCCGCGTTCACGGGCCTGGTTTCCACCGCGGCCGCCGCCGCTCCCACCGTACCCGTATCCGTTTCCGCTCCGGCCGCACCGCTGGCCATCGGCGACACCTGGCTGCTGCCCTCGACCGTGCTGGGCGAACAGCGCCGCATCAATGTGTACGTGCCGCCGGGCGTTACGCCGGGCACGCGCTTGCCGGTGGTGTACATGCCCGACGGTGGACTGCAGGAAGACTTCCTGCACGTGGCGGGACTGCTGCAGGTGGGGGCCGGGAACGGAACGACCCGTCCGTTCCTGCTGGTCGGCATCGAAAACACGGAGCGGCGGCGCGACCTGACCGGCCCGACCGAAAACGCCAAGGACCGCACCATCGCGCCGCGCGTGGGCGGGTCGCAAGCCTTCCGCGATTTCATCCGCAAGGAACTGATGCCGGACATCGCGCGGCGCTATGCCGTCACGTCCGAACGCGTAATCGTGGGCGAATCGCTGGCCGGGCTGTTCGTGGTCGAAACGCTGCTGCGCGAGCCAGACCTGTTCGATACCTACATCGCGATCGACCCGAGCCTCTGGTGGAATGATGGGAAGCTGGTGCAGCAGGCGCGCGCCGCGCCTCTCACGGTGCCGGGCCGCAGACGCCTGCACATCGCGACCAGCGCCGACGGGCGCCCCGGTTTGAACCTGGCAGCACTGCAGGCCATCTTCCCGGAGTCATCCGGCGTGACCTTCACCTTTGATGACTGGCCCGCCGAAACCCACGCCACCATCTATCACCCTGCGGCATTGAAAGCGTTTCGCACACTCTTGAAGTGAGGGTGCAGAGCACAGCGTGACCGTGCGTCCTGGGCTCCCGGTGTTGCCCGATGTAACCAGAGTAAGCAAATGTTCGAGTGTGCGTAACCACACGGAAATTCTTGCACTCTCAGTCTACTGTGATCGGAAGGCAACTTCGATTCGGAGGCTGAATATGGAGGTTTCGAATCCCCAATGGTATTGGTACGGCCCGCCTGCCCTGCGCTGGCGCGGACGGCTGGTGAGTGTCGACGTCAGATGCAAGCGGTGCGGCAATCAATGGACGGCAACGCCCGGCGACAACCCGGCTCAATTTTCCTTCGTTGGTAAGAAGATCGCCGTGACGTGCCGCTGCGGGGTCACGAGTGTCGGGACCTTGCCGCGGAACGAGGCGCCTTAGACGAGCGCGCCGTCGTAGCGGTGGCGGGTGATAGTGCCGTCGGAGGCGATGGCAATCCAGCCGCCGCGCGGCTCGGGATTGTCCAGGTCCCAGTCGGGCAGGACGTAGCGGCGCTGGCCAGCGGACTCATGCAGGGCAGGGCGGTGGGTGTGGCCGTGAATGATGATGCCGGTGCCGGTGGCGCGGTACAGGTCGGCCACCGCGGACGGCGTGACGTCCATGATCTCGTAGGACTTGCCCGCCTGCGCTTCCTTGCTGCCTTCGCGCAGCCCGGCGATGATCTGCTTGCGCTGCGCCAGCGGCATGGCCAGGAACTTGGCCTGCCATTCCGGATCGCGCACCTGGTGGCGGAAGGCCATGTAGCGCACGTCGTCCGTGCACTGCGCGTCGCCGTGCACGAGCGTGATGCGGTGCCCGCCGATCTCGGCTACATACGGCTCGGGCAGGATGGTCAGCCCGGCTTCCTCGGCAAAGCGCGGGCCCACGAGAAAATCCCGGTTGCCGCCGATCCAATAGACGGCCACGCCGGCATCGGACACGGCGCGCAGTGCACGCGCCACCAGCTGGGGATGCAGGGTGTCCAGGTCGTCGTCGCCCGCCCAGTACTCGAACAGGTCGCCAAGAACATAGAGCGAGGACGCCGCCATCGCCCGCTCGCGCAGGAAGGCGAAGAACGCCTCCGACGTGGACGGGTGCGATGGCTGCAGGTGCAGGTCGGAGATGAACAGCGCGAGCGTGCGCGCGGGCAGGGTCATGTCCGAACCCGAGGCGGCCAAGGCTTAAACGACTTCCGCCTTTTCGATGACGACCGGCTCGACCGGCACGTCCGCATGCATGCCCGAACGCGAAGTGCGGACCTTGCGGATCTTGTCGACCACGTCCGTGCCGTCGGTGACCTTGCCGAACACGGCATAGCCCCAGCCATCCTGGCCCGGGTAGTCCAGGAAGGAGTTGTTCTTCACGTTGATGAAGAACTGCGCCGAGGCCGAGTGCGGATCGGAGGTGCGCGCCATGGCGATGGTGTACTGGTCGTTCTTGAGGCCGTTCTTGGCTTCGTTCTCGACGGTCTGGTCGGTGGCTTTCTGCTTCATCTGCGCGTCGAAGCCGCCGCCCTGGATCATGAAGTCGCTGATCACGCGGTGGAAAATGGTGCCGTTGTAGTGGCCCTGGTTCACGTAGTGCAGGAAGTTCTCCACCGTCTTCGGCGCCTTCTCGGCGTCCAGTTCGAGGGTGATGTTGCCCATATTGGTAGTCAGCAGAACGGCCATGTTCGTGTCCTTTTCTTGATTCAGTTGTAACGAAGTCCGCTATTTTACTTCTTAACGACGGTGGCCGAGGTGATCACCACAGGCACGACAGGGACGTTCTGGAAGCCCGGCTTGTCGTCCACGACCACACCCTTGATCTTGTCCACCACCTCCTGGCCTTCCACCACCTTGCCGAACACGGTGTAGCCCGCGTCGACCCGGTTCGCGCGGTCCAGCCCGGCGTTGTCGGCCACGTTGATGAAGAACTGCGAAGTGGCGCTGTCGGCGTCGTCCTGGCGCGCCATCGCCAGCGTGTATGCGGCGTTGGACAGGCCATTGCCCGCTTCGTTCTTGATCGGCTTGCGGGTCGGCTTCGATTTCAAATTCTTGTCGTAGCCGCCGGCCTGGATCATGAAGCCGTCGATCACGCGGTGGAATACGGTGCCGTTGTAGAAGCCGCTCTTCACGTACTTCAGGAAGTTGTCGGTGCTGATGGGCGCGTGTTCCTGGTCCAGTTCGACGACGATGTCGCCCATGGTGGTCTTGAGCTTGACCTGCGGATCGGCGGCAAAGGCCGCGGCGCTGAGGACCAGGCCGCCCGCGGCAGCCAGCAGTTGGGGAATGAGTCGCATCGGTATGTCCTTGTTGTTGAACGCTGTCGGGCCTGTCAAGCGGGGTGCGGAAAAATAATCCGGCATGGCCGCATGTCAGTCGGGTTTTTATCAATGCTATACTCCGGCGGAGCTGTCCCCATTCTACCAATAAGAACACTCCAAGGGTCCTGACGATCCCTGCGCACCCCTCTGCTTGGCGCCTCACGGAGCCGCGCCAGGAGGGGATTTGCGCCGGTCGCGGGCCGGAGAAGACCCACTGCCCGATGAGTAAGTTGAAGATCTATAACACGCTCGCGCGTGAAAAGCAGGAATTTGTCCCGAACCAGCCAGGCAAGGTCGGCATGTACGTGTGTGGCATGACGATCTATGACTACTGCCACATCGGGCACGCGCGGATGGTGATGGCCTTCGACGTGATCTACCGCTGGCTCAAGGCCTCCGGCTACGACGTGCGCTATGTCCGCAACATTACTGACATCGATGACAAGATCATCAAGCGCGCGGTCGAGAACAACGAGAGCATCGGCTCGCTGACCGCCCGCTTCACGCAGTACATGGATGAAGACCTGGGCGCGCTCGGCATCCTGCCGCCGACCGACGTGCCGCGCGCGACCCAGTACGTGCCGCAGATGCTGTCCATCATCGAGCAGCTGGAAGCGAAGGGCCTGGCCTACAAGGCCGCCGATGGCGACGTCAACTACGCGGTGCGCGGTTTCCCGCAGTACGGCAAGCTGTCCGGCCGCTCGCTGGACGAGCTGCGCGCCGGCGAGCGCGTGGACGTCAACACCGGCAAGCGCGACCCGCTCGACTTCGTGCTGTGGAAGGCCTCCAAGGAGTCGGAACCGGCGGAAGTGAAGTGGGACTCCAAGTGGGGCAGCGGGCGCCCAGGCTGGCACATCGAGTGCTCGGCGATGTCGTGCGCGCTGCTGGGCGAGAATTTCGACATCCACGGCGGCGGCCAGGACCTGCAGTTCCCGCACCACGAGAACGAGATCGCGCAGAGCGAAGGCGCGACCGGCAAGCCGATGGTGAACTACTGGGTGCACAACGGCTTCCTGAATGTCGACAACGAGAAGATGTCCAAGTCTTTGGGCAACTTCTTTACCATCCGCGACGTGCTCAAGGAGTACGACGCCGAGGTGGTGCGCTTCTGCATCGTGCGCACCCACTACCGCAGCCCGCTCAATTATTCGGACGCGCACCTGAACGACGCCAAGGCCGCCTTGACGCGCCTGTACACGGCGCTGGCCGAGGTCGATCCCGGTGCCGGCCCGTACGAAGTGGACTGGAATGAAGCCCACGCCGCGCGCTTCCGCGAGGCGATGGATGATGACTTCAACACCGCGGTCGCGCTGGCCGCGCTGTTCGACCTGGTCACGGAAGTGAACCGCACGAAATCGATTGCCCTGGCGCGCCAGCTGAAGGCGCTGGGCGCCGTGCTGGGTCTGCTGGAGCGCGCCCCGCAGGCCTTCCTGCGCGGTGGCGCCACCGATGACGATGCGCGCATCGACGGCCTGATCGCCGACCGCATCGCCGCCAAGAAGGCGCGCAACTTCGCCGAGGCCGACCGCATCCGCACTGAGCTGCAAGCGGCCGGCATCATTCTCGAAGACAAGCCGGACGGCACGACGAACTGGCGCCGCGCATGATGCCGCTGTCGAAATCCACGGGCGCGAGCGCCGCGGGCGCAGCCGTGCCCCCGGTGCCGCCGTACTGGGAAGAAGCCAAGGCCGAACTCATGAAGCGCGACCGGATCATGAAGAAGCTGATCCCCCAGTTCGGCGACCTGCACCTGGTCGGCAACGGCGACCCGTTCCTGACCCTGGCCCGTTCCATCGTCGGTCAGCAGTCCTCGGCCAAAGCGGCCGAGACCGCGTGGACGAACCTGATGGAGGCGGTGCCCAAGTTCACCCCCGCCCAGGTCATCAAGACCGGGGCCGAAAACCTGGCGGCCTGTGGCCTGTCCAAGCGGAAGACCGAGTACATCCTGGACTTGGCCGAGCACTTCAAGGCCAAGCTGGTGCACGTGGACAAATGGGGCGCGATGGACGACGAAGCCGTCATCACTGAGCTGATCCAGATCCGCGGCATCACCCGCTGGACCGCCGAGATGTTCCTGATTTTTAACCAGTTGCGCCCCAACGTCCTGCCCCTGGACGATCCCGGTCTCATCCAGGGCATCAGCCGCAACTATTTCTCGGGCGAGCCGGTCTCGCGCAGCGATGCGCGCGAGGTGTCGGCCAACTGGGAGCCGTGGCGGACCGTGGCGACCTGGTACCTGTGGCGCAGCCTGGACCCGGTGGCCTGACTGTCGTTTTGCGGCAAACGCGTGACTTTTGCTTTGACGAAATATGTATTGACATGCTACGGTAGGGCCGTTTTTCTTGTCTGGCCCCTTCGTGCGCTACCGCTTCCGTTCCCATAATCTCGCGCTGCTCCTGGGTGGCCTGCTCATCGGCGTCATCCTGGCGTCGCTGCTGACTTCGCTCCACGTAACGCGCGCGCAGGAGATCGACGCCTGGCGCAACCAGCTCGGCAATCTGTCGCTGGTCCTGGCCGAGCAAACCCGGCAGGAGATGGCGTCCGCCTATCTCATCCTTGACAGTGTGACCCAGGAGGCGCAGGCCGAGGGCGTGCAGAGCGGCGCCGATCTGCGCGCGCGGATGGGCACCCGCGCGGTGTTCCAGAGCATGCGCGACAAGATCGGCGGCCTGCCGGTGATCGATGTGGCGACCATCGTGGCCGCCAATGGCGACATCGTCAATTTCACGCGCAGCTATCCGGCCCCGGCGATCAACCTGGCCGACCGCGATTACTTCAGCGCGCACAAGAGCGACCCTGGACTGGGGGTGTTCATCAGCAAGCCAGTGCGCAACAAGGGCACCGGCGCCTGGACCTTTTACCTGAGCCGGCGGCTGAGCGGCCCGCATGGCGAATTCCTCGGCCTGTGCCTGGTGGGTTTCTCCAGCAGCTTCCTGTCCGATTTCTACCGCAAGATCAGCCTCGGTCCGGGCTCCAGCGTCACGCTGTACCGGCAGGACTTCGTCCAGCTGGCCCGCTGGCCGCATGCCGATGCGCTGATGGGCAAGGCGAACCGGAGCGGTTCCACTTACCAGCTGCTGGGTGTCGAAGGGCGGCAGGCCGGGGTGACGATTACCTCCGCCCCGCGGCTGGCCGACGGGGGCGCCGCTGTCCAGCGCATGGGCGCGGCGCGCCGGGTCGAGGGCTACCCGCTGCTGGTGAACGTGACCGTGGTGGACGACGTCTTCCTGCGCCGCTGGCGCAACAGTGCGTGGCAGAGCGGTCTGGTGGCCACGCTCAGCGCGCTGGGGGTTGGCATCGCGTTTGCCTTGCTGCTGCGGTCGCTGAACCGGCGCGAGGCCGCGCTGGCGCTCACGGAGCGGCTGCGCCTGGAGGCCGAGTCGGCCAGCCGCGCCAAGTCCGAATTCCTGGCCATGATGAGCCATGAGATCCGCACGCCGCTGACCGCCATCATCGGCTTTGCCGAGATGCTCGGCAGCAGTGCGGACGCGGCGGTGCGCAGCGACGGGGCGCAAATCATCGTCCGCAACGGCCAGCACCTGCTGCACGTGATCAACGAGATCCTCGATATTTCCAAGATCGAGGCCGGGGGGCTGCATCTGGAGCAGTCGCCGTTTTCACCTGTGGACGTGGTGGCCGGCCTCGAGACGATGATGAGTGCGCAGGCGGCCAGCAAGGGCATCAGTTTCAGCGTGGCGGTCGAGTACCCATTTCCCAGCCAGGTGATGGGGGACTCCACGCGCTGGAAGCAGATCCTGTTCAACCTGTCCAGCAACGCGGTGAAGTTCACGGAGCTGGGCTCGGTGCGCCTGATCCTGGCCTACCGCGAGGATACCGCCCGCCTGTCCTGCACCGTGGTCGATACGGGCATCGGAATCTCGGATGCGCACCGCGAGCGGCTGTTCGCCCCCTTCGAACAGGCCGACCGCGCCGTGGCGCGCAAGTACGGCGGCACCGGCCTCGGCCTGCATCTGGTCAAGCGCCTGGCCGAGCGGATGGGGGGCACGGTGCAGGTGGCCAGCGTGCCGGGGCAGGGCTCGGTTTTCGAGGTGGAAGTGGCGGCGGCGCTGCCGCCGGAGCATAGCTGGCTGACCGAGGCGCCCGTGCACGCGGCC
>NZ_SPVF01000083.1 GCF_004614185.1 Zemynaea arenosa | reverse complement strand
GTTCCAGCCCCCGGTGGGTCCGGGTGGCCGCCCCCCGGTGCTCAGCGACACCGACAGCGCGCTCTCGCCCGAACGGCTGCAACGCCTGCGCGAGCATGCCTGGTACAACGACTTGTTCCTGCTGGCTCCCGTCGGCTACTTCGTGATCGGGCTCGATGGCGTGGTCCTGCAAGCCAATATCGCGGGCGCCGAAATGTTCGCCATCGACCGCCGCACCGCGCCGGGCCGCAACTTCCGCACCTTCGTCGCCCCGCGCTTCCGCGAGGATTTCGACGGCTTCCTCAGCCAGGCCGTGAACAGCCGCGAGACCGTGCAGGTGCGCCTGGAGCTGGAACGCAGCCGTCCGGGCTGCGCCTTTCCCGCCACGCTGCTGGGCAGCGAGGATGGCAGCGCCCAGGCCTGCCGCGTGATCGTGGAATACGCGATGGGTCGGCTGGACGCGCTGGAACGCAGCGAGGCGCGCCTGCGCCGCATCGTCCACAGCGCGGTGGAAGGCGTGTGGGAGGTGGATGCGGATTCCATCACCAGCTTCGTCAACCCCGCCATGGCCGCGATGCTCGGCTATGGCATCGAGGACATGCTGGGCCGCCACCTGATGGAGTTCATCGACGAGGAAGGCCGCGCGCTGATGGAGCGCTATGTGGCGCGCCGCCGCCAGGGCGTGGCGGACCGCTATGAATTCAAGTTCGTGGGCCGCGACGGCGCGCCGGTATGGACCGCGCTGTCCACCAGCCCGATCTTCGATCACGCGGGCGCCTACCGCGGCGCGCTGGCGCTGGTCACCGATATCTCGGGCCGCCGCCGCAACGAGGAGCTGACCTGGGCCCAGGCCAGCTTCGACGCGCTCACCGGCCTGCCCAACCGCCACGTGTTCGCGGACCGCCTGCAGCAGGAAGTGCGGCGTACCGGCCGTGGGCGCGGCATGCTGGCGCTGCTCTACGTGGAGGTGGACCGCCTGCGCGACATCCACGACGGCCATGGCCCCGAGGCGCGCGACCGCGTGCTGCAGGAGGCCTCGCGCCGCATTGCCGCCTGCGTGCGCGCGTCGGACACCCTGGCGCGGCTGGAGGACGACACCTTCGCCGTGCTGCTGCCGGGCCTTGAACAACCGGCCACGGTGGAGCGGGTGGCGCAGGACATCGTGCAGCGCATCGGGCACGGGATGCCGCTGGCGGAAGGCCAGGCCGACCTCGCGCTGTCGGCCAGCATCGGCATCGCCGTCTGCCCCAAGGACTCGGGCCACGCCGAGGAGCTGCAGGCGTTTGCCGAACGCGCCATGCGCAATGCCCGCCGCGGCGGCGGCAACCGCTATTGCTACTACACGCCGGAGCTGCAGGCCAGCGCGCAATCGCGCCAGGCGCTGGCCGCCGGGCTGCGCGAGGCGATCGAGAAGGAGCAGTTCGAGATGATGTACCAGCCCATCGTCTCGCTGGCGACGGGCGAGGTGCACAAGGCCGAGGCCCTGCTGCGCTGGCGCCACCCGACCCGCGGGCTGCTGGAACCGGCGGAGTTCATCCCGTACGCCGAAGCGAGCGGGATGATCGTGCGGATCGGCGACTGGGCCTTCCGCCAGGCGGCGCGCCAGGCGGGCGAATGGCGCGAACGCATCGGGGACGGCATGCAGGTCACGGTGAATGCCTCCAGCGCCCAGCTGCGGCCGGGCATCGAGCCCTCGCGCGGGTGGCTGGGTTTCATGCGCGAGCTGGGGCTGGCGCCGGAGGCGATGGCCATCGAGGTCAAGGAATCAGCCTTGCAGCAGGACGCGAACGAGCGCCTGCGCCAGCTGCGCGAAGAGGGCATGCAGCTGCTGCTGGACGATTTCGGCACCGGGCTGTCCTCGCTGTCCAAGCTCACCGCCGGGGGGCTGGACTACGTGAAGATCGACCGCACCTTCGTTTCGCGGGTGGAGGAGGAGGGCAGCGAGCTGGCGCTGTGCGAAGCCATCATCGCGGCGGCGCACCGGCTCGGGCTCAAGGTCGTGGCGGAAGGCGTGGAGACGCGCGTGCAGTGCGCGCTGCTGACCGATGCGGGCTGCGACTATGCGCAGGGCTATCTGTTCTCGCCGCCGGTGCCCGCGCCCGAGCTGGAGGAGCTGGCGCGGGCGCGCATGCTGCACTGAGCGCGGGCTGCGGGGCCGAAAAAAAGCCGGCGGTGTGGGAACACCAGCCGGCTTTTCGTTTGCGGAGAATATGCAACCATTTGGTTGCATATTCATGCGAGTCACATATTCGGGTAGTTCGGCCCGCCGCCGCCTTCCGGCGTCACCCACACGATGTTCTGCGTCGGGTCCTTGATGTCGCACGTCTTGCAGTGCACGCAGTTCTGCGCGTTGATCTGCAGGCGGTCCTTGCCATCGTCGGTCTTCACGAACTCGTACACGCCCGCCGGGCAGTAGCGCTGCTCGGGGCCGGCGTACTGCGCCAGGTTCACGCCGACCGGCACGCTGTCGTTCTTGAGCGTCAGGTGGATCGGCTGGTCTTCGGCGTGGTTGGTGTTGGAGATGAACACCGACGACAGGCGGTCGAAGGTCAGCTTCCCGTCCGGCTTCGGATAGACGATCGGGCGGAAGTCCGCGGCCGGCTTCAGGCAGGCGTGGTCCGGCGTGGCATGGCGCAGCGTCCACGGCGCCTTCCCGCGCAGGATCACCTGGTCGATGAAGGTCATCACCGAGCCCACGATCAGGCCCTTGCTCATCCACGGCTTGACGTTGCGGGCGATCTGCAGCTCCTCCTTGAGCCAGGACTGTTCGAACGCTTCCGGATACGACACCAGCTCGTCCTGCTGGCGGCCGGCGCCCAGCGCGGCGAAGGCCGATTCCGCGGCCAGCATGCCGGTCTTGATGGCGGCGTGCGAGCCTTTAATGCGGCTCATGTTGAGGAAGCCCGCGTCGCAGCCGATCAGCGCCCCACCCGGGAACACCAGCTTGGGCAGCGACTGCAGGCCGCCCGCGGTGATCGCGCGCGCGCCGTACGAAATGCGCTTGCCGCCTTCGAAGAAGCCGCGGATGTCCGGGTGCGTCTTGAAGCGCTGGAATTCCTCGTACGGCGAGAGGTAGGGGTTCTCGTAATTGAGTCCGACCACGAAGCCCACCGCGACCTGGTTGTTCTCCAGGTGGTACAGGAAGGAGCCGCCGTAGTCCTTGGTGCTGAGCGGCCAGCCGGTGGTGTGGATCACCAGGCCTTGCTTGTGCTTCGCGGGGTCGATCTCCCACAGCTCCTTGATGCCGATGCTGTACGACTGCGGGTCCTTGTCCTTGTTGAGGTCATACTTGACCATCAGCTGCTTGCCCAGGTGGCCGCGCGAGCCTTCCGCGAACAGGGTGTACTTGGCGTGCAGCTCCATCCCGAGCTGGAAGTCGGGGCCCGGCGTGCCATCGCGGTGCACGCCCATGTTCCCGGTCGCGACGCCGCGCACGGCGCCCGTGTCGCTGTACAGGATTTCGGCGGCGGGGAAGCCGGGGAAGATCTCCACACCCAGGGCCTCCGCCTGCTGGCCGAGCCAGCGCACCACGTTCCCCAGCGAGACGATATAGTTGCCATGATTGGTCAGGCAGTTGGGCACCAGCGCGTCCGGCGTCTTGTAGGCCTTGTCTTCGGTGAGGAACAGCACGCGGTCTTCGGTGACCTCGGTGTTGAGCGGTGCGCCTTTCTCTTTCCAGTCCGGGATCAGCTCCGTCAGCGCGCGCGGATCCATCACCGCGCCGGACAGGATGTGCGCTCCGACCTCGCTGCCTTTTTCGAGCACGCACACCGAAACCTCCTGGCCCTTTTCGGCGGCCAGCTGTTTCAGTTTGATCGCTGCCGACAGGCCGGCGGGGCCGCCGCCGACGATGACAACGTCGTACTCCATCGATTCGCGCGGGCCGAATTCTTCGACCAGTTTGTTAGGCTCAGTCATGTGGATGATTGGGGGACAAAATAAAGCACGAGTGTGCGGGTTTTTGCCACGGATTGCAACTTCGCTCACGCGCAATCGACTAGATGCGGCAATCTAATGTGGCGATTTGTGTAAGATAGCCATTCGTGCTGAGTGAACGCGATGATCTGACCAAAGGGGGCGAGCGTGGGCATTGAAGTCAACTTCGAAGGCAAGATAGCGCTGGTGACCGGCGCATCCAGCGGGCTGGGAGCGCGCTTTGCGAAGGCGCTGGCCGGCGCGGGCGCGCAGGTGGTGCTGGCCTCGCGCCGCGTAGACCGGCTCAAGGAGCTGCGCGCGGAAATTGAAGCATCGGGCGGGGCGGCCCACGTGGTGACGCTGGACGTGACGGACCTCGCCAGCATCAAGGCCGCCATCGCCCATGCGGAGACGGAGGCCGGGCCGATCGACATCCTGGTCAACAACAGCGGCGTATCGATGACCCAGCGGCTGCTGGATGTGACCATCGAGGACTACGCCTACATCATGGACACGAACCTGCGCGGTGCCTTCTTCGTGGCCCAGCAGGTGGCCAAGCGCATGATCGCGCGCGCCAAGGGCGACCCGCGCAAGCAGCACCGCATCGTCAACATTGCCTCGGTGGCGGGGCTGCGCGTGCTGCCGCAGATCGGCGTGTACTGCATGAGCAAGGCGGGCGTGGTGCAGATGACCAAGGCGATGGCCGTCGAGTGGGGCAAGTACAATATCAACACCAACGCGATCTGCCCTGGCTACATCACCACGGAGATCAACGAGGACTACTTCGCGACCGAGCAGGGCAAGCGTCTGATCGAGATGCTGCCGCGGCGCCGGGCCGGCAAGCCGGAAGACCTGGACGGGCTCCTGCTGCTGCTGGCGGCGGAGGAGTCGCACTTCATCAATGGCGCCATCATCACCGCCGATGACGGGATGACGGCGCAGTAAAGGCTTTTTCAGTGACAGCAGCAGGCAACGACAGCTCCCAACTCGACACCCAACTCAAGCACGTGCACACCATGCGCATGGACATCCGCTGGGGCGACATGGACATGATGGGCCACGTGAACAACACGGTCTACTTCCGCTACATCGAATCGGCGCGCATCGCCTGGCTGGAAGCGGCGGGCGGTCCGCCGCACCCGGACGGCACCGGGCCGGTGATCATCAACGCGCATTGCACCTTCCTGCGCCAGCTGACCTACCCGGGGCAGATCGAGGTGAAGACCTACGTCGGCCGGCCAGGTCGTTCCAGCTTCGAGATGACCCATGAGATCCGCGCCATCGGGGCGGACGGGCAGGCCGGCGCGGTGCTCAACGCCACCGGCGGCGCCAAGATCGTGTGGGCCGACATCAAGGCCGAAAAGTCGGTGCCGCTGCCGGACTTCGTGCGCAGCGCGCTCGCTTAGTAGCCCCCGCATGAAAAAAGCCGCCCGGTAGAGCGGCTTGGCCGGGGCTGCGCCGTCTTAATCCCGCGACGGGAAAATGCCCTCCAGTGCGATCGCGCACGTCATCACGAGGTAGGGCGGCATGTTGGACACTGGCTGACTGCCGCCGACGATGCTGCTGGGCGTGGCCGCCATTGTGGTCGGGCTGTTGGCGGCATCCGTGTACAGCGGCGTGCGGCTCTTGGCGGCTGGGACCAGGCCTGCCGGCGAGATCGAGGTGGCATCGCTGTTGCTGGCAGCCGGGGCAACCATGTGCTGGTGCGCCGGCATGTTGGCGGTGGTGATCGTGGTGTTCTCGGTGCCGCTCATTTCGCCGATCGTGCGAGGCGCCAGTCCCGGGCCCTGGCCGGAGCTGAGCATCACGCGGCCGCGCATGTCCGGCAGCGCAAAGGTGGTCTGGCCGTTCCCGCCGTAGGTGGTGCCAATCAGTGCAAACAGTGCGGTGTTCTGGGCGATCGATAGCAGCTGGCCGTTCAGCGCGGCCCAGCCGCGCGGGACGAAGTTGTACGGGAAGCAGGAAATCTGCCCGATGAAAGGCTCGGCCTGGGCTGCGGCCGGCAGAGGTACGGCGCTGGCGGCGGCGAGGGCGCCGGCGATCATCGAGTGGAGGGCGAAGCGGCGTGCGACAGTGTGTGCGAAGAAGCGCATTCTGAAATCTCCGTTTTTCATATGAAGGGTGCGTCCCGGACCGGCGCGGCCCGGATCTGGTGCGGTGATGCGTGCGGGTCCCTGGCGCGTTCAGGTGCGGCGCGTGCGGCGGCGTAGGGCGCCCGCCGCGAGCGCGCCGCCGGCCAGCAGGGCCAGCGTGCCCGGTTCCGGCACATCGGTAGGCGGCTCGCGCTGGTCGATCGCGACCACCAGGTCGTCCACGTTGGTCGGGAACAGGCTGCCGTCGTCGGTGAAAAACTCCAGCGAGGCATTGCTGATGTTGACCGCCGTGGACACGAAGCCCAGGAAGTAGATATGTCCGCCGTCGTTGGTGGTCCCGGCCTCGGTGGCTGCATTGCCGACCGTGTTGCCGTCGATGACCAGGCGGATGTCGTCAGCCTGGATGCCGCTCGTGCCGATCACGAACAGTCCGAACGCCTGCGCAGGCGTGGTGAAGTGGATGGCCAGCCGGTCGCCGGTCTCGAAGGCGCCGTCCGGATTGTTCAGGCCCAGGTAATTGGTCCCCGAAGTCGTGCCGTACGTGTCGAGCACCGCCGGCTGGTCTCCATACGCGGTGCTCGGGCCCGTGAGGGTGAAGGTGTAGCCGGACGGCCCGGTCCCGGCACCGTAAGTGGTGCCCGCCGCGATGGCTTCGAAATCGGTGGTGGTGCGTGTCCAGCCCGCGATCGCGGTGTTGAACGCGGCCTGGCTCTGGTACCCCACCAGCGCCGCCTGCGCCGGAGCGGCGCCCAGCATCAGCGCGCCCGCAGCCATCCCTGCCAGGACGGCCCGCTGCGGCAGGCGGACACGCTTTGACATCCCATATGTCATGGTCGTTCTCCTTCTTGTATGCGCCACAAGGCGGGCGCGGCCGAAGGGGAGGCTTGCATAAAACATGCCTCAGGTATGCACAAACAGGAAATCTGCGCCTTATCAAAGGCTTAGTAGGAACGCGTCAAACCCACGTGTCCGAAACTGTAAGATTAACCGACAATTAATCTTGGCAAGTTTGCATTTCAGCGGGAAACACCCATGAGCTTATTGACAAGTTCCGACGAGGTTGACGCCTGGAACTTTTTCATCAGCTTGGCGCGGTGCATCTCGACCGTGCGCGGCGACAGGGAGGTCTCGCGGGCGATCGCCTTGCTGGTGCGTCCCTCGACCAGGAAGGCGGCGATCTCGCGCTCGCGCGGCGTCAGCGCGGCCGATACCGGGCGCTTGGCGCTGACGTCTTCGAAGGTCCAGACGCCCGCGCCGAGGGGCTGTTGCGGATCCAGCGCGCGGCCGCTGACGTGGCACCAGAACAGCTCCCCGCTGGCGCGCCGCATGATGCGCTCGTCCGAATACACGCCCTTGGCATTCATGATCGGCACGATGCGGTCGCCGGTGCGCAGGAACTCGTCCATGGTGGGGTACAGGACCTGGAAGGACTGGCCATCGAGCGCGCCGCGGGCGTAGCCGAACATGGCGTCCAGCGTATGGTTGGAGGATTGGATAACGCGGTTCTCCGATATGCACATGCCCACCGGCGCATGCTGGAAGATGGTCTCGTAGTCGATCGGGCGCGCTGTGGTCATCGAAAAGGATGCAAGTAGTTCTACGGTATTGTGCAACGGTGGTCCGTATTTTATGCTGAGACTCTTCTCAGCTGTAAGCTCCATAAACTCAATAAACGAGAGACAAGGGACGGGTAATGAACAAAGTCTATCCTGATGCAGCGTCGGCGCTGGCCGGCGTGGTGGCAGACAACCAGACCATCGCCGTGGGCGGCTTCGGCCTGTGCGGCATTCCGGAAGCGCTGATCGCGGCGTTGCGCGATTCGGGCGTCAAGGGCCTGACCGCCATCTCCAACAACGCCGGTGTGGACGACTTCGGCCTCGGCCAGCTGCTCACGACCCGCCAGATCAAGAAGATGATCTCGTCCTACGTGGGCGAGAACAAGGAGTTCGCGCGCCAGTACCTGGCCGGCGAGCTGGAACTGGAATTCACCCCGCAAGGCACGCTGGCCGAGAAGCTGCGCGCCGGCGGCGCCGGCATCCCGGCCTTCTTCACCAAGACCGGCGTGGGCACCATCGTCGCCGAGGGCAAGGAAGTGCGCGAGTTCGACGGCGAGCAGTATGTGATGGAGCGGTCCCTGGTGGCCGACGTGTCGCTGGTGAAGGCCGCCGTGGCGGACAAGGCGGGCAACTGCATCTTCCGCAAGACCGCGCGTAACTTCAACCCGAACGTCGCCATGGCGGGCAAGGTCTGCATCGTGGAAGTGGAAAAGCTGGTGGAGATCGGCGAGATCGATCCGGATGCCGTGCACCTGCCGAGCATCTTCGTGCACCGCATCGTCGTCAACGCAAACCCGGAAAAGCGCATCGAACAGCGCACCGTGCGTTCCTGACCCTCACCACAGAATCGGAGACTACTGACATGGCATGGACTCGTGACGAAATGGCCGCGCGCGCGGCGCAAGAGCTGCAGGACGGCTTCTACGTCAACCTGGGCATCGGCTTGCCGACCCTGGTGGCGAACTACGTCCCGGAGAATATCGAGGTGTTCCTGCAGTCCGAGAACGGGCTGCTGGGCATCGGCCCCTTCCCGCGTGACAGCGAGGTGGATGCTGACCTGATCAACGCGGGCAAGCAGACCGTGACGGCGCTGCCCGGCGCGGCCTTCTTCTCGTCGGCCGACTCGTTCGCGATGATCCGCGGTGGGAAGATCAACCTGGCGATCCTGGGTGCGATGCAGGTGTCTCAAAAAGGCGACCTGGCCAACTGGATGATCCCCGGGAAGATGGTGAAGGGCATGGGCGGTGCGATGGACCTGGTGGCGGGCGTGAAGCGCGTCGTGGTCCTGATGGAGCACGTGGCGACCGCCAAGGATGGCTCGACCTCCCACAAGATCCTCGAGAACTGCAACCTGCCGCTGACCGGCGTGGGCGTGGTGGACCGCATCATCACCGATCTCGGTGTGATCGACGTGACCGAGACCGGCCTCAAGCTGGTGGAACTGGCGCCCGGCGTGACGGTGCCGGAAGTGCTGGCCGCCACCGGGACGGAGCTGGACGTCTCGGCGTTCTAAGGTTTCGCTCTCGCGCAGACGAAGGCGCCCCGCAGGGCGCCTTTTTTGCATTCCAGGTGCGTATTTGCGCGGCCTGTCGCGCGGGCATGGTGGTTGTGTGGGCGGATGAGCAGAATGCGCGCCATAACAACACCGAGAGAGAGCCACACATGTCCCAACGTCCCGTCCTCGCCGCCATCTTCTGCGCCGGCTTGCAATTCATTCTCACCGTCGCCATCCTCAAGCTGGGCGCCTTGTATGCGCCGCCCGCGGCCTTCGGCAAGGTCAAGCTGGTGGCCTTCGCCTCGACCATCATCCTGCCGCTGGTGCTGGTGCAGGTGTTCGGCCTGTGGTCGCGGCTCGGCCTCGGTGTCGCGCAGCTAAAGCCGACCGGCTTCTTTGCGGCCAGCTTGCTGACCGCCGCGCTGTTCCTCCCCTGGGGCTATCATGCGCCGGATAGCGTCGCGGGTACGCTGACCATCCAGTTCTTCAACGCGATCGGGGAAGAACTGCTGTTCCGCGGCGTGATCTTCGCGCTGCTGCTGCCGCTGCCAATGGGCCGTGCGATCGTGCTCAATGGGGTGCTGTTCGGCGCCATGCACCTGATCCATGGCTTCATGGGGGCTCCGTGGGATGTCGCACTTGGCAAGGCGCTGGTGACGGCGGTGTGCGGCATGATGTTCACCGCGGTGCGGTATCAGACCGGCAGTCTCGTGCTGGTGATCATTCTGCACATGGTCTTGAACCTGTGCATGATCTTCTCGAACATCGAGGCCTCGGCTGGTCCGGCGGTCACGTTTGGCGTGGAGCGCGTGGCGAACGTCATCGAACTGGCGCTGGTGGCCTGGCTGCTGCTGGCCGGGCGGCGCTCGGCGGCGGCCCTGCGTGAGCTGAGGGCTTAACGCGCTTCGCGCTCCGGGAACAGCTCGCGGTCTTCCTCTTCCACGTGGTGGCCCTTGAGCTGGCGGTCCATGGTCTCGTGGTCGAGCTCCTTCTCCCATTTGGAGACGACCACCGAAGCCACGCCGTTGCCGATGATGTTGGTCAGCGCGCGGCACTCGCTCATGAAGCGGTCGATGCCGAGGATGAGCGCCATGCCCGCCACCGGCACTTCCGGCACCACGGCCAGCGTGGCGGCCAGGGTGATGAAGCCCGCGCCGGTGATGCCCGAGGCACCCTTCGACGTCAGCATTGCGACCAGCAGGATGGTCAGCTGGTGGCTCAGTGTGAGGTGAGTGTTGGTGGCCTGCGCCACGAACAGCGCGGCCATGGTCATGTAGATGTTGGTGCCATCCAGGTTGAACGAATACCCGGTCGGCACCACCAGGCCCACCACGGACTTGGAGCAGCCCAGGCGTTCCAGCTTGCGCATCAGCGACGGCAGGGCGCTTTCGGACGAACTGGTGCCCAGCACGATCAGCAGTTCCTCCTTGATGTAGGCGACAAAGCGGAAGATGTTGAAGCCCACGAAGTACGCCACGGTCCCGAGCACGATGAACACGAACAGTGCGCTGGTGAGGTAGAAGGACCCGAGCAGGCGCAGGAGCGGGAGCAGCGATGCAAGCCCGAATTTACCGATGGTGAAGGCCATCGCGCCAAACGCACCGATGGGTGCAGCCTTCATCACGATGCCGACGATGCCGAAGATGACGTGCGAGATTTCCTCGATCCCGCGCGTGATCGGCCGCCCGCGCTCACCGAGCATGGATAGCGCCACGCCGAACAGGATGGCGATCAGCAGCACCTGCAGGATGTCGCCCTTCGCGAAGGCATCCACGAAGGTGTTCGGGATGATATTCAGGAGGAAGTCGATGGTGCTCAGCGACTTGGTCTTGGCCGTGTATTCGGCGATCGCCTTGGTGTCGAGCGTCGCCGGGTCGGCGTTGAAGCCCGCGCCGGGCTGCACCACGTTGGCGACGATCAGGCCGATCGCCAGCGCGAAGGTGGAGATGATCTCGAAGTAGAGCAGCGCCTTGCCGCCCACGCGGCCGACCTTCTTCATGTCCTGCATGCCCGCGATGCCCGCGACCACGGTGCAGAAGATCACCGGCGCGATGATCATCTTGATCAACTTGATGAAGCCATCGCCGAGCGGCTTCATGGCCACCGCCGATTGCGGGTAGAACACGCCCAGCAGCACACCCACCAGGATGGCAAACAGGACCTGCACGTAGAGGATTTTGTAGAAGGGTTTTTTCACGACGCAACTCGCACGGAGGCCGCGGCAGCAAGGCCGCACAAGTCCTCATCATCGCGCGGTTTCGGTCAACGCGCCAATTGTGGACATCCACACGTGCGCAGGTTTCTGTCTCGCATTATCCGCGTGCGCAGCGGCGTGCGGCGCCTCACCAATGCGCGCTGTATTGCAGGCGCAGGACGGCCCATGTCGGCCGCCAGTTCATGCCGGTCCAGGTGCCGCTGGCGTCCTCGTGGATGTCCATGGAGCGGTCGGTGGTGCGCAGCAGATTCGATGCTGAGATGCGCAATGTGCCCGCATGGGCCAGTGTGAAGCTGGCATACGCGTCGAGGGCATGGCGCGTGTTGGTCCAGCCGCGATTCTCGATGGAGCTGCGGGTCCAGCCGCCCGCCACCGAAGCCAGGGTGGCACCCGCGGACCACGCCGCACCGCGGTAGTCCGCGCCAATGGTCGCGCTCCAGCGGGGCTGACCGTCCAGCCGGTTGTCCGGACCGGGGATGCCGTCCACCGATGACCAGTTGCGCACCCAATTCGCGCGCAAGTCCACCTTGGGCGCGGCGGCCCAGAGGATGTGCAGCGGAGCCTTCGCTTCCACTTCCAGTGTGTGCACATCCGCATGCCCGATATTGGCGGGCGCCGAGACCCAGCGCGAGCCTTGCAGCGTAATGCGGTCGCGGATCAGGTTCGAAATAGCGCGCTCCGATGCGCTGACCACCAGCGCGGTGCCTTCGCTCCAGTACCACTCGACGCCTGCGTCGATGCCGCGTGCGGTCTCGGGCTGCAGGTTCGGGTTCCCGTCCTGGTCGGGCGAGATGGGCGTGTTATCGGTGGTGTAGAAGTAACCGCGCGTGATGCGTGCCAGCGGTGGCGCGCGGAAGGTGCGTGTGAGTGCGAGGCGCGCCTGCCTCCGTTGCTTGCCCGGCAGCTTCCACAGCAGCTGTGCGATCGGGCTGGCGATGCGGTAGCTGCTGATGTGCGCATCGCCTGCTTCGGTGGAGGTGGTCCGCACGCGCAGCGCCTCCGTGCGCAGGCCGAGGTAGGCGGACCATTGCATGTCGATGTCCCATTCGTTCTGCGCGTACAAGGCCAGGCGGTCGAGGCGGGCGTCGATGCGAGTGTCGTAGTCGGTTTCCGGTATGCCCGGGAGTGGCGCGTCCTGCTGCACGTCCTGCGAGGTCATGACGGTGTGGCCCGCGTCCCAGCCGGCGACCGGTGCATGGCCGCTGGCGGTGGTGGCAGCGGCGAACTTCCCGGTCCAGGTGGCGCCGCGTTCATGCACCTTGGTGAGGAAGTCGCGGTCCAGCAGCAGCAGGCCGCCGGTGTCGGTCGCATCGCGCCACATCCAGCGGTCCGAGATGGATGTGAAGGCCGCGGCTTTGGTCTCGGCGCGCGCGCCCGATGCGAAGCGCCGGGTCCACCCGGCCTCCGTGCGAAGGCTGGCGTTGTCGATGCCGAAGCCCAGGTTCAGGTTGGGGTAGGCCTGGCCCTGGCCGGTGATGGTCTCGGAGGTCTTGTCGCTGCCGCCGCGCGAGCGCCCGGCGTTGAGGGTGGTCTGCCAGTCGACGTTGTCGCCGCTGGCGAGCGTCCACGTCAGGCGCGGCTGCAGGTTCAACGCGGTGTAATGGATCTGCTGGTCGGTGTGGACGGTCGAGGCATCGGCCAGCACGCCGCCGCGGCGCTGCTCTTCGCGGTACTCGTAGGTCGGATGCAGCTCCAGGTGGCGCAGCGATGCAGTGAGCTGGCGGCTGCCGCCAGCATCCTTGGCCGACCAGGTGCCGGTGATGGACGGCTCGCTCTGGCGGCCCGCCAGGCCGTTCGCCAGTTTCAGCTCGCGCCCGTCCTTGCGCGGCGCCTTGCGCAGCACGATGTTGATGGTGCCCGCGATGGCCTGCGTGCTGTATTCGGCGGTGGCGGAGCGGATGATCTCGATGCGCTCGACCAGGTCCGGGGCCAGCCCGTCCAGCGTGAACCCGGCGGGGGCGGGCTGGCCGTCCACCAGCAGCTGGGTGTAGCCGCTCCCCAGGCCGCGCATGCGCACGCTCGTGCCGTTCACCGTCACGCCGGGCAGGCGCTTTATCGCATCGAGCACACTGGCGTCGCCGTAGCGCGCGATCTCTTCGCGGTTGATCACCTGGCGGTTGGCCGCGTCGTTGCGGCGTGCGCTGTCGGCGGTGGATTTGACTTCGACGGTGGCGGTGGCAGGCGTCGGCGTGGCTGCGGGCTGCTGGGCCAACGCCGCAGCGCAGGGCAGGGCGGCGCAGACTGCGGTGGCAGTCAGGGTGAGGCGATAGGCTTTCAAAGCGGGTCCATTCAACGTTGGGCGGCGAGGCGGGCGTCCAGCAGACGGCGCACCTCTGCTTCGGACAGTGGAGCCGCAAACAGCTGGTTCAGGCTGCGGCCACCTTCGTGCAGCATGAAATCCACTTCCAGCTGGTAGCGCTGGTAGTCGCGTGGTGGGTTCTCGAGCGCGCCCGCCCGGTACAGGCCACGCTGCCTGCCGACGTCCAGGTCCGGGCCCTTGGCGACGTAATCCGCATAGCCTTCCGTGAGCCACACCGGCAAGCGATAGCCGGACAGCGGGCCGTGGACGCGCGCCGTCAGCGCATGCGTGCCTTCGTGCGCGATGAAGTAGGAGAGCGTACGGACCTCGGCGTCGTACAGAGGGCGGCCGGGGGGCATGCGCAGGGCATTGGCCTTGATGTCGGCGGCGTGCAGGAAGATGTGCCGCGTGAGGAAGGAAGTGCCGCCGCCCATCGTGGTATTGAAGCGCTGGCCGAAGAACCAGAGCCGCCACGGCGCATTGCAGATGAAGAGGCGCATGCCTTCCCGCTCGTCGTACCACGGCGAGCGGCGCAGGCGGCGGTGCGCGTCGTCCAGCACGGCCGCAATTTCGGCGGGGATCGGCTCGTCAGACCAGATGTCGTCGCTGCCGTAGCGGACGTGGTGGGCAAAGGCGGGCTGCGGGTAGATGACCGCGGCGGCATACAGGGCGGCCATAACGAGCAGGATTTTCAGCGCGAACAGGGGCAGGCGGAGCAAGGGCATGGACTGGGCGATGGGCAGACGACAGGCAAAAGGAGTCCCGTCCCGGCGTGTACGCCGGGTCCGGGAGGGATCAGATCAGGGGAGGTTTAGTCCAGCGTCCAGACGTATTGGACGTAGGTGGTGGAGGCGATGGCGCGGCCCCGCTTGAGCGCAGGCTTGAACTTGCAGAGGGCGATGGCGCTGCGGGCGGCTTCGTCCAGCAGCGGGTGGCCGCTGCTCTTCTTGACGGTGGCGCTTCCCACGTCGCCGGTAACCGTAATGTCGAAGGCCAGGGTCACGGTGCCGGTTTCCAGCTTGGCCAGCGACTCATGCGGGTAGTTCGGCTTAGAGCAGCTGGCAAAGTCCACGACGGCCTGGCGGTCGCCAGTCACTCTGGACGCGTCCCGTTTCCCCTGCGCGGAGGACGCACTAGGCGTACCCGCTGCCGGGTTGGCGACGGACGCTTGCAGCAGAGGCGCGGCGCCCAGCGTCGCGACCAGGATCAGTGGCAGCAAAGCGTTCCACGCTGCGGGCCGCTGCTGCGGGCGTACCAGCCGTGCGATGCGGTCGACCAGGTCTCCACCATCGGCACCCAGCGCCAGATTGCGGCCGCTAAACTGCATCTTCTCCAGTTCCGACAGTGCGCGTGCCAGGCGGCGCGGCTCGCCCAGGTGGCGAGCCGCCAGGTCGTCCGCGATCTTTTCACGCTCGGCGCGCACCTGGCGCGAGATCCACCACACGGCCGGGTGGTAGAACAGCACCGTCTCCACCAGGTGCTGCACCAGGTTGACTACATAGTCCATGCGCTTGACGTGCGCCAGTTCGTGCGCCAGCAGGGCCTCCAGCAGGTCAGTGGGCATGCGGGTCGCCAGCGATGCCGGGATCATGATGATGGGCTTGAGCCAGCCCGCCGTGATCGGGCTCTGGATGTTCGCCAGCACCCGCACGCGCACCGCGCGGCCGATGCCGAAGCGCTCGGCCAGGGCGTCCAGGCGGCGCTGCAATTCCGGGTGCGCTTGACTGTCCTCGTTGCCCGCGCGGCCGATCCAGGCGAGTCCCAGCAGCATGCGGCCCGCCATCAGCAGTGCACACAAGGCCCATGCGCCCACGATCGCCGGCAAGTGATCCTGCACCAGGCCTGCCAGGCCCGCGGTGGACGTGGCGATGCCGCCGCCGGCTGCCATCATCGAACGCACGCTGGCGGCAGTGGCAGGGCCGTCCGCCAGCCGCGCCATCAGTTGCAGCGCGGGCCAGGCCATGCAGGCCAGCAGGCCCGCGCAGGCCACAAGGTAGCGCTGGCGCGGACCGGCGCCGCGCATGGTAAGCAGGAGCAGGGCGGTGATCACGCCGATCACCGCGCCCTGCCAGGCGAAATCCACGAGGGTCCAGCCGACGACTTCGATGACGTTGTTCATGCCGCTCATTTGCCATCCTCCCGCAGAAGTTTTTCGATTTCGTCGCGCTCCTTGCGCGAGATGCCGCTCTTGAGCGCCGCCAGCACCAGCGCCTTGGCGGAGCCGGAGAAGGCGCGGTTGATCAGGTCCTTCAGCAGGTTGGTCTGGAGTGAGTCCTGCGCCTGCGCCGGGGCGTACACGTGCGAGCGCTGGCTTTCATCGCGAATCAGCAGTCCTTTGCCGTGCATGATCTGCATGAGACGCAGCACGGTGGCGTAGGTCACCTCCGGCTTCTCCTTCTGCATCGCTTGGTGCACCTGCTTGGCGGTGGCGGAGCCGAGCGGCCACAGGACCTGCAGCAGGTCCAGTTCCGCCGGTGTGGGCTTAATCGCGTCGGGCATGTACCCTCCTCAGTGTCTATGTGTAGAAGACGTTGTCTAGTGTTTTTATAAGGACGTGTGCTGGCATGTCCATGTCGCCAGAATATCCGAACTAGACATCGATGTCTACATTGTTTTATGCTGCGGTCTCACACAACTACGGGAGTCCCCATGAAGACCCGCATCGCCGCAGCCCTGCTGACCGTCTCTGCCTCGCTGTCCCAAGCCGCCGAACTGCCCAACTATCCCTTCATCCATGCCAATGGCCGTGCAGAGATCAGCGTGGCATCCGACGAAGCGACCCTCGATTTCGAAATCGTCGCCAGCGATGCCAATGCCGAAACCGCGGCTGCCACCGTGGGCACCCGCGCCGGCGAGATCAAGGCGCTGGCCGCGTCGATCGGCATCGCGGCGGACGATGTGACCATCGCCGACCCGCGCCGCGACGTGCGCAAGGACGGCACGGGCTGGGACATCAAGGTCGGCGTGCGCATCCTGGTGCGCGACATCTCGGTGTGGGCCGCGCTGGTGCAACCGGTGCTGGGCATGCAGAATATCGAGGGGCTGGCGGTCGATTTCGGCAGCACTCAGCGGCACCAGCTCGAAATGCAGCTGTTGGCGGACGCCGTGCAGGACGCGAAAGTGCACGCCGAGGCGCTGGCGAAGGGCGCGGGGAGAAAGGTCGGCGCGGTGGCGGGCATCAGCTACGCGCCGGTGAAGAATTTGAGCACGTCCATGGGCTTCGTCGAGTCCGACTTCCGTTACACTAGGGACCGCGCGCCCGCCAGCGCACCGCGGCCCGCCAGCGAATACCTGGCCGTGCAGGCGGTGAAGCTGCAGCAGCAGGTCGATGTGGTCTACCGCATCAAGTAAGGAACAGAAGGAGTGAAGTTTGATCGTCAGCAGTCTGCTCGCCGCCATCCCCGGCGTCGTGCATGGATTCGGGACCGCCACTGAGCTGGTCCCTGCGGCCTTGCAGGAGGCATGGGACCTGCGGCCGCTGAAGAAGCAGGTGCATGGCACGCATGCCGCCCGCGTCGTGACGCACCGCCAGCCGGTCGGCGAGGCGGATGCGTTCCACACGTCCGAACCCGGCATTCCCGTCAGCGTGATCACCGCGGATTGCGTGCCGCTGCTGCTGGCGCGGCGCGATGGCACGGCGGTGGCGGCGGTCCACGCGGGCTGGCGCGGGCTGCATGCCGGGATCATTCCGCAGATTCTCACGGAGCTCGGCGCGGAGCAGGGCGGCTGGGTCGCGGCGATCGGCCCCACCATCTGTGCGCCGTGTTATGAGGTGAGCGAGGAACTGGCCCAGGACTTCCTGCGCCGCTTTGCAGACATGCCGCCGGAGCATGTGCTGCCCACGCCGCGCCATTTCGACCTGCGCGCAGTGGCCGAACACCAGCTGCGCGCAGGCGGCATCGAGGCGCTCGAACATGTCGGCGGCTGCACCTGCTGCACGCGCGGCGCCGATAGTGAATTCATCTACCGCAGCTACCGGCGCGGCGACCGCAACTCCCAGCAGCATGCGGGGCTCATCATCACTTCCCAAGGACACTCATGAAGATCAAATTGGCGCTCGGCGCCGCCGTATGCGCATCCGCTTTGAGCGCTGGGCAGGCCGCCGCTGCGGACTGGGACGCGCCGCAGCAACCATTCAAGGTGCATGGGAATACGTACTACGTCGGCCCGGGCGGCGTGAGTGCGGTGCTCGTGACGTCGCCCGCCGGCCATGTGCTGATCGACGGCGGCACGGGGAAGTCGCCGCAGCAGATCGTCCCGCACATCCGCCAGCTCGGGTTCAAGGTCGGGGACATCAAGTACATCCTGATCTCGCATGCACATTTCGATCACGTGGGCGGCATCGCCGAGCTCCAGAAGCTCAGTGGCGCGACGGTGGTCGCCAGCACGCTGGCCGCGCCGGTGCTCAAGACGGGCAAGCCGACGGCGGACGATCCGCAGTACGCCAACCTCGTGGACATGCCGTTTGCACCGGTCGGCACCCTGCATACCGTGAAGGATGGGGAAGTGCTTAGCGTCGGCCCGCTCAAGCTGACCGCGCACTATTCGCCGGGTCACACGCCCGGTGGCACCAGCTGGACGTGGCAGTCGAGCGAGAACGGCAAGGCGCTCAACATGGTCTACGCGGACAGCGTAACGGCCTACGGTGACGACAGCTTCCGCTACGGCGGCGACCCGCGCTGGCCGGGCGCCAAGGCCGGGCTCGAGCACACGCTGGCCATGCTCGCGGGTCTCCAGTGCGACATCCTGATCAGCGCACACCCCGATGCCAGCGGCTTGATGGAGCGCCAGGCCAAGGGTTCGTTTGTTGATACGAATGCCTGCCGCGCCTACGCGGCCAAGGGCCAGGAGCGCCTCGCCGCGCAGCTGGCGGAAGAGGCGCAGCGCCCGGCGAAGAAGTAATTTCGCGCGGGAACGCGGGCGGTTACTGGTTGCGGTACACGGTCCCGTTTTTCATCACGAAGCGGACCTTGTAGAGCGTTCCGATATCCTTGGTCGGGTCGCCTTCGACCGCCACCAGGTCCGCAAACGCACCTGGCTTGATGGCGCCCAGGTCGTTCTGCTTGTCGAGGACGCGCGCGGCCACCGTGGTCGCCGCCTGCAGCGCCTCGGTCGGCGTCATCCCCAGCTTGACCAGCCACTCCAGTTCGCGCGCGCTGCTGCCGTGCTTGAACACGCCCACGTCGCTGCCGCAGCCGATGATCACGCCCGCCTTGCGCGCGCGGGTGAAGGCGTCGATGGCCTCCTGCATCGCCGGCGTTGGCGCGGAGCCGCGCACGTGCTTCTGGAAGTATTCTCCGATCGCTTCCGGCGCGGTGAGCGTGGGCAGGAAGGCGACCTTCTTCTCGGCCATCAGCTTGAAGGTGGCGTCCGAGCCGCCGTAGCCATGCTCGATGGTGTCCACGCCCGCCAGCACGGCCATGCGCATCGCTTCGTCGGTGCTGGCGTGGACGGCGACCTTGCGGCCCGACTGGTGGGCGGTCGCGATCAGCGCCTTCACTTCCTCGAACGTGAAGGTGGGGCGCGCCGAGCCATCCGCGCCGGTGCGGTAGTCGCCGTAGTACTTGATCCAGTCCGCGCCGTGGCCCGCCTGCTCGCGCACCGCGCGCACCACTTCGTCGACGCCGGTCGCTTCCTGCGCGCCTTTCGGGAAATCGAGGTCGTAGCGGTAGCTCTTGGCCGATGGGCCGTAGCTGCCGCTGGCGACGATCGCCTTGGTCGCCACGAACAAACGCGGTCCCGGGATGGTGCCGTCGTCGATGGCACGCTTGATGGCCACGTCGGCGTAGCCCGCGCCTTCCGTGCCCAGGTCGCGCAGAGTGGTGAAGCCGGATTGCAGGCTCTCGGCTGAGTGCTTGGCCGCTTCCAGCACGCGGTATTCGACGGGCTCCTTCAGCACCTGGTCGTCCCAGGTGGTTTCGTTGTAGGGGTGGAGCAGCACGTGCGAGTGCAGCTCGATCAGGCCGGGGATCAGGGTCTTGCCGGGGAGGGCGAGGCGCTGGGCGTTGGCGGGGACTTGCAGCTGCGCGGCGGGGCCCACGGCTGTGATGCGGTTGCCGGTGACGAGCACCGACCACCCCGCGTGTACCGCGCCGTCGCCCGTCCATACGGCGTCCGGCGTGACCAGCGTGGCTGGCGCGGGCTGTGGCGGCTGGGCGCTGGCGGTGACGGCGGCGACGGACAGGGCCAGGGTGGTCAGGCGGCGTTTCATGCGGGCTCCTTCAGGCAGCGAAATGGACGCGGCATCATAGCCCATCGTTTGGGCGCATGCCACGGTGCCATGCGCGGCGCGCATGCGTAGGATGCGAATTTTGCGCTTGAGGGCGGGGCGGGGCGCGTGAATACTGGGGACCAGTATTTCAACTGGGACGAGGCAATGATGACGCGACGCTGGCACTTCTCTCCACTGCTGCTGGTGCTGTCCGGCGGCGCGATCATGGGGCTGGCCCTCGGCATCCGGCACGTGCAGGGGCTCTTTCTGCTCCCGCTCACGACGGCGCATGCGTGGACGCGGGCTGACTTCGCGTTTGCGCTGGCGCTGCAGAATCTTGTGTGGGGCATTGCCCAGCCGTTCACGGGCATGGTGGCGGACCGGTTTGGTTCGCGGCGCGTGATCTTTGCGGGCTGCCTGCTGTACGGTGCCGGGCTGTATGCGATGGCGCGCGCCACCACGCCGGGCGAGTTTGCGCTCAGTGCGGGGCTGGTGATCGGGGTGGCGCTGTCGTGCACTTCGTTCGGCGCCATCTATGGGGCGCTGAGCCGCATGCTGCCGCCGGAGCGGCGCGCATGGGGGTTGGCACTGGCGGGAGCGGCGGGTGGCCTGGGGCAGTTCGTATCCGTCCCCGCCGCGCAGAACGCGTTGGCCGCCCTCGGTGCGCAGGGCGCGCTGGTGCTGCTGGCGGTGGCCATCAGTTGCCTGTGCGTGTTCGCGCTGCCGTTGCACGACGCCCCGCCCGTTGGCGGCGCGGTCAGCGCAGCCGCTGATCCGCGCCCCAACGCGCCGCAGTCGATGCGCGCGACCCTGCGGGCTGCGGCGGGCCATCGCGATCTCTGGATGCTGGGGATCGGCTTCCTGGCCTGTGGCTTCCAGCTGGCCTTCATCGCCACCCACCTGCCGGCCTACCTGCTCGACAAAGGCCTGGACGGCCGCAGCGCGATGGCGGCGCTGGCCATCATCGCGATGGCGAATGTGGCGGGCACTTATGTCTGCGGACTGCTCGGCGCAAAACTGAGCAAGCCAAAACTGCTGGCGGGACTCTATCTGGTCCGTTCCGCCGCGATCGCCTTGTTCGTGCTGGTGCCGCTGAGCGAAGCCACGCTGTATGCGTTCGCCTTTGTCATGGGCCTGCTCTGGCTGGGCACCGTACCGCTCACCACGGGCATCGTGTCCCGCATCTTCGGCGTACAGTACCTGTCGACGCTGTTCGGCTTCGTCTTCCTTGGCCACCAGATCGGCAGCTTTCTCGGCGTGTGGCTCGGCGGCGTGATGTTCGACGCCACCCAATCCTATGATGCTGTCTGGCTGTGCGCCATCGCCGTCGGCATCGGCGCCGCCGCGCTGCACTGGCCGATCCGCGAGCAGCCGGCCCCCATCATGCTGCGCGCGCAGATGGCGTAAAGACCGGCCATGCGACCCGCCACCCGGCCCCTGCGCACCTTGCTGCTGTTCGCTGTCTTCGCCTGGGCCAGTCTATGGGCCTTTCTCGAAATGCTGCGGCCGGAGGCCGTCCTGTCCCTGCTGGCCGCCTTCACGCTGTGCTAGCGCTGCTGATTACTGCGCCGCCCAGCCGCCGTCCATGTTCCACGCCACGCCGCGCACCTGGTCGGCCGCCGGGCTGCAGAAGAACACGGCCAGCGCGCCCAGTTCCTCCGGTGTGACGAATTCGCCGGACGGCTGCTTTTCCGCCAGCAGCGCCTTCTTGGCCGCTTCCATCGGGATGCCGTCGCGCGCCGCGCGGTCGTCCACCTGCTTCTGCACCAGCGGGGTCAGGACCCAGCCCGGGCAGATCGCATTGCAGGTCACGCCCGAATGCGCGTTCTCCAGCGCGGTGACCTTGGTGAAGCCCACCAGCCCGTGCTTGGCTGCGACATAGGCCGACTTGCCCGCCGAGCCCACCAGACCGTGGACCGACGCCAGGTTGACGATGCGGCCCCAGTTCTTCTGCTTCATCCAGGGCAGGGCGAGACGCGTGGTATGGAAGGCCGAGGTCAGGTTGATGGCGATGATCGCGTCCCATTTCTCGACCGGGAAGTCCTCCACGTTGGACACGTGCTGGATGCCAGCGTTGTTGACCAGGATGTCTACGCCGCCGAACTGCGCGGCCGCCATGCGCATCATCTCTTCGATCTGCTCCGGCTTCGACATGTCTGCGCCGCTGTAGGCCGTACGTACGCCGAATTCCTTGGCCACGCCGGTGTGCAGCTGCTCGATCTGGGCGGCGTCGCCAAAGCCGTTGAACACGATGTTGGCGCCCTGCGCCGCCAGCGCGCGCGCGATCCCCAGGCCGATGCCCGAGGTGGAGCCGGTGACGAGTGCGGTCTTCCCGCTTAACATGGTCGAGTTCATGGTGTCCTCAGAGTGAATGGGTCTTGTAAAATGTGAATGATAAGCGCAACGCCCAGTAAAATGTCGGGTGCCCGTAGTTTTACGGTATGGCTCAATTTGGAGAAGCGTAGTGACCGAACCGAGGATCAAAACCGTCCAGTGCATGTCCCCCAGCGGCTTGCATGACATCGTGTACAAGGAGTGGGGCGACCCCTGCAACCGCAAGGTCCTGATCTGCTCCCACGGCGTGACCCGCGTGGCGGACGATTTCGACGCCCTGGCGCGCGCGCTGTGTGGCCACTACCGCGTGGTCTGCCCCGACACCGTCGGCCGCGGACGCTCCGGCAAGCTGCGCAACCCCGAGCACTACCGCATCCCGCAATACGTGAGCGACATGGTGACCCTGATCGCGCGCGTCACGCAGGAGCACGACCAGGTCGACTGGTTCGGCACCTCGATGGGTGGCCTGATCGGCATGGGCCTCGCATCCCTGCCGGGCAACCCGGTGCGCAAACTGGTGCTCAACGACATCGGCCCCACGCTCGACCCCACGGCATTGCAGCGCATCGGCGACTACATCGGCCAGGACCTGCGCTTCCCAAGCTTCGAGACCGCCGCCAAGTTCGTGCGTGAAGTGTCGCTGTCCTTCGGCGAGCACTCCGAGGACGAATGGCACAAACTGGCCGCCGACGTGCTGCGCCAGGACGACAACGGCCAGTGGGTGCGCCACTACGACATGGGCCTGGCGCAGCCCTTCCGCTCCGCCACGCCGGAGACCGCAGAAGCCGACCAGGCCATGCTGTGGGCCGCCTATGACGCCATCCGCTGCCCCACGCTGCTGATCCGCGGCGAGCAGTCGGACCTGCTGTCGCGCGAGACCGCGCACGCCATGACCCAGCGCGGCCCGCGCGCCCGGCTGGTCGAGATTCCCGGTGTCGGCCATGCGCCCACCTTCATCCATGACGACCAGATTGCGGTCGCCAGGGACTTCCTGCTGGATTAATAGTTGAAGATTTAAAGAGCTCTCCATCATGACCATTGAACGCTTCCACGTTGGCAAACGGCTTTCCGAAATCGCCATCCACAACCAAACCATCTATCTGGCCGGCCAGATCGCCGAAGACACCACCCAGGATATCGTCGGCCAGACCCGCGAGGTGCTGGGCCACGTCGACCGCCTGCTGGCCGAAGCGGGCAGCGACCGCACCTGCATCCTGATGTGCCAGATCTACATCAGCGACATGGCCAACTTCCCCGGCATGAACTCGGTCTGGGACGAATGGGTACCGCAGGGTCACACGCCGCCGCGCGCGACGGTGGAAGCCAAGCTTGCCAACCCAGCCTGCCTGGTCGAGATCTGCATCACCGCCGCCGTGCGCTGATCCGCCATGGTGTCGATCGCCGCGCTGGGCAGCGCCACGACGCAGGTCGTCCAGGGCCTCGCGCCCGAGGACGCGGCACGGGTGCGCGCGGCGCTCGAATACGCGAATGAAGCCTACGAGGGCAAGACCTGCACCTCGGGCGAGGGCGCGTTTGAATTCGCGCTTGGCGTGGCCAGCACGCTGGCGATGCTCAACCTCGATGCCGAGTCGCGCATCGCGGGGATGCTGTTCGAGCTCACGGTGCTCGATCCTTCGGCCGCCACCAACCTGGAGACGCGCTTCGGCAAGGAGGTGATGGACCTCGTGTCCGGCGTGCGCCAGCTGATCCGCCTGCGCGACATGACCGTGGGCCAGCAGAAGCGCGATACCAAAGCCGGCTCGCAGCTGGAATCGCTGCGCAAGATGCTGCTGGCGATGGCTACCGACATGCGCGTGGTGATGATGCGGCTGGCGTCCTGCGTCACCACGCTGCGCTGGTTCGCGGACCAGAAGATCTTCAACGAGCTGACGCATGCCTACGGCAAGGAAGTGCTGGACCTGTATGCGCCTCTGGCTAACCGGCTGGGGATCTGGCAACTCAAGTGGGAGCTGGAGGACCTGGCCTTCCGCATGATCGAGCCGGAGACCTACCGCCGCATCGCCAAGATGCTGGAAGAGAAGCGCATGCTGCGCGAGAGCTTCGTCAAGTCGTCGATCGAGCGGCTGGAAGCGGAGCTCAAGAAGGAAGGCATCCAGGCCGAGGTATTCGGGCGGCCCAAGCACATCTTCTCCATCTGGAACAAGATGCGCGGGAAGGAGCTGGACTTCTCGGAGCTGTACGACGTGCGCGCCTTCCGCGTGATCGTCGACGACGTCAAGACCTGCTATACGGTGCTGGGCGTGATCCACAATATCTGGACCCCGATCCCGAAGGAGTTCGACGACTACATCTCGCGGCCCAAGCCGAACGGTTATCAATCGCTGCACACGGTGGTGACGGCGGAAGACGGTCGGCCGCTGGAGGTGCAGATCCGCACGCAGGAGATGCACCACTTCGCCGAGTACGGGGTGGCGGCGCACTGGCGCTACAAGGAAGAAGGCGGCTCCAACTTCAAGGGCCAGCAGTACGACGAGAAGATCGCGTGGCTGCGGCAGCTGCTGGCGTGGAAATCGGACGTCACTGAGACCGTGGTCGGCGAGGAGCAGCAACAGCAGCGCGAGTGGGTTGAGAAGCTCAAGTCCGCGTCGCTGGATGACCGCATCTTCGTGCTGACGCCGCAGGCGCGCGTACTGGAGCTGCCGGCCGGCGCCACGCCGATCGACTTTGCCTACCACCTGCACTCGGAGGTCGGCCACCGCTGCCGCGGCGCGCGCGTGGATGGCGTGATGGTGCCCTTGAATACGCCGCTGAAGAACGGGCAGACCTGCGAGATCATCACGGCGAAAGGTGCGCCGGGTACCGCCGGACCGTCGCGCGACTGGCTGAGCCCTGGCTATACGGTCAGTCCGCGCACGCGGGCCAAGGTGCGGGCGTGGTTCCATGCCATCGAGCTGCAGGAGACCCTGGCGCATGGGCGGGCTCTGGTCGAGAAGTCGCTGCAGCGGGAAGGGAAGACGGCGGTCAACCTGGAAGCGCTGGCGCATAAGCTGGGCTTCGACAAGGTGGACGACCTGTTCATCTCCGTCGGCAAGGACGAATTCTCGCTACGCCATGTGGAGCAGGCCTTGCACGCGTCGGGCGAGCCGCCGCCGCCCGAGGTGGACGCGGTGGTGCTCAACAAGAGCCGCGCGTCGAGCACGGAGCAGGGCGCCAAGTCCGGGGTGCTGATCGTCGGGACGGATGGTTTGATGACGCAGCTCGCGCGCTGCTGCAAGCCAGCGCCGCCCGATCCGATCGTCGGCTTCGTCACGCGCGGGAAGGGCGTGTCGATCCACCGGACCGCTTGCAAGAACTTTGGCGAGATGCGCGCCAAGAATCCGGAGCGCGTGATCGATGCCGACTGGGGTGCGCAGGAGACCAGCACGGTCTACCCGATCGACCTGTTCATCCTCGCGAATGACCGGCAAGGGCTGCTGCGCGATATTTCCGAGGTCTTCTCGCGCGAGAAGATCAACGTGATCGGTGTGAACACGCAAAGCGCCAAGGGCACGGCGCGCATGACCTTCACCGCCGAGATCAGCTCCACCGCCCAGCTGCAGAAGGCCATCGCCGCCATTTCCGAAGTCACCGGCGTGCAGGAAGCCCGCCGCCAGTAATCCCTTTCCCGAAATCACGAAACCGCTATCAACCCTTGATCTGCCACCCCCTTAGGGGTCAGGCCTGCCACTTCCCGTAGGGGTCAGGCCCCAACGGTTTCTGTTCCAATAAAATCAAGGACTTAAGATGGCGGGGTCTGACCCCATGCCGAATCGGGGAGGCCTGACCCCGGTGGGCTTGGTATGATGCCGGGCATGCAACATGTGACTTCGTTTATGCGGACCAAGCCGCATCACTGGGGACTGCTGATCCGGCGGATCGTGCGGGGGTGGTGGTACACCGTCCATCTGGGGGCGGTGGCGCTGGTGCTGGCGCTGTCGCCATCGACCTATCACCGTGACATGCGGCTGTCCACGGCGCGCCACCTCTACGTCAACACCTGGCAGGTGCTACCCTGGTTTACGCTGCTCGCCTCCCTCGTCAGCCTGGTCATCATCCGCATCGTGGTCGTCACGGCCATTAGCTATGGGCTCTCGCATTACGCCATCGAGATGGTGGTGCGGGTGCTGGTGCTGGAACTGATTCCGCTCACCGCGGCGCTGTTCGTGGCGATCCGCGCGGGCTTCCAGTACCATGCGGCCGACATCCTCGCGGTGGCGGCCAAGGCGCCGGACGATTCGGCCGCGCTGCAGGCGCGCCTGCAGCGCGATCTCGTGCCGCAGGTGCTGGCGAATACCTTTGCGGTGCTGTCGCTGGCGATGGTCAGCAGCGTGGTGGTGCTGGTGCTCGCGTATCTGGTGCAGTTCGGCTTTTCGCCGTGGGGTATGGGGGACTATACCCGCACCGTGGGGCGGGTGTTCGATCCGACGGTGACCATCGGCTTCGTGTTCAAGACGGTGTTCTTCGGCCTGTCGGTGGCGGTGATTCCGACGGCGGCTCAGTTGGAAGCGCAGCGGCTGCGGCGGGCGCGCAAGTCGAACGTGCAGCCAGGCGCGGTGGGCCTGCTGTTCGTCCTCTTCATGATCGAGGCGGCTTCGCTACTCATCAAGTACATTTAGAAATTCAGAGATCCGCGGCGCTCCACCGCCGCGAAAAACGTAAGGAGCTCCCATGCAGGACCCGAAGGCCGATGCGCCTGTCGAACGAGTCGAACGTGCCGAACCCGTGGCCAACGTCGAAGTGAAGGCGGTGATCCTGCTGGTGCTGATGTCGGCGCTGATCGTGCTGTTCGTGCTGTACGTGATGTATGCGCGCGGGGTGTTCGAGCCGACCCAGCGCCTGGTGCTGGTGTCCGACGATTCGCAAGGCGTCACCGTGGGCATGGACATGACCTTCTCGGGCTTCCCGATCGGCCGCGTGGGCCAGGTGGAGCTCGGCCCGGACGGCAAGGCGCGCATCCTGATCGACGTGCCGAAGAAGGATGCCAAGTGGCTGCGCAGCTCCAGCATCTTTACGCTCGAACGCGGCGTGGTGGGGAGCACCCAGATCAAGGCCTTCAGCGGGGTGCTGACCGATCCGCCGCTGCCGCCCAACTCGGAGCGCACGGTCCTGGTGGGTGACACCAACGCCGAGATCCCGCGCCTGGTCGCCAGCGCCCGCGCGCTGCTGGACAACCTGGAGGCGATGACCCGCACCGATTCGAGCATCAACACGGCCCTGTCGAACATCGCCACCACCACCGGGCGCCTGAACGGCAAGTACGGCCTGCTGGGCAGTGCGCTGGGCAGCGACGACGAGGCCCGCAAGTTCATGCTCACGCTCGACCGCGTGAACGCGCTGCTGGCCAAGACCGACCAGCGCATTTACGGTCCAAAAGGCGTGATGAACGACGTGCAGGCCAGCGTGCAGGAGCTGACCCGCGTGCTGCAGGATGCGCGTGGCAGCCTGCAGAAGATCGATGCGGTGCTGGTGGAAGCCCAGGGCGCGGCAGCCAACGTCAAGGCCGGAACCAAGGACCTGGGCGTCTTGCGCAGCGAGGTCGATGCCAGCCTGCGCAAGGTGAACCAGCTGGTGGACGAGATCAACCGCAAGTGGCCGTTCGCCCGCCACAACGAGGTGAAGCTGCCATGAAAAATACATTCGCCTGCGTGATCGTGGCCGCCGCGCTGGCCGCCTGCGGCAGCAAGCCGGTGCCGCCGCAATGGCAGGCCAACGCCTACAGCTCCGTCACCAGCTTTACCACCGCCTACCTGCGTGGCGAGTCCAGCGTGGCCGACACGGAATTTGCAAGGGCCCGGTCCGAGATGGCGAGCACCGGCCGCCCCGACCTCGTTGCCAAGGTGGAGCTGGTGCGCTGCGCGGCCCAGGTGGCGGCGCTGGACATCGGCGGGTGCCCGGGCTACCGCGCCCTGGAACAGGATGCGAGCGCGGAGGAGCGCGCGTACGCGGCTTATATCGCTGGCCGCTTCAGTGACGTGAACGTGGCGGCACTGCCCGAACAGCACCGGCCGGTGGTCGCCACCGGCTCCATCGCGGGCGTGGCCGATCCTCTCGGGCGGCTGGTCGCGGCAGGCGCGCTGCTGCAAGCGGGGCGCATAACGCCCACCGACATCAAGCTGGCGGTGGACACGGCGTCCGAACAGGGCTGGCGCCGCCCGCTGCTGGCGTGGCTGGGCGTGCAGCTGAAACGGGCCCAAGCCGCTGGCGACACCACGGCGGCGGCGCTGATCCAGCGGCGTATTGACCTGGCCGGTGCCAGCCCGTGATACCAACCGTGTGCGACTATCCGCGAGGATTGGGTTTAATAGGGAAAAGTTGATGATTGGAACCCATCCCGTGAACACACAAAATACCTTGAGCACGGAGTTCATCTCCACCGGCATCCCTGGTCTCGACAACATCCTCGGCGGCGGTTTGACCAAGGAGCGCCTGTATTTGCTGGAAGGGGATCCCGGCTCCGGCAAGACGACGATCGCGCTGCAATTCCTGCTGGAGGGCGCCCGGCAGGGTGAAAAGGTCCTGTACATCACGCTGGCCGAGAACGAGGTCGAGCTCCGCGCGGTGGCGGCGGCCCACGGCATGGACATGGACGGCGTCACTGTGTTCGAGGTCATTCCCGAAGAAAGCTTGCTGGACCCGGATGAGCAGTACACGGTGCTGCATCCGTCCGAGGTGGAGTTCAGCGAGACCAACAAAATGATCCTGGGGATGATCGAGAAGATCAATCCCCAGCGCGTGGTGCTCGATTCGCTGTCCGAGCTGCAGCTGCTGTCCGGCAGCGCGCTGCGCTACCGTCGCCACGTGCTGGCGCTGAAGCAGTATTTCGCGCGGCGCGCCTGTACGGCGCTGCTCCTGGACGACAAGACGGCCCTGCGCGGCGACCAGCAGGTGCGCAGCGTGGCCCATGGGGTGATCACGCTGCAGCACACCGATTCGGAGTACGGCGCCGAACGGCGCGTGGTGCGGGTGCTGAAATACCGGGGCGTGGGGTTCCGGCGCGGCCCGCACGACTACTCGATCATCACTGGCGGAGTGATTGTGTATCCGCGCATCGTGGCCGCCGAAACCCGAACCCTCGCCCAGCGCGGGCAGGTCAGGAGCGGCCTCCCGCAGTTCGACGTTTTGCTCGGCGGCGGCATCGAGGCGGGATCGAGCACCTTGATCTCGGGACCGCCCGGCAGCGGCAAGTCGAGCCTTGCGATGCAGTTCGTGAAAGCGGTCACGGAGCGGGGGCAGAGGGCCTCCATGTTTCTGTTCGAGGAATCATTCAATACGCTGCTCAATCGGGCGCGGGGCATCGGCATGGACCTGCAAACGCCCTTCGATGCCAAGCTGCTGACGGTGCACCAGATCGACCCGGCCGAGATGTCTCCGGGCGAATTCACGCATGCCGTGTGCGGAGCCGCCGACCGCGGGGCCGAGGTCATCGTGATCGATAGCCTGAACGGCTACCTGAATGCGATGCCGGAGGCCAGCTTCCTGGCCACGCACCTGCACGAGGTGCTGACCTACCTGGGGCAGCGCGGCGTGGCCACCTTCCTGGTCGGGGTGCAGCAGGGCATGCTGGGCAACATGTCGACGGGGATGGACGTGAGCTATATGGCCGATAACGTGCTCCTGCTGCGCTACTTCGAGGCGCGGGGCGATGTGGAAAAGGCCATCTCGGTGTTCAAGAAGCGCGGCAGCGCGCACGAGACCACGCTGCGCAGCTTCCGCATCAGCGCAGGAGGGCTGCAGGTGGGCGAGGTGCTGCAGGGGTTCCAGGGCATCCTGTCCGGAGTGCCGGAGCTGCTGGATCAGCGCGACCGGCGCAACGGCGACCTTTCCGCCTGATGGAACACCGCATCCTGATCCACACGCCCACCGGCAAGGATGGCCGGCTGATCGCCACCGTGCTGGCCCGGAACGGGATGCAGGGCGTGGAGTGCACGACCCCGAGCCAGCTGCTCGATGAGATGGGACGGGGCGTGGGGGCGCTGATCCTGGCCGAGGAGGTGCTGGCGCGCGAGTTCACCCAGCGTCTCAGCCAGTACGTGGAGCAGCAGGACACCTGGTCCGACCTGCCGGTGATCGTGCTGACCCGGCGCGATCCGAACGCCGAGCACCTGCGCAGCTATCCGCAGCTGGGCAATGTGACGCTGCTGGAGCGGCCGGTCAACAGCGTGACCCTGAGCAGCGCCGCGCAGGCCGCGCTGCGGGCGCGGCGCCGCCAGTATGACATGCGCGATATCGACCGCCGCAAGGATGAATTCCTGGCCATGCTGGCGCACGAGCTGCGCAACCCGCTGGCGCCGATCAGCGCCGCCGCGGACATCCTGCGCCTGGCCGCGGCCGATCCGGCCCGGGTGCGCCAGACCAGCGAGATCGTCTCACGCCAGGTCAAGCACATGACGGCGCTGATCGACGACCTGCTCGATGTGTCGCGGGTCTCGCGCGGGCTGGTGGAGCTGGCGATGGCGGACGTCGACGCACGCGGCTTGCTGACCCACGCAGTGGAGCAGGTGCGCCCGCTGATCGAACGGCGGCGCCACCGGCTGACCGTCACCAGCTGGCCGGAGCCGGCGCTGGTGCGGGCCGATGCCAAGCGCCTCATCCAGATCGTGGCGAACCTGCTGAATAACGCCGCTAAGTACACGCCGGAGGGCGGTTCCATTACCCTGGCGCTAAGCGCCGACGACAGCCAGGTGGCGCTGACCGTGGAGGACAACGGGATCGGCATTCCGGCGCGCCTGATGCCGCACGTGTTCGAGCTGTTCTCCCAGGCGGAGCGCAGCCCTGACCGCTCGCAGGGAGGGCTGGGCATCGGCCTGGCGCTGGTGCGCAGCCTGGTCAAGCTGCATGGCGGCAGTGCCGAGGTGGAAAGTGCGGGGGAGGGGCAGGGCAGCCGGTTCACCGTGCGGCTGCCGCGGCTCGTATCACGCGCCCACAGCGAGCAGGCCGCGGCCAGCGCGCTCACGCTGCCGCCGGGCCAGCACCGCAAGCTGCTGGTGGTCGACGATAACGTGGACGCGGCGCAGACCCTGTCCATGTTCCTGGAGGCGGCCGGGCACGACGTGACGGTGGAGTATTCCGCCAGCGCGGCGCTACGCGTGGCGCACGAGCGCGATTTCGATGCCTGCCTGCTCGATATCGGTCTGCCGGACCTGGAGGGCACGGAGCTGGTCAAGCGCCTGCGGGTACTGCCGCGGCTTGCAGATGCGACCTTCATCGCCGTCACGGGCTATGGGCAGGAGCAGGACCGGAAACGCACCCGTGAAGCGGGTTTCCAGCATCATTTCGTGAAGCCGGTGGACCTGGCGCGGCTGATGCAGGTACTGGCGGCGGGGACGACTCCCGCCACCTAGGCGTAGCGCGCGGGCAGGGCGTTGTGGATGGCGGTGGCCGCGACGGCCGCCTGGCCGTTGGCGACGCTGATCTGGTTCAGGCCCCGCACCACATCTCCCACCGCGAACAGGCCCGGGACGCTGGTCTGCTGGTGGTGGTCCACGATCAGTTCATTGCAGTCCGCCACCTGGGCGCCCAGCGCCAGCGCCAAATCCGAGCGCGCGGTCTCGCCGAGCATGGGGTACAGCACATCGAAGCCCCAGTTCTCGCCGTCCTCGGTGTGCAGGGTGATGCTCTTGTCCTGGTTGAAGGTGGCGCCCACCAGCGGGGAATCGATGTGGCGGATCTGCGCGGCCTTCAGGCGTTCGCGTTCGGCATCCGTGAGCGGGGTCTCGCGCTCGCGGTCGAACAGGGTGACGTGTTCGGCGAAGGAGCGGATGAACAGCGCGTGGCCGACCGCGTTTTTCTGGCCGGAGACCACGGCCACGTTGCGGCCCATGACGTCGTAGCCGTCGCACACGGGGCACAGGCGCACGGCGCCGCAGCCGACCGCGTCGCGCCAGCCTTCCATCGGCATGCCGCCATCGGCGATGCCGGTGGCCAGCAGGATGGTGCGGGCGCGGATGAGGCCCGCGCTGGACTCGGCCACAAAGCCCTCGCTGGACTTGTCCAACGACGTGACTTCGCCCTCCGTGACCTCGCCTTCGTAGCGGGCCAATTGCTCGCGCAGGCGCGCGAGCAGGTCTTCGCCGTGCACGCCTTCGGGAAAGCCGGGGTAGTTATGGCTGGTCGGGATCAGCGCGAGGCGGCTGTGGCCTTTGTCGACCAGGGCCACCTTGCGCCGGAAGCGGCACAGGTAGATCGCGGCGGTCAGCCCCCCGGGGCCGCCGCCGACGATCAGGCAATCGTACAGGTCATCGCTGAGTGGCATGCGGGGATTATCGTGCCGCGTCCGCCGCGCGCGAATCGGTGCGCCTGCTGTGCTGGAGTCGGAGCAGGCCTACAGCAGCTGCCGGCGCAGCTCAGTGGCGCGCTTCCGGCTGCAGGGTGATGTGGTCGATGCCGTGGCGGGTGCGCAGCACATCCTTCACCTCCTGCAGGATGGCCGGCCATTCGTCCAGGTCGCGGATCTCCAGGTGGCCGATCAGGGCGGGCTGGCCGGGCGACATGTCCCACACGTGCAGGTCATGGACGGAGACCACGCCGGGCACCTGGCCAAGGTCCTGGCCGACCTGCAGGTAGTCGATGTGGTGCGGTACGCCCTCCATCAGGAAGTGATAGGAGTCGCGCAGCACGCCGAAGGTCGAGCGCAGGATCAGCAGCGCCACCAGCACCGACAGGATCGGGTCGATGCGATACCAGCCGGTGTACGAGATCACCAGGCCCGCGGCCAGCGCGGCCACGGAGCCGAGCAGGTCGCCCATGACGTGCACTAGCGCGGCGCGCGTGTTCACGCTGCCCTGGTCGCGCGACAGCAACCAGGCCACGCCGATGTTGATGAGCAGCCCGATGAAGGCGACCACGGTCACGGTACCGCCTTCCACCTGTTCCGGGTGCGAAAAGCGGCGCGCGGCCTCGAAGCTGATCCAGCCGACCACCGCCAGCATGGCGAGGCCGTTGACGAAGGCGGCCAGCGCCTCGGCGCGCACGAAGCCGAACGAATGGCGCGCGGAGGGCGGACGGCGCGCGATCAGCTGCGCGAGCAGGGCCAGGCCGAGCGAGGCGGCATCGGTCACCATGTGGCCCGCATCGGAAATCAGCGCGAGCGAATTGGAGACGAAGCCGAACACCACCTCCACGCCCGCGAAGAACAGCGTCAGGCCGAGTGCCCACGCGAGCAGGCCGGGACGGCGGCCCTCAATATAGTGGCCGTGCTGTGCGTCCCCTTCATGGTGGGCGTGCAGGTGGGCGGAGGCGTCGGTGGAAGGCGCGGACTGGGGCATGGACAGGGCGGAATGTCAGGAAGGCGCCAGTGTAAGCGATCTCGCCGTGGAGAAAAAATTCAAAAAGGCCCTAGCGCAAATGAAATTTAGCGTCTATAATTTTGCTTCTTCGTTAGGCGCGTAGCTCAGCTGGTTAGAGCACTACCTTGACATGGTAGGGGTCGTTGGTTCGAGTCCAATCGTGCCTACCAATTCCTCGGAATTGGATGCGAAGAGAAAAAACACCGCCCACTGCCGGCGGTTTTTTTTCGTCCAAATTCTGGTATGATCGGGATTCCTGTGAATCTTCAGTAAGAGCGAGAAAGGCACGACGGTTATGACACCGCGAACTACCACCACGATGGAGTTGAATCGACACTAGTCGGGTGGATCTGTTCGTCTTTCGAACTTGAAGAAAACGCGGCTGGTGGCCGCGTTTTTTTTTTACCCGAATTCTTTTTGATGTGAGTTACGCGCCGGCCCGCCGCCGGCAGCATGGAGCAGATAATGATTTCAGTCCGACTTCCCGATGGTTCGCAGCGCCAGTTCGAGGCGCCGCTGACGGTGGCCCAGGTGGCCCAAAGCATCGCCCCCAGCCTGGCGAAGGCCGCGCTGGCCGGCAAGGTCGATGGCAAGGTGGTCGACACCTCGCACCTGATCGACAAGGATGTCGCCCTGGCCATCGTCACCGACAAGGACCCCGAGGGCCTGGACGTGATCCGCCACTCGACCGCCCACCTGCTGGCCTATGCGGTCAAGGAACTGTTCCCGGAAGCGCAAGTGACCATCGGCCCGGTGATCGAGAACGGCTTCTACTACGACTTCTCGTACAAGCGCCCGTTCACGCCGGACGACCTGGCGGCGATCGAAAAGAAGATGGCCGAGCTGGCCAAGAAGGATGAGCCGGTCACCCGCACCGTGCTGCCGCGCGACGAGGCCGTGGCCTACTTCAAGTCGATCAAGGAAGACTACAAGGCCGAGATCATCAGCTCGATCCCGGCCAATGAGGACGTCTCGCTGTACGCCGAAGGCAATTTCACCGACCTGTGCCGCGGGCCGCACGTGCCCTCGACCGGCAAGCTGAAGGTGTTCAAGCTGATGAAGGTAGCCGGCGCCTACTGGCGTGGCGACTCCAGCAACGAGATGCTGCAGCGGATCTACGGCACCGCCTGGACCAGGAAGGAAGACCAGGAGCAATACCTGCACATGCTGGAGGAGGCTGAGAAGCGCGATCACCGCAAGCTGGGCAAGCAGCTGGACCTGTTCCATTTCCAGGAAGAGGCGCCGGGCCTGATCTTCTGGCATCCGAAGGGCTGGACCATCTGGCAGCAGGTGGAGCAGTACATGCGCCGCGTGTACCAGGAGTCCGGCTACAACGAAGTGAAGGCGCCGCAGATCCTGGACCGTTCGCTGTGGGAAAAGACCGGCCACTGGGCCAACTACCGCGACAACATGTTCACCACGGAATCGGAAAACCGCGCCTATGCGCTCAAGCCGATGAACTGCCCGGGCCACATCCAGATCTACAACAGCGGCCTGCGCTCGTACCGCGACCTGCCGCTGCGCTTCGGCGAGTTCGGCCAGTGCCACCGCAACGAGCCGTCAGGCGCGCTGCACGGCCTGATGCGCGTGCGCGGCTTCACCCAGGATGACGGCCACATCTTCTGTACGGAAGACCAGATCGCCTCCGAAGTGGTGGCCTTCCATGCGCAGGCGATGAAGGTGTACGAGGACTTCCAGTTCCAGAACATCGACGTCAAGATCGCGCTGCGTCCGGACAACCGGATCGGCACGGACGAGACCTGGGACCGCGCGGAAGAAGCGCTGCGTTCGGCGCTGCGCTCCTGCGGCGTGAGCTGGACCGAGCTGCCGGGCGAGGGCGCGTTCTACGGGCCGAAGATCGAGTATCACCTGAAGGACAGCCTGGGCCGTCCGTGGCAGGTGGGCACCATGCAGGTCGACTTCTTCATGCCCCAGCGTTTGGAAGCCGAGTACGTGGCGGATGACAACACCCGCAAGATTCCGGTGATGCTGCACCGCGCGGTGGTGGGGTCGCTGGAGCGCTTCATCGGCATCCTGATCGAGAACTTCGCGGGCGCCATGCCGCTGTGGCTGGCACCGGTGCAGATCGCGATCCTGAACATCTCGGACGCGCAGGCGGACTACGTCAAAACCGTGGCGGACCAGCTACGGCGGGCCGGTTTCCGCGTCCACGCTGATTTGCGGAACGAGAAGATTACTTATAAAATACGTGAACATTCCGTCCAAAAATTGCCATACATCCTGGTGGTGGGTGACAAGGAGCGGGATGCCAACACCGTGGCGGTTCGTGCCCGCGGCAACGTCGACCTGGGTACCATGAGCGTCGACGCACTGTTGGAGCGCCTCAAGCAGGAGCTCGAATCCAAGGCGTGATAGACTGTATCGCGTGCCGGGCCCGGTGTCTTTTGACCAGACGGCCCGATTCTTCAGACTTTAAAAGGAAAAACCATAGCTACTGATAAGTCGTCGCATCGCATCAATGGCGAAATCACCGTCCCCGAAATGCGTTTGAACGGGGTCGACAATGAGCCGCTGGGCATCGTGAGCCTGGCCGAAGCGTTCCGTCTCGCGGAAGAGGCGAACGTGGACTTGGTGGAAATCGCTCCGACCGCGAATCCACCCGTATGCCGTCTGATGGACTACGGCAAGTTCAAGTACGCGGAACAGAAGAAGGCCCACGAAGCCAAGGCGAAGCAGAAGGTCATCTCGGTGAAGGAAGTCAAATTCCGTCCCGGTACTGATGACGGTGACTACAATATCAAGCTGCGCAATCTGGTGCGGTTCCTGGAAGAAGGCGACAAGACCAAGATCACGCTGCGCTTCCGCGGGCGCGAGATGGCGCACCAGGATATCGGCATGCGCATGCTCGAGCGCCTGCGCACCGACCTCGACGCGCACGGCCAGGTCGAGCAGTTCCCCAAGATGGAAGGCCGCCAGATGGTCATGATCCTGGCGCCCAAGAAGAAGAAATAAGCCGTCCTCCGGCTCAGCAAAAAAGGCAGACTCCGGTCTGCCTTTTGTTTTTTGAACCTCGTCGGCTGCGAACGGTCCAATCTCATTTAAAGGAGGTGGTCATGCGGCATTCGATCCTGCGCTTGCAAAGGACGTTTTGGCGTTTGCGTGCCGAGTGGCGGGCGCTCGCAGCACTGCTCGGGGAGGTCAATAGCGCGATGGAGCAAAGCATTGAGCTTGCTGACGAGGCGATCGCACATTGCCGGAAAGTCGGCGCCCGCGCCGACGAGATGCTTGCTTGGGGCCGCCATGGGCGTACTTAATGGAGCTTTTGGCGTGATCCGGGACTTCTTGCGGACGAGCGACCGGCTTGACTCGCTGTCATCGACCAGCGCCGCTCATGGCAGTCGCATACTCGACCTGACCGAACGGGGCACCCGGCTGGAAGTGCAAGTGGACCTTCTGATCCGCCTGCTGATGCGGCGGCTGGAGTGAAGGCCATTGTCACCGGTTGGCAATTCTGTGGTACACTCTCCGGCTCCCGTTCTTCTGGACGGGAACGCCGTGGGAGCAGGCACCGAAAAGCGTGGCACAGGGCCACCACCTGCAACCCGGTCACATTTGGAGCATTCACATGCCAAAAATGAAAACCAAAAGCAGCGCGAAGAAGCGTTTTCGCGTCCGCCCGGGTGGTACCGTCAAATCGGGTATGGCTTTCAAGCGCCACATCCTGACCAAGAAAACCACCAAAAACAAGCGCCAACTGCGCGGCACCCGTAACATCAATGCGTCGGACGTCACCAGCGTCTACCGCATGATGCCGTCTGCTTAATCTCACTATCAAGGAGCTACTATGCCTCGAGTTAAACGTGGGGTTACTGCACGTGCCCGTCATAAGAAAGTCCTCGACCTCGCCAAAGGTTACCGCGGCCGCCGCTCGCGCGTGTATCGCGTTGCGAAGCAAGCCGTCATGCGTGCTGGCCAGTACGCATACCGCGACCGCCGTAACAAGAAGCGCGTGTTCCGCGCCCTGTGGATCACCCGTATCAACGCGGCCACGCGTTCGCACGGCGTGACCTACAGCGCCTTCATGAACGGCCTGAAAAAGGCTGGCATCGAGCTGGACCGTAAAGTCCTGGCCGACATGGCGGTGATGGACAAGCCGGCTTTTGCAGCCATCGTGAACACGGTGAAAGCGAAGCTCGCAGCTTAAGCGCGACCATAGTTATCCGCTGCCTTCAACAGCAGCGGCGTGACGAAGCGGGGCATCGGTTCACACCTGTGCCCCGTTTTCATTTACGGTTTCTGATTCACCCCGATACTTCATACCCGAAGACCTATTCGATGACCTCCCTCGACGAACTTGTCGTCTCCGCGCAGGCTGATTTCGCCGCCGCCGCAGACGCCGCCGCACTGGAAAACGCGAAAGCCAAATACCTCGGCAAGACCGGCCAGATCACGGAACAGATGAAGGGCCTGGGCAAGCTCGAACCCGAGCAGCGCAAAGCCCAGGGCGCCCTGATCAACGCCGCCAAGGAGCGCATCGAATCGGCCCTCACCGCGCGCCGCGACGCGCTGGCCAACGCGCAGATGGAAGCGCGCCTGAACGCCGAAGCGATCGACGTGACCCTGCCGGGCCGCGGCCGCGCCAAGGGCGGCATCCATCCGGTGATGCGCACCTGGGAGCGCGTGGAAGAGATCTTCCGCTCGATCGGCTTCGATGTCGCCGACGGCCCCGAGATCGAGACCGACTGGTTCAACTTCACGGCGCTGAACAGCCCCGAGAACCATCCGGCCCGGTCGATGCAGGACACCTTCTACGTCGAGGGCAACGACAGCACCGGCAAGCCGCTGCTGCTGCGCACCCATACCAGCCCGATGCAGGTGCGCTACGCGCGCACCCACCAGCCGCCGATCAAGGTGATCGCGCCGGGCCGCACCTACCGCGTCGACAGCGACGCCACCCACTCGCCGATGTTCCACCAGGTTGAGGGCCTGTGGATCGCCGAGAATATCTCGTTCGCGGACCTGAAGGGCGTGTACCTGAACTTCGTGAAGGCGTTCTTCGAGACGGATGACCTGCAGGTGCGCTTCCGCCCCTCCTACTTCCCGTTCACCGAACCGTCGGCGGAGATCGACATCGCCTTCGGCAGCGGGCCGCTGAAGGGCCGCTGGCTGGAAGTGTCGGGCTCGGGCCAGGTGCACCCGTCGGTGGTGCGCAACTTCGGCCTCGATCCGGAAAAATACATCGGCTTCGCGTTCGGCTCCGGCCTGGAGCGCCTGACCATGCTGCGCTACGGGGTCAACGACCTGCGCCTGTTCTACGAAGGCGACCTGCGCTTCCTGAAGCAGTTCAACTAATCGATCATCGACCCCATTCGCCAAGGCTGACAAGAACATGCAATTCTCCGAACAATGGCTCCGTACCATGGCCAACCCCCAGCTGTCCTCGGACGAGCTGGCGCACCTGCTCACCATGAGCGGGCTGGAAGTCGAGGAAGTCGATGCGGTCGCGCCGCCGTTTAACAACGTGGTCGTCGCGCAGATCGTGGAAGTGGCCAAGCACCCGGATGCGGACCGCCTGAACGTGGTGCAGGTGGACGTGGGCACCGGCACGCTGCTGAACATCGTCTGCGGCGCGCCGAACGTGCGCGTGGGGATGAAGGCGCCGTGCGCGATGGCCGGCGCGGTGCTGCCGCCTGGCGCGGACGGCAAGCCGTTCGTCATCAAGGTTGGCAAGCTGCGCGGCGTGGAGTCGCAGGGCATGATGTGCTCCGCGCGTGAGCTCAAGCTGAACGAAGACCATGGCGGCCTGCTGGACCTGCCCGCCGATGCACCGGTCGGCACCAACATCCGCGATTACCTGGCGCTGGACGACCGCAAGTTCACCATCAAGCTCACCCCGAACAAGGCGGATTGCCTGTCGGTGCTGGGCGTGGCGCGCGAGGTGTCCGCCCTGACCGGCGTGGCGCTGAACGTGCCGACGAACGCGATCGTCCCGGTGACCATCGACGACAAGCTGCCGGTAAAAATCTCGGCGCCGGACCTGTGCGGCCGCTTTGCGGGCCGCATCATCCGCGGCGTGAACGGCCGTGCACAGACGCCGGACTGGATGAAGCAGCGCCTCGAACGCAGCGGTCAGCGCCCGGTGTCCGCGCTGGTGGACATCTCCAACTACGTGATGCTGGAGATGGGCCGTCCCTCGCACGTGTTCGACCTGGCCAAGATCCACGGCGGCATCGACGTGCGCTGGGGGCGCAAGGGCGAGCAGCTCAAGCTCCTGAACGGGAATACCATCGAGGTCGATGAATGGGTCGGCGTGATCGCCGACGACAGGGAGATCGAATCGCTGGCGGGCATCATGGGTGGCGACGCCACTGCCGTCAGCGACGACACCACCGACATCTACCTGGAAGCCGCGTTCTGGTGGCCGAACGCCATCCAGGGCCGCGCGCGCCGCTACAACTTTTCGACCGATGCGGCGCACCGCTTCGAGCGGGGCGTTGACTACGCGACCGTGGTCGAACACATCGAGCGCATCACCGCGCTGATCGTCGAGATCTGCGGGACCGCGGAGACCAAGGTGGGACCGGTGGACGACCAGATTGTCAACCTGCCCAAGCGCGCGCCGGTGACCCTGCGTACCGCGCGCGCCGAGAAGGTCATCGGCGTGACGCTGACCGACGCCACCATCGCCGATATCTTCACCCGCCTGAAGCTCCCATTCACGCAGGAGCCGGGCCTGTTCCAGGTGACCGCGCCGAGCTACCGCTTCGACATCGAGATCGAGGAAGACCTGATCGAGGAAGTGGCGCGCGTGTACGGCTTCGAGAACATCCCGACCCGGCCGCCGGTGGCCGAGAACCGCATGCTGATCGCGCCGGAAGACACCCGTTCGCTGTTCGCGGTGCGCCACCAGCTGGCCGACCTGGGCTACCAGGAAGTGGTCAACATGAGCTTCGTGGAAGCGCAGTGGGAAGCCGATTTCGCGGCCAACACCCATCCGATCAAACTGCAGAACCCGATCGCCTCCCAGCTGTCCGTGATGCGCTCGACCCTGATCGGCAGCCTGGTCGCCAACGTGCGCTACAACCTGAACCGCAAGGCAGGCCGGGTGCGCGTGTTCGAAACCGCCGCCGTCTACCTGCGCGCACCGGACACCCAGGACGGACCGCTGGCCGTGGCCGGCTACGCCCAGCCGAAGAAAGTGGCCGCCATCGCCTACGGCCCGGCCGTGGACGAGCAGTGGGGCCTGCCCACGAAAAACGTCGACTTCTTCGACGTGAAAGCCGACCTGGAAGCCCTGTTCGCCCCGCGCACCCTGCGCTTCGCCAAGGCCGAGCATCCGGCCCTGCACCCGGGCCGCAGCGCCCGCGTGGAGCTGGACGGCCAGCCCATCGGCTGGATCGGCGAACTGCACCCGCGCTGGATGCAGCAGTACGACCTGCCGCTGGCCCCGGTGGTGTTCGAAGTGGACGCCGTTGCGCTTCAGCAACGGCCGCTGCCGGTGTACGAAGAGATTTCCAAGTTCCCGGCCGTCACCCGCGACCTGGCCCTGGTGGTCCAACAAAACGTCCCCGCACAGGCACTGCTCGACCGTTTTGTTGAAGCGAAGAAAACAAATCCTGACTGCAACATCGTGCAAGCCATTGTTTTGTTTGATGAATATCGCGGCAAAGGACTCGAGGCGGATGAAAAATCCCTTGCTTTCCGCTTTGCCTTGCAAGATACTCAAAACACTTTGCAGGACGACGCCGTGGAAGCCGTGATGGCCAAGATGGTCGCCGCCGCAGCGGCCGCCGGCGCGAAGCCGCGTGCGTAAAACGGCCGGTTTGTAACTCACTTCAAGGCAGGGCTGTAAAATTAATAACAACGACCTCGATTCCGCCGTCTTGGCCAACCTGCAGCAGGCAATGCAGGCGTCCAAATCGCGGCAGGCGGCGGAAAAAGACTTGCCGACCTTGACCAAGGCCGAGCTGGCCGAACTGCTGTTCGAGCAGGTCGGCCTGAACAAGCGCGAAGCCAAGGACATGGTGGAGACGTTTTTCGACGAAATCCGCAATGCCCTGGAGCGCGGCGAATCGGTCAAGCTCTCCGGGTTCGGCAACTTCCAGCTGCGCGACAAGCCGCAGCGGCCCGGCCGCAATCCCAAGACCGGCGAGGAGATTCCGATCACGGCGCGCCGCGTGGTGACCTTCCACGCCAGCCAGAAACTCAAGAGCATGGTCGAGGAATCGAACCCGCTCGCCCGCGCCGCCTGATTCCCGCCTCCTGACCCATGAACGACCGCGCCATGAAGGCCGAGCTTGTCACGTTGCCGTCGATCCCGGCCAAGCGCTATTTCACGATCGGCGAAGTGAGCGAGCTGTGCGGCGTGAAGCCGCACGTGCTGCGCTACTGGGAACAGGAATTCACCCAGCTCAAGCCGGTCAAGCGGCGCGGCAACCGGCGCTATTATCAGCACCACGAAGTGCTGCTGATCCGCCGCATCCGCGAACTGCTGTACGAGCAGGGCTTCACCATCAGCGGCGCCCGCAACAAGCTGGACGGCCGCATCGGCGAGAGCGCGCCGCACCTGCCGGACGTGCCCATCGTGCTGGATGCGGCCCCCGCCGAGTCCGCTCCCGTTCCGTCCTCTGCGGTCGACTGCACCTTGATCCGGCGCGAGCTCGCCGCCATATTGGACCTGCTCAAGAACGGCTGAGTGCGGGCTCCGGCCCGGCGCCGTTCCAGGCCGTTGAAACGGATGAGCAAGCGTGTGTTGTACAGGCCACGCGGGGTGCTAAAATAGACAAGATGCAGCAGGACCGATCCAACGCACGCAGTCCCCATGCGAACAACAAGTGCTCGGCGAGGGACGCTTTCCTATCCAGGAAAATTTAAGGGAAGACAATGATACGCGTTGCCATTTGTGACGATCATCAGATAGTACGAGCTGGCTTTAAACAGATTTTCTCTTCGTCCGACGAATTCACCGTGGTGGCCGAAGGCGCCACCGGCCGCGAGGCCCTGGACATTGCACGCCGCGAAATCTGCGACGTGCTGCTGCTGGACATAGCGATGCCCGACCAGAGCGGCATCGACATCCTCCGAACCATCCGCCAGGGGCAGCCGAACCTGCCGGTGCTGATCCTGTCCGGCTATCCGGCGCAGCAGTACGCGCTGAACCTGTTCAAGATGGGCGCCAACGGCTACCTGAACAAGGAATGCGATGCGGACGAGCTGAAGACCGCCGTGCGCACCGTGTACCAGGGCCGCCGCTATGTCAGCTCGACGGTGGGCGAACTGCTGGCCCAGAGCTTCGACCGCGACCCCAACACGGCGCTGCACACCGAGCTGTCGGACCGCGAGTTCCAGGTGTTCCTGCGCCTCGCCAAGGGCGCGACCGTGTCGGACATCGGGCAGGCGCTGTCCCTCTCCATCAAGACCGTGTCGACCTACCGCACGCGCATCATGGAGAAGATGGGGCTGCAGTCCAATTCGGATCTGACCTACTACGCGATGAAGAATAATCTTCTCGATTAATCATCGATTGATCATCGATTGATCGGTATACCGTTGATTTTTCAAGAATAATCACATCCGTTAGTGGTCCGATAAGCAAAAGGGGCGTGACATTCGTGAGAATGTTATGCCTCTTTTCACAGGTGTCGCGTCGTACGCACGATTGCAGCCGAGCTTGGCTGCACGCAACATCGTCGCGTTCTATAATCCCTTTCCAGGCAGCGTATTTGCGGCAGACAAGGAACGGGGATGTACATCACAACGCACTCGACAGAACGGCCGCGGCTCCCTTTGTACGCGACGCTGCTATGCCTGATCTGTGTGCTGATCCTGGTGGCCAACGGCGTGAGCCTGTTCCACAACATGCAGTCGCTGCGCGAGGCCAACGCCCTGCAGACGCAGAGCGCGCGGGTGAACGACCGCCTGCAGTACCTGAACGTGGTGGTGACCGATGCCGAAAGCAGCGTGCGCGGCTATTTCCTGTCCGGCTCGGACGCCTATCTCGGTCCCTGGCGTGCGGCGCCGGGCGAAGTCAACGACGCCCTGCAGGAACTGAACAAGCTGCTGGCGGACAGTCCCTCCCAGCAGAAGAACCTGACCCAGCTGCGCAATCTCCTGCTCCGCAAGATGGGCCTGCTCGGCGATGCGGTCAACGTCTACAAGGATGGCGGGCTGAACGAGATCGTCAAGATTTCCGAGGCCACGGACGGCAAGTCCATCATGGACGAGGTGCGCCTGCTGGTCGTCATCATGGTCAAGGAGCAGAACGAGCGCCTGAACGCGCGCGCCGCGACCTTCTACAAGGAATACCAAGAAACCATTGCGATGGGGATCGGCATCAGCGCCGGCGCCATCGGCACCTTGCTGCTGTTCTACCAGCTGGTGCGGGCCAGCTACGCGACCCGGGTGGAAGCCGAGCGGGCGCTCCAGCATGCCAACGAGAACCTGGAACACATCGTCGAGGCCCGCACCGAGCAGCTGTCCGTGCTGTCGCGCCACCTGATCAGCGTGTCCGAAGTGGAAAAGGCGCGCCTGGCGCGCGAGCTGCACGACGAGATGGGCGCCAACCTGACCGCCATCAGCATGCACATCATGGCCGTCGCGGCCAAACTCAAGTACCCGCAGCCGGAACTGGCCAGCACCCTGGAGCGCGCCCGCGCCGTGCTCACCGACACCGTCGAGCTGAAGCGCCGCATTGTCGAAGACCTGCGCCCCAGCCTGCTGGACAACCTGGGCCTCGGTGCCGCGCTGGACGCCTATTGCAAGGATTTCGCCGCCACCACCGGGCTGGCGTGCGACGTGCTGATCACCGGCGACGTGGACGCCGCCGCGCCGGCCAACGCCATCGCGGCCTTCCGGATCGTGCAGGAATCGCTGAACAACACGGCCAAGTACGCGCAGGCGCGCAATGTCACGGTGTGCCTGGAGCGCGAAGACGAAACGCTGACGCTGGAAATTTCCGACGACGGGGTGGGAATCGATGCCGACGCCGCCAGCAAGCCGAAATCCCACGGCCTGATCGGCATGCGGGAAAGGGCTTTGCTGCTGGGAGGGAGTTTGAAGGTGCAACGCGGGGTCAACAACGTGGGCACCAGTGTGATCGCGGAGATTCCGCTGGGGGCGCCCGGCGGCTCGGCGGCGGGCGGGACGACGGTGCTGGGCCCGGCGGGTACCACATTGGCACCCACCGCGGCCGAACTGCTCAGCGAGCTACATCCGTCAGCAGGCGATCATATTCCGTCTTCGCCACCTTATAGCACTCGCCGGCATACTCTTCCAGACCTTGACGGTCAAGTACGGTGATGTTGCCGCGGCGGTAGGTGATCAGGCCATCGTCCTGCAGCTTGCCGGCGGCGGCGGTGATCGACTCGCGCCGCACGCCCAGCATGATGGAGATGAGCTCCTGGGTCACTTTCAGTTCGTTCGACGGCGAGCGGTCCAGGCGGTCCAGCAGCCAGCGGCACAGTTTCTGCTCGATCGAGCTGTGGCGGCCGCCGACGGCGTTCTGGGCCATCTGGGCGAACAGAGCGTTGGTGTAGCGCATCATCAGCTGGGGCAGGGCGCCGCCCTTGGCGAAGGCATCGCGCAGGAACTGGGTCTTGAGGCGGTAGCCGTAGCCTGCGCTCTGCACCACGGCCGAGCACATCGCGCGCTCGCCCATGAACAGCGACACGCCGACCACGCCTTCATGGCCGACCACGGCGATCTCGGTGGTGGCGCCGTCTTCCATCACATACACCAGCGAGACGATGGCGGTGGTGGGGAAGTAGACGTATTCCAGCTTGCTGCCGTACTCGAACAGCTCCTTGCCGAATGGCATGTTCACCAGCTCCAGATGCTCGAACAGGGCTTCGAGGTCGGGGCGAGGAAGGGCAGCCAGCAGTTCGTTCTGCTGGGTCCCGCTGTACGAGACAACGGGCTTGGACGCAACTTTGGGTTCCTGGGAGCTGACAGGCTGGACCGAATGGGATTTCTGGGCGGTACCACCAAGTTGGGTGCTATTCATGATTTCCTCACTATCTTTTTCGTGTACTTGCAGGGCGATTCCGAAAGGACTCTCGCGATGTGTGTACATTAAATCCATAGTGTTCCATCGAACATAAGATTAGCAGTCGCCCCCGTGTAGGCTGCTTGCATGATATTTTGTCAGCTCAGTCCTACTTGAAGAGGTGGCGGTAAACGTGCCCTCAGGACATGTTTCCTCCGCCCGCCTCGGGTAGAATCCGCCCATGCACATACTCCTGGTTGAAGACGACGCCGTGCTCGCCGACGGGCTCAGCCGTGTTCTGGCGGCCCAGGGCATGGCGGTCGAGGTGGTCGGCGACGGCCTGCTGGCCGATGCCGCGTTGCAGCGCCCCGAACCGGCGGTCGCGGTCGCCGTGCTCGACATCGGCCTGCCCGGCATCGACGGCTTCGAGGTGGTGCGCCGCCTGCGCGCC
>NZ_SPVF01000015.1 GCF_004614185.1 Zemynaea arenosa | reverse complement strand
GGCTGTGGCTGCGCCGGCCACCGCGCCGGTCCCGGCCGCCCGCATTACCACCCGCTCGGTCGAGCTCGACCTGGTCCGCATGCAGGAGATGGGCCTGGTCACCGCCGCCGGCGGCCGGACCCCGCTGGTCGAGGACTTCCGCATCATCAAGCGCCCGCTGCTCAAGCGCGCCCAGGCCGCGCGTGACCCGAAGAATCCGCCGGCCAACCTGATCATGGTGACCAGCTCGCTGCCAGGGGAAGGCAAGACCTTCTGCGCGATCAACCTGGCCATGAGCATCGCCATGGAACTGGACACCCGCGTGCTGCTGGTCGACGCCGACGTGGCCCGCCCGTCCGTGCTGCGCACCCTCGGCCTGCCGGCCCAGCGCGGCCTGATGGATATCCTGCTCGACGACAAGCTGGACATGGCGGATGTCATGCTGCGCACCAACGTCAACACCTTGACCCTGCTGCCCGCCGGCACCAGCAACCCGCGCGCCACCGAACTGCTGGCCTCCCAGGCCATGAGCCACCTGGTGTACGAGATCGCCAACCGTTACCCGGACCGGATCGTGATCTTCGATTCGCCGCCGCTGCTGCTGACCTCCGAAGCGCACGTGCTGGCCGCCCACATGGGCCAGATCTGCGTGGTGGTGGAAGCCGAACGCACCACCCAGCACGCCGTCAAGGACTCGCTGCGCCAGCTCGAGGGCCTCGCCAACGTCAACCTCATCTACAACAAGACGCGCGAGTTCCCCGGTACCGAAACCTATGACTACCACTATGGCTGATTCGCGCGGACCGGCGTCCGCGAGGCTGCAGCGCGCGCCCATCGCCCTGGCGGTGCTGGCGCTGTGCGCGCTCGCGCCGGCCGCCCGCGCGGAAGTCAAGGTGCTGCCCTCGGTCGAAGTGCGCGAGACCTGGACCGACAACGTCTCCTTGCAAAACGATGACGCCCGGCGCTCCGCCTGGGTCACCGAGATCGCGCCCAGCATCGGCCTGTACAGCAACAGCCGGCGCCTGAAGATGCGCGCCGAATATGCCTACCGCTACTTCAAGTCCAGCGACGAGCATGACGGGGTGCAGAACCACTCCAACCAGCTCAACGCGGACCTGCACAGCATCCTGGTGGACGACCTGCTGTTCTTCGACGCCGGCGGCACCATCGGCCAGCAGGCTGTGTCGCCGTTCGGCCAGCAGATCAACGACAATCCCTACGCCTCCGCCAACCGCACCGAGATCCGCACCTGGCGCCTGTCGCCCTACGTGGTGCACCGCTTCGGCGCCTTCGCCACCGGCCAGCTGCGCTACGTGCACGACCACGTGGGCGGCGGGCGCCAGGTCGGCTTCGGCCAGAGCGGCGGCGACACCGCCTCCTTCTCGCTGGCCAGCGGCCCCAGTTTCACCCGCTTCGGCTGGAGCGCGCAGGGCTCGCGCCAGGTCATCGACGACGACAAGGCCGGCAAGAGCAGCAGCACCACCGAGAGCGTGAACCTCAGCTGGTCCGCCAGCCGCACCTTCAGCCTGACCGGCTCCGGCGGCTACGACAAGTACAGCTTCGCGGGGCCTGGCGGCGACACCACCGGCGCCTTCTGGAGCACCGGCTTCAGCTGGGTGCCGAGCACCCGCACCGCGGTCAAGGCCAGCTTCGGCCACCGCTTCTTCGGCAAGACCTACGAGCTCTCGGCCCTGCACCGCAGCCGCCAGACCTCGTGGAACATCGGCTACTCGGAAGAAGTGACGACCATGCGCTCGCAGATGACGCTGCCCGCTGCCTTCGACACCGCCGCGCTGCTGGACAACCTGTTCCGCTCCCAGATTCCGGATGCCGCGCAGCGCGCCGCCGCCGTGCAGGCCTACATCAAGGCCACCGGCCTGCCTCCCTCGCTCACCGACAGCATCAGCTACCTGTCCAACCGCTACATCCTGCAGAAGGAATTTCAGGCCTCGGCGGCCTGGCGTGCGGCCCGTTCCAGCGTGGTGGTGACCGCGGTCGATACCCGCCGCCACGCGCTGTCCGCGATCGAATCGGACAGCGCGCTGCTCGGTTCCGTGCGCGACAACACCAATGACGACACCCGCATGCAGGGCTTGACCGGCATGTGGAACTGGCAGCTCAACGCCCGTAGCGCCGTCAACCTGGGCCTGACCGCCAGCCGCACCAAGTCCCTCACCGTGGAACGCGACGACAAGAACCGCGCCGTGCGCCTCGGGATGTCCAGCCAGTTCAAACCCAAGCTGCGCGGATCGGTCGAGGTGCGCCACGTGATCGGCACCCTCGGCGGCGGCGCCCGCGACTACACCGAAAACGCCGTAGCGGCAGCGCTCTCGCTGCAGCTCTGACGACCTCCAGGACGCTTCAGGAATACGACGATGTACGAAACCTATTATGGTCTCAGCGCCAAGCCTTTCCGGCTGAGGCCCGATCCCAACTTCTTCTTCGGGTCCAAGGGCCACAAGCGCGCCATGGCCTACCTGGAGTACGGCCTGTCGCAGGGCGAGGGCTTCATCGTCATCACCGGTGAAGTCGGCGCGGGCAAGACCACCCTGGTGCGCAACCTGTTCAAGCAGCTGGAGTCCGAGCAGATCGTGGCCGCGCACGTGGTCAACACCCACCTCAACTCCGAGGACACGCTGCGCACCGTGGTCGCCGCCTTCGGCCTGCCGTACGAAGACGCCAGCAAGACCGCGCTGCTGACCCGTCTGGAGCAGTTCCTGCGCTCCTGCGACCAGCAGGGCAAGCGCGCCCTGCTGGTGGTGGACGAAGCGCAGAATCTGACCCCGCGCGCGGTCGAGGAACTGCGCATGCTGTCCAACTTCCAGACCGACGACAAGTCGCTGCTCCAGACCTTCCTGCTGGGCCAGCCCGAGTTCCGCGGCACCCTGCACAGTGCCAGCATGGCGCAGCTGCGCCAGCGCGTGATCGCGACCTACCATCTGGGCCCGATGGATGCGGGCGAAACCCGCGCCTACATCGAGCACCGTTTGAGCACCGTGGGCTGGAAGGGCGACCCGTCCTTCACCCAGGGCGCCTACGACGCCATACACGAATACACGGGCGGCATCCCGCGCAAGGTCAATACGCTGTGCGACCGCTTGCTGCTCAATGGCTACCTGGAAGAGCTGCACGCTTTCAGCGAGGAGCAGGTCGCCGACGTGATCCGCGACATCGAGCAGGAGTACGTGGTGCCCGGCAAGGATGCCGCCGAGGCCGCGCCGACCCTGCAGGTGGCTGCGCTGGAACCGCACGAACTGGCGGCCCTGCAGGCAGCGCCCGAACCCACCGTCATGGACGAGCGCATGGTGCGCCTGGAGAAGTCGATTGTCTCCGTGCTCGCCATCCTGAAAAAAATCGTCGGCACCAACCCGAACTCGAACATCCCGCACGACCATCATGAATAACGAGAACAATTTCAGCCTCCTGTGCGTCGTCGGCGCACGCCCGAACTTCATGAAGATGGCGCCGATCATGGCCGCCTTCTCCGCCCTGCAGCCGAAGGTGGACGTGAAGCTGGTCCACACTGGCCAGCACTACGACGTGGCCATGAACCACCAGTACTTCCAGGCCCTCGGCATTCCCGACCCGGACATCAACCTGGAAGTGGGCTCCGGCTCGCACGCCGTGCAGACCGCGGACGTGATGAAGAAGTTCGAACCGGCGCTGGACGAGGTCCAGCCGACCGCCGTGCTGGTGGTCGGCGACGTGAATTCCACCATCGCCTGCGCGCTGGTCGCGACCAAGAAGGGCGTGCCCGTCATCCACGTGGAAGCAGGCCTGCGCAGCGGCGACCGCGCCATGCCGGAAGAGATCAACCGCGTGCTGACCGACCAGATCTCGGACCTGCTGTTCACCACCGAGGAATCGGGTAAGGCCAACCTGCTGCGCGAAGGGATCGCGGATGGCCGTATCCACTTCGTCGGCAACGTAATGATCGACACCCTGCGCCGCAACCTGGAGCGCGCGGTGCCGACGACGCAGATCTGTGCGGACCATGGACGCCCCGATTTCCTGAAGGGGAAGGCTGGCTACGCCGTGCTCACGCTGCACCGCCCGTCCAACGTCGACGACCCGGCCGTGCTCAAGGCGCTGCTGGAAACGGCCGCGAAAATCGCCGAGCGCACGCCGATCATCTTCCCGGTGCACCCGCGTACCCGCGGCATGATCGACAAGTTCGGCCTGTCGCACCTGGTCGACCGTTCCGATGTACTGCTGCTGCCGCCGATGGGCTACCTGGAGATGCTCGGCCTGATGAAGGACGCGCGCGTCGTGCTGACCGACTCCGGCGGCATCCAGGAAGAGACCACCGCGCTGGGCACGCCCTGCATCACCCTGCGCAACAACACCGAGCGCCCGATCACGGTGGACGAAGGCACCAACACCATCGCCGGCCAGGATCCGCAAAAGATCATGGCCGCGTACGAGGATGTCATGGCCAACGGCGGCAAGGCCGGCCGCGTGCCGCAGTTCTGGGATGGCCGCGCCTCCGAGCGCATCGCCGCCGAAGTGCTGGCGTGGATGCAGCGCGGCTGCACCATCGCCGCTGCCTGAACGGAGTCCCCGTCATGGACATGAAGGTGCGCATCCGGAATGCGATGACCTGCGACGTGGAAGACTACTTCCAGGTCTCGGCCTTCGCGCCGCACATTTCGCGCGACAGCTGGCCCGAGCGCGAGTGCCGCGTCGAGCGCAACATGGACCGCATTCTCGGCATCCTGGATGCCGCGAATGTGAAGGCCACGTTCTTCACGCTCGGCTGGATCGCGGAGCGCTACCCGCAGGTGGTGCGCCGCATCGCCGCGGGCGGGCACGAACTGGCCAGCCACGGCTACGGCCACCTGCGCGCCTCCGACCAGGACCGCGCGGAATTCGACCAGGACATCAAGAGCAGCAAGGCGCTGCTGGAAGATTTGAGCGGCCAGCAGGTGCTGGGCTACCGCGCCCCGTCGTTCTCGATCGGCGCGCAGAACCTGTGGGCCCTCGATGCGCTGCAGGAAGCCGGCTACAAGTACAGCTCCTCGATCTACCCGATCGCGCATGATCACTACGGCATGCCGGAAGCCCCGCGCTTCGCTTTCCGCCCGAATGGGCCGGATGGCCTGCTGGAGGTGCCGGTGACTACCATCCGCGTCGGCCAGAAGAACCTGCCCGCGGCGGGCGGCGGCTATTTCCGCCTGCTGCCTTACCCGCTCTCGCGCTGGATGATGAACCGCGTGAACCAGCAGGATGGCCAGGCCGCCGTGTTCTACTTCCACCCGTGGGAGATCGACACGGAGCAGCCGCGCCCCGCAGGCCTGGGCCTGAAGACGCGCTTCCGCCATTACGTCAACATCGGCCGCATGGAAGACCGCATTCGCGCCCTGACGCGCGACTTCGCGTGGGACCGCATGGACAATATTTTCCTGAACGGAGCTGGCAAATGAGCTCCATCATCGAAGCGGCGGCGGAAAAGCGCGCCGTCGATCTCGCCGCGGCGGCCGAAGCGGCCAAGCCCGTCCTCAAGCTGCTGCAGCCGGGCGACCACGCCCGCTGGGACGCGTTCGTGGACGCCTGCCCGCAGGCCAACTTCTTCCACAAGGCCGGCTGGCAGCGCGTGGTCGAGGAATCCTTTGGCCACAAGACCTGGTTCTACTACGTCGAGCAGAACGGCGCCATCACCGGCGTGCTGCCGCTCGGCGAAATCAAGAGCCGTTTGTTCGGCCACTTCCTGGGCGCCCTGCCGTTCTGCGTGTACGGCGGCGTCGCCGCCAGTACCGACGCCGCGCGCGCCACGCTGGAAGCGGCCGCCGAGAAGCTCGCCCACGACCTGGGCGCCGGCCACCTCGAATACCGCGTGATGACGCCCGCGCACCCGAACGATCCCTCGTTCCATGTGAAGGACCTGTACTACACCTTCCGCAAGGAGATCACGGCGGACCACGAGGCCAACATGAACGCCATCCCGCGCAAGCAGCGCGCGATGGTCCGCAAGGGCATCAAGCTGGGTCTCCAGGGCCACATCGACGACCACGTCGACCGCCTGTTCACCGCATACGCGACCAGCGTGCACCGCCTCGGAACCCCGGTGTTCCCGAAGAAGTACTTCGCGCTGCTGAAGGAGGTCTTTGGCGAGCAGTGCGAAGTGCGCGTGATCACCACGGCCGACGGCCAGCTGGTGGCGGCCGTCCTGTCGTTCTACTTCCGCGACGAAGTGATTCCGTACTACGGCGGCGGCATGGACCTCGCGCGCCAGGTGGCGGGCAATGACTTCATGTACTGGAACCTGATGGAGTACGCCGCCAACAAGGGCTGCCGCATGTTCGACTTCGGCCGCAGCAAGGCCGGCACCGGCGCTTTCGACTTCAAGAAGAACTGGGGCTTTACCGCCGCGCCGCTGCCCTACGAGTACAAGTTGATCAAGGGGACCGAGCTTCCGGATAACAATCCGCTCAACCCCAAGTACCAGCTGTTCATCAAGATGTGGAAGAAGCTTCCGCTGCCGGTGGCGAACTTCCTCGGACCTTTCATCGTCAAGGACCTGGGCTGACGCCGTGGACAACCTGCTGCTCCTGATCCACCGGATCCCCTACCCGCCGAACAAGGGCGACAAGATCCGCTCGTACCATCTGCTCCGGCACCTGGCGCAGCACTACAACATCTTCCTGGCGACCTTCGTCGACGACCCGGATGACTGGCAGTACGTGCCGCATGTGCAGGCCATGTGCACGCTGTCGTACTTCGGCGCCCTCAATCCGACCAAGGCCCGCATCCGCAGTTTGAAAGCGCTGTTCGGCAAGCGCTCGCTCTCCCTCGACTATTACAACGACACCCAGATGCACAACTGGGTGCGCGAGGTAATGGCGCGCCAGCCGATCAGCCGGGTGGTGGTGTTCTCCTCGCCGATGGCGCAGTACGCCGAACCGCTGGTGAACACGCGCCGCGTGGTCGACTTCTGCGATGTGGACTCGGACAAGTGGCGCCAGTACGCGGACAAGAAGTCCTGGCCCATGAGCTGGTTGTACCGCCACGAGGCGAAGCACCTGCTGGCCTATGAGCGCCACATCGCGCAGACGTGCGACGCCTCGCTGTTCGTGTCCGCACCGGAGGCGGAGCTGTTCCGCAGCCTGGCGCCGGAAAGCGCCGCCAAGACGGGCCACTTCAGTAACGGCGTCGACACCGAGTTCTTCTCGCCCGCGCGCACCTACGCCAACCCGTACGCCGAGGGCGAACAGGCGCTGGTGTTCTGCGGCGCGATGGACTACTGGCCCAACGTCGACGCGGTGCAATGGTTCGCCAACGAGATCCTGCCCGCCGTGCGCGCGCGCCATCCGCAGGCGAGCTTCTATATCGTCGGCGCCCGTCCAGCGGCGGACGTGCAGGCCCTGGCCTCCCTGCCGGGCGTGAAGGTGACCGGCACCGTGCCGGACGTGCGCCCCTACGTCGCCCACGCCGCGCTGTCGGTGGCCCCGCTGCGCATCGCGCGCGGCATCCAGAACAAGGTGCTGGAAGCGATGGCCATGGCCAAGACCGTGGTGGTATCGCCGCAGGCGCTGGAAGGCATCGAGGCCGCACCCGGCCGCGAAGTGCTGCTGGCCGAGGACGCGGGCAGCTTTGCCGCCCAGGTCATTGCCGCGCTGGACGCGCCGGATGCCGCCATCGGCCACGCGGCCCGCGACACCGTCGAAACGCGCTATGGCTGGAGCAGCCACCTCGCGCGCGTGCAAACCCTGCTGGAGTCCGAATCCCATGCTGCAGGCTGACCAGACCCTCCTTGAAACGCCGCCGCCTGCGCCTGCGCGCGCGGCCGGTGCCGACAGCGGCGTGCCGGCCTTCCTCCTGCTCATCGGCGCGCTGCTGGTGCCGGTGCTGGTCTACTTCAGCACCGCCGCGTCCATCGTGTCGGTGTGGGACCGCTCCGAGACCTTCGCGCACGGCTGGGTGATCATGCCGATCAGCCTCTGGCTCATCTGGCAGCGCCGCGACACGCTGCGCCAGCTGCCGGTCAAGCCGTTCTGGCCCGCGCTGGCCGCGCTGGCCCTGTGCGGGGCGGGCTGGCTGATCGCGGACCTCGGCGAAGTCGCCGTCGCGCGCCAGTACATGTTCGCGGCCATGCTGCCGCTGACGGTGCTGGCGGTGCTGGGCCGCCAGATTGCGCGCGCCCTGCTGTTCCCACTGGTCTTCATTCTGTTCGGCGTGCCGTTCGGCGAAGTGTTCGTGCCGCCGCTGATCCAGATCACCGCCAACTTCACGGTCGATGCGCTGGTCGCCACCGGCATCCCCGTCCTGCGCGAAGGGAATTCCTTCACCATCCCGACCGGGAACTGGTCGGTGGTGGAAGCCTGTTCCGGGGTGCGCTACCTGATTTCCTCGGTCACGCTGGGCTGCCTGTACGCCTACCTGAGCTTCCGTTCGCGCCTGCGCCAGGCGGTGTTCATCGGCCTGTCCGTGGTGGTGCCGATTCTCGCCAACGGCCTGCGCGCCTACATGATCGTCATCATCGGCCACCTGTCCGGCATGACGCTGGCGGTGGGCGTGGACCACATCATCTATGGCTGGGTGTTCTTTGGCCTCGTGATGTTCCTGCTGTTCTGGATCGGCAGCTACTGGCGCGAGGACCGCACGCCGGGCAAGCCCACGCCGCCCGCGGTGCCGGAACGCGCGGACCGCACGGTGCTGACCAAGCCCGTGCTGGCCATGCTGGCCAGCGTGGCCGTCGTCATCGGCCTGTGGCCCGCGTGGGCGAAGCATGCCGAGACCAGCCAGTTCAATCCCGCCAAGCCGGACCTCTCAGCGCTGGCGCTGTCCAGCTGGCAGACTGTCCCCACCTTCACTGACTGGACCCCGCAATTCGTGGCGCCGAGCGCCGAGGTGGCGCGCAGCTACCGCGCCGGCACCGAGCAGGCGGGCGTGCTGGTCTACTACTACCGCAACCAGCAGCAGACCGGGTCCAAGCTGGTCTCCTCGGTCAACGTGCTGGCGCGCGACAAGGGCAGCTACACCCAGGTGCGCCAGGCCGTCCGCACCGAAAACATCGGCGGCCGCGCGCTGCAGGTGCGCGAGACCGTGCTCTCGGACGGCACGCGCCGCCTGCTGGTGTGGTCCTGGTACTGGGTCGGCGGCGCCACCACCACCAGCGACGCCAAGGGCAAGCTGCTGCAGGTGCGCGAGAAACTGCTGCATGGCCGCGACGACGGCGCCGCGGTGCTGCTGTACGCGCCCTTCGACGACAAGCCGGAGCCCGCGCGCGCCACGCTGCACGCCTTCGCCGCCGCCAGCCTGCCGGCGATCGAGGCCACGCTCGACGCCCAGCTGGCGCAGGGCCGGCCGTGAGCGACGCCATGGACCAGCCGCCGCTCGTCGTCCACCTCACCCACGCATTGTCGTTCGGTGGGCTGGAGTCGCTGCTGGTCGAACGCATCAACCGCATGCCGGCCGGCGCCTACCGCCACGCCGTCATCTGCCTGACCCGGTCGAACCCCGACTTCGCGCGCAAGATCCGGCGCGAAGGCGTGCAGATCGTCGAGCTGCACAAGCCCGCCGGGCTGGCGCTGTCGACGCACGCGGCCCTGTACCGCGCGCTGCGCCGCTTGCGCCCCACGGTGCTGCATGCCTATAACCTGGCCGCCGTCGAGTACGGCCCGGTGGCCCTGCTGGCGGGCGTGCCGGTGCGCGTGCACGGCTCGCACGGCCGCGACGCCGCCGATCCGCATGGCCTGAACCCCAAACACAACGCGCTGCGCCGCGCGATGGTGCCGTTCTACGACTGCTGCTACGCCAATTCCGGCGCCATGCTGGACTGGCTGCGCGCCACCATCAAGGTCTCGGACGAGAAGAGCTGCCTGCTCTCCAACGGCATCGACGCCGACCGCTTCCGCGCCAAGGACGGTCCGGACGAGGAGGGCGCACCCATCGTGATCGGCACCGTGGGCCGGGTGGAGCAGGTCAAGAACCACGCCGCGCTGCTGGACGCCTTCCTGCTGCTGCGTGAACGCCAGCCGCAGCTGCGCGAGCGCCTGCGCCTGGCCATCATCGGCGACGGCCCGGTGCTGAACCAGCTGCGCGCCCGCGCCGCCGATGCGGGCGTGGCGGACGCCGTCTGGCTGCCCGGCACCCGCACCGATGTCGCCGACATCCTGCGCACCTTCCGTGTGTTTGCCATGTCCTCCATCGCCGAGGGCACGCCCGGAGCAGCGCTGGAAGCGATGGCCACCGCGCTGCCGGTGGTCGGCACCCGCGTGGGCGGCATCCCGGAAGTCATCGAGGACGGCGTGACCGGCACGCTGGTGCCGCCGTCCGATCCCGCGGCGCTGGCCGCGGCCCTGGAACCCTTTGTGCTGGACGCCGCGCATGCAGCGCGGGTCGGCACCGCAGGGCGCGAACGCGTCCTGCGCAAGTACAGCATGGGCGCGATGGTGGCGGCTTACCAGTCGCTCTACGACACGCTCTGCGAACGCAAAACCCCATTGAGAAAGCCCGCCAAATCATGTGTGGAATAGTCGGTATTTTTGATACGCGCGGCCAGCGCGACATCGACCCGGCGCTGGTGCGCCGCATGAACGCGACCCAGCGCCACCGCGGCCCGGACGAAGACGATGTCTACACCGAGCCGGGCATGGCGTTCGGCCACACCCGCCTGTCCGTGATCGACATCGCGGCCGGCCAGCAGCCGCTGTCCAACGAGGACGGCAGCATCACGGTCTGCTACAACGGCGAGATCTACAACTACCGCGAGCTCACCGCGCAGCTCAAGGAACTGGGCCATACCTTCAAGACCAAGTCGGACACCGAAGTGATCGTGCACGCCTGGGAAGAGTGGGGCGTCGACTGCGTGCACCACTTCCGCGGCATGTTCGCCTTCGGCCTGTTCGACCGCAACCGCCGCCAGCTGTTCCTCGCGCGCGACCGCCTGGGCGTGAAGCCGATGTTCTACACGCTGCTGCCGGATGGCTTCCTGGCCTTCGGCTCGGAGCTTAAGTCGCTGCGCGCGCTGCCGAATCTCCCGCGCGCGATCGACCCCTGTGCCGTGGAAGAGTACTTCGCCTACGGCTACATCCCTGAGCCGCGCACCATCTACAAGAGCGCCTACAAGCTGTCGCCGGGCTTCCGCCTGCTGCAGAACGTGGGCCAGCCGCTGGCGCAGCCGGAGCAGTTCTGGGACGTGCCCTTCAAGCTCGATACCGCCATCACCATGCAGGATGCGGAGGAAGAGCTGATCACCCGCCTGCGCGAAGCGGTCAAGATCCGCCTGGTGGCCGAGGTGCCGCTGGGCGCCTTCCTGTCCGGCGGCGTGGATTCCAGCGCCGTGGTGGCGATGATGGCCGGCCTGGCCGACGGCCCGGTGAACACCTGCTCGATCGCCTTCAACGACAAGAAGTACGACGAATCGGAATACGCCCAGCAGGTCGCGCGCCAGTACCAGACCGACCACTACACCGAGACCGTCGACACCGACGACTACGCGCTGCTGGACACGCTCTCGCACCTGTATGACGAGCCGTATGCCGACAGCTCCGCCATCCCGACCTACCGCGTGTGCCAGCTGGCGCGCAAGCGCGTGACGGTGGCCCTGTCCGGCGACGGCGGCGACGAGAACCTGGCCGGCTACCGCCGCTACCGCTTCGCGATGGCCGAGCACAGTGTGCGCGGCCGCATCCCGAGCGCGCTGCGCAAGCCCGTCTTCGGCACCCTGGGCCGCCTGTACCCCAAGGCCGATTGGGCGCCGCGCGTGTTCCGTGCCAAGAGCACCTTCGAAGCCCTGTCGCGCGACCTGGTGGAGGGCTACTTCCACGGCGTCTCGATCATGACGGACGCCATGCGCCAGCAGCTGTTCTCGGACGGCTTCCGCACCCAGCTCCAGGGCTACAAGGCCATCGACGTGATGCGCCGCCATGAGCAGCAGGCGCCCACTGACGACCCGCTCTCGCTGATCCAGTACCTGGACATGAAGACCTACCTGCCGGGCGACATCCTGACCAAGGTGGACCGCGCCTCGATGGCGCATGCGCTGGAAGTGCGCGTGCCGCTGCTGGACCACAAGCTGGTCGAGTGGATCTCCAGCCTGCCTCCGGACATGAAGCTGCGCGGCGGCGAGGGCAAGTACATCTTCAAGAAGGCACTGGAAAAGCATCTGCCGCACGACATCCTGTACCGCCGCAAGCAGGGCTTCGCAGTGCCGCTGGAGAGCTGGTTCCGCGGCCCGCTCAAGGAGCGCGTGCGCGAAGCGCTGCTCGGCCCCCTGCTGGCCGACACCGGCATCTTCAACAAGAAGTTCCTGCATGAGATGGTGGAGATGCACCAGTCGGGCCGCCGCGACTACTCGGCCCCGATCTGGACCACCCTGATGTTCGAAGCCTTCCTGCGCAAGGAAATGAACGGTTAAGGCCAGGCGAGTGATGAATATGCGCGACTCCAACTCCAACTCCAACAATCCCGCCCCGCTGCGCGTGCTGCACGTGCTGGACCACTCGATCCCGCTGCACAGCGGCTACACCTTCCGCACGCGCGCGATCCTGCGCCAGCAGCGCGCGCTGGGCTGGGAAACCTTCCACATCACCAGCACCAAGCAGGGAGCGTCCAAGGACGCGCACGAAACGGTGGACGGCCTGTGCTTCTACCGCACGCCCGCCTCCACCAGCTGGAAGAGCAAGCTGCCGGTGCTGAACCAGCTGGCGGTGATCGATGCGCTGGCCGCGCGCCTGCTGGAAGTGGCGCAGGAGGTCAAGCCGGACATCATCCACGCCCACTCGCCCGCCCTGAACGCGATCGCCGCGCTGCGCGTCGGCCGCAAGCTGGGCATCCCGGTGGTGTACGAGATCCGCGCCTTCTGGGAAGACGCGGCCGTGGACCACGGCACCAGCAAGGAGTGGGGCCTGCGCTACCGCATCACGCGAGCGCTGGAGACGCATGCGGTGCGCCGCGCGAATGCGGTCACCACGATCTGCGAAGGGCTGCGCGGCGAGATCGTCGCCACCCGCGGCATCCCGGCGGACAAGGTCACGGTGATTCCGAATGCGGTGGACGTCGAGGACTTCACGGTCGGCGGCGTGCGCGATGAAGCGCTGGCGCGCCAGCTGGGCCTTGAGGGCAAGCAAGTGCTGGGTTTCATCGGCTCCTTTTACGCCTACGAGGGCCTGAACGTGCTGCTGGACGCGCTGCCCGCGATCCTGAAGAAACAGCCGGACGTGCGCCTGCTGCTGGTCGGCGGCGGGGTGCAGGACGCGAACCTGAAGCAGCAGGCCAAGGACCTCGGCATCGCCGACAAGGTGATCTTCACTGGCCGCGTGCCGCACAGCGAAGTGCAGCGCTACTACGACCTGGTGGACGTGCTGGTCTACCCGCGCCTGAAGATGCGCCTGACCGACCTGGTCACGCCCCTCAAGCCTCTGGAAGCGATGGCACAGGGCCGCATCCTGGCCGCGTCCGACGTGGGCGGCCACCATGAACTGATTGAAGACGGCAAGACCGGGGTGCTGTTCCGCGCCTCCGACCCGGCCGCGCTGGCGGACAAGGTCTCCGCGCTGCTGGCCGACCCGGGCAGCTGGCCCGCGCTGCGCGTGCAGGGCCGGGCCTTCGTCGAAAATGAACGCAACTGGGCTGCCAGCGTGGCGCGCTACAAGCGTGTCTACGGCGCGCTCGTTCGGAAGGAAGCCTGAGATGGATGGCAGCGGCCAGAGCTCCGGCCCGGGCGCGCTGCGCCTGGGCCTCGTTGGCCCGCTGCCGCCGCCCTCGGGCGGGATGCCCAACCAGACCCTCCAGCTGCAAGTCCTGCTCCGCAATGAAGGGGTGGAGGTCGAGATGGTGCGCATGAACGCGCCCTACAAGCCGGAATGGGCGGGCCGCATCAAGGGCGTGCGCGCGCTGTTCCGCCTCGTGCCCTACCTCGCGCACCTGTGGTCCGCCGCGGGCCGCGTGGACGTGTTCCACGTGATGGCCAATTCCGGCTGGTCCTGGCATTTGTTCGCGGCACCGGCGATCTGGATCGGCCACCTGCGCGGCACGCCGGTGGTGGTCAACTACCGGGGCGGCGAGGCGGAGAGCTTCTTCCGCAAGGCGCAGAAGGTAGTGGGCTTCTCGCTCAAGCGCGTGGACCGCACCATCGTGCCCTCCGGCTTCCTGCAGGATGTGTTCGGCCGCTTCGGCTTTGTGTGCGAGATCGTCCCCAACATCGTCAACCTGGAACGCTTCAATCCTGTTCCGCTGCGCGCAGGCGCAATCGAGCCCCACATCCTCATCGCCCGCAACCTGGAGCCGATCTACGACAACGCCACCGCGATTCGCGCGCTGCCGCTGGTGCGCGAACGCTGCCCGCAGGCGCGCATGACGGTGGCGGGCAGCGGCCCGCTGCGCGCGGAGCTGGAGCAGCTGGCGGCGGAGCTGGGGCTCAAGGACGTGGTGACTTTCACCGGCCGCGTGGACAACGCCGGCATGGCCGCCCTGTACCAGGCCGCCGACGTGATGGTCAACCCGACCCTGATCGACAACACGCCCAACTCGGTGCTGGAGTCGCTGGCCTGCGGCGTGCCGGTGGTGAGCACCCGCGTGGGCGGCGTCCCGTACATCGTGCAGGACGGCGAAACGGCCCTCCTGGTGCCGCCGCAGGACCCGCGCGCCATGGCCGACGCCATTGTCCGCGTGGCCCAGGACCGGGCTTTGGCCGCGCGCCTGCGCGAGAACGGACTGCGGCACGTACAACAATTCACCTGGACGAATGTGAAACCGCGCCTGCTCGGCGTGTACCATAGCGTGATCCGGCCGCGCGCGGCCAAAGCAGCCACCACCCCATGACGAAGAACCTGACCCCTGGACCCTACACCGCCCTGATTTCCGGGCTGCTGTTCCCGGTCCACGAACTGCTCAAGAAGCACCGCACGGTGGCGGTGCGCAAGCGCATGGAGGAGACCCAGTACTGGTCCCCCGAACGCCTGCGCGCCCTGCAGCTGGAACGCCTGCGCGCGCTGCTGGTGCGGGCCGGGTCCAAGTCGCCGTACTACCGCGATACCTTCCAGCGCATCGGCTTCGACCCGGCGGCCATCACCTCGCTCAAGGACCTGGAGCGCCTGCCGCTGCTGGACAAGCCCACGATCCGCGCCCACAGCGACGGCATCCGCGCCGAAGACGCAGGCACGCTGGCGCGCTTCAACACCGGCGGCTCCAGCGGCGAGCCGCTGATCTTCTACATCGGCAAGGAGCGCGTCAGCCATGACGTGGCGGCCAAGTGGCGCGCCACCCGCTGGTGGGATGTGGACATCGGCGACCGCGAGATCGTGGTCTGGGGCTCGCCCATCGAACTGGGTGCGCAGGACCGCATGCGCGCCGTGCGCGACACGCTGCTGCGCACCGAGCTGCTCCCTGCCTTCGAGATGTCGGAAGCGAAGCTGGATTCTTTCGTGGCCCGCATCCGCGAGCGCAAGCCCCGCATGCTGTTCGGCTATCCGTCCGCGCTGTCCCACATCGCGCGGCATGCCGAGGCGCGCGGCCAGCGCATGGACGACCTGGGTATCCGCGTGGCCTTCGTCACCTCCGAAAAGCTGTACGACGAGCAGCGCGCCCAGATCGAACGCACCTTCGGCTGCCCGGTGGCCAACGGCTACGGCGGGCGCGATGCGGGCTTCATCGCCCACCAATGCCCGGCCGGGAGCATGCACATCACGGCGGAAGACATCATCGTCGAGACGCTCGACCAGCAGGGCCAGCCCGTGGCGCCCGGCGAGGCGGGCGAGATCGTGGTGACCCACCTGGCCACCGGCGACTTCCCCTTCATCCGCTACCGCACCGGCGACATCGGGGTGTTGGGTTCCGAGCAGTGCGCCTGTGGCCGCGGGCTGCCGCTGCTGAAGGAGATCCAGGGCCGCAGCACCGACTTCCTGGTCGCGCGCGACGGCACGGTGATGCATGGCCTGGCGCTGGTGTACATCCTGCGCGACATGCCGGTCGTGAAGTCCTTCAAGATCGTGCAGGAGTCGCTGGACCTGACGCGGGTGCAGGTGGTGCTGGAACAGCCACTGGACGACGCCATCCGCGCGCAGATCGTCAAGGGCTTCCGCGCCCGCCTTGGTGCCGAAGTGGAGATCGAGGTCGAGCAGGTGCCGGAGATCCTGCCCGAGAAGTCAGGCAAGTTCCGCTACGTGATCAGCAAGGTGGATAGCCGGGCATGAGGGACATACTCGTCGCGCTGCTGGTCTTCGGGTCGCTGCCGTATATCTTCAAGAAGCCGTACTTCGGTGCGGTGATGTGGGTGTGGATTAGCGTGATGAACCTGCACTCGCAGGGCTGGGGCTGGGCGCGCTCGTTCCCCTTCGCGGCCATCATCAGCGGGGTCGCGGTGCTGGCCCTGGTCACCCACAAGGGGCCCAAGAAGCTGCCGCTCACGCCCGTCACCGGCACCTTCCTCGCCTTCATGCTGTGGATGTGCATCACCGCCATCGCGGCGATCCACCCGGAGGCGGGCTACGACCAGTGGGTCAAGGTCATGAAGATTTTCGGCATGACGCTGGTGGTGCTGATGCTCATGAAGGAAAAAGAGCACATCAACGCGGTGATCGGCTGCACGGTGTTCTCGCTGGCCTACTACGGCGTCAAGGGCGGCATCTTCACCATCCGCAGCGGCGGCGGGGATCGGGTCTGGGGCCCGGCGGGCACCTTCATCGAAGGGAACAACGAGATCGCGCTGGCGCTCATCATGATCATCCCGCTGATGATCTACTGTATCTCGCTGGTGCAGAACAAGTGGGCCAAGCGCGGCATCGCGCTGTCAACCGCGCTGTGCGCGCTGTCCGCCCTCGGCTCATATTCGCGCGGTGCGGCCATCGCGCTGGCGGCCATGTGTTTGTTCCTGTGGCTGAAGAGCTCCAACAAGGGCAAGACCGGCTTGGCCATCCTGGTGCTGGCGCCGGCCATGCTGATGTTCATGCCGAGTAAATGGTTCGAGCGGGTCGACACCGTCAAGACCTACGAGGAAGATGCTTCCGCCATGGGCCGCATCAACGCGTGGAAGATGGCGACCAACCTGGCGCTGGACCGGCCGCTGGGCGGTGGCTTCGAGGTCTACACGCCGGACGTGTTTGCGATGTACGCGCCGGAGCCCAAGGACATCCACGCGGCGCATTCGATTTATTTCCAGGCACTGGGCGAGCATGGCTTCGTCGGCCTGGGTCTCTACCTGCTGCTCGGGTTCTTCACCTGGCGCACGGGTAGCTGGAACATCAAGCACGCCAAGCCCTATCCGGACCTCAAATGGGCGGTGCATTTGTCGACCATGAGCCAGGTCGGGCTGCTCGGCTTTGCGGTCGGGGGTGCGTTCCTGAGCCTCGTGTACTTCGATGTCCCGTATTACATCATGTGCGCGCTGGTGGCGACCCAGCAGGTGGTCAAGAAGGAGCTGGCGGCAAAAGCGGCAGCCGAGAAGGCGGCCAAGTCCGCAGCAGCAAAGGCGGCAGCCCTCGGCGCGGACCTCCCCCTGCCGCCCGATGCGGTGCAGGCGGAGCTGGAACCGGCCCGCGTACCGAAGAGAGCCCACTCATGACCCAGTTCGATTTCAACCTGCTCGGCCGCGCGGCCATGCGCCTGATGTCCCCCGGCGGGCGGCGCGGGCTGTCGATCCTGATCTACCACCGCGTGCTGCCGCAGCCGGACCCGCTGTTCCCCGGTGAGGTGGACTGCGTGGAGTTCGAGCGCCAGATGCAGCTGGTGAAAGCCTGCTGCAATGTGCTGCCGCTGCCGGAGGCCGTGGCACGCGCACGGGCCGGCACGCTGCCGCCGCGCGCGGCGTGCATCACCTTCGATGATGGCTATGCGGACAACGCCACCAACGCGTTGCCCATCCTGCGCCGCCTCGGCCTGCATGCGACCTTTTTTGTCGCCACCGGCTTCCTCAACGGGGGCCGCATGTGGAACGACACCATCATCGAAATGGTGCGCGCGGCGCCGGACCAGATCGATGCGAGTGCGCTCGGCTACCCCGTGCATGCCACCCGCACCATCGAAGAGAAGCGTGCGGCCGTTCCAGCGCTGATCATGCAACTGAAGTATGTGCCGATGGAAGAGCGGCTGGAGCAGGTCAATCGGCTGGTGCAATCCACCGGCCTGGCCCTGCCGGATGATCTGATGATGACCACCGCCCAGGTGCGCGAGCTGCACGAGGGCGGCATGGAGATCGGCGGCCACACGGTCAACCACCCGATCCTGGCCCGCTTGCCGCTCGATGCGGCGCGGCGCGAAATCGCGACCGGCAAGGCGGAACTGGAAACGATGATCGGCCAGCCCCTGCGCCTGTTCGCCTACCCGAACGGCAAGCCACGGCAAGACTACCTGCCCGAACACGTGGCGCTCGCGCGCGAACTCGGGTTCGAGGCTGCCGTGTCCACAGCCTGGGGCCGCAGCGACAACACGGACCTGTTCCAGCTGCCGCGCTTCACGCCCTGGGACCGCGACCGCCTGCGCTTCATGGCGCGGCTGGCGCGCAACCTGTCGTTCGAGGCCGAACGGGTTTGATCAGGAGGCCGCGGCGCGCGGCCTGATCCTCGTACAGCAAAGGGCCGCCTGCGCGCGGCCCTTGTCACGTCAGGACTTGACCAGCTCCACGCGGCGGTTCTTCGCGCGGCCATCTTCGGTGCGGTTGTCCGCCACCGGCTGCGTGTCGCCCTTGCCGTCGGCCTTCAGGCGCCTGGCATCGATGCCGCCGGCCGCAAGTGCCTTCAGCACCGCGTCCGCACGCTTCTTCGACAGGTCCAGGTTGGCCTTCTTGTCGCCCACGTTATCCGTGTGGCCGACCACCGTCAGCTTGAGGGACGAGTCGTTCTTCAGCAGGGCCACCACCTCAGCGATCAACGCCTGCGATTCCGCCTGGATGGTCGCCTTGCCGGTGTCGAACAGGATGCCGTTCAGCGCCACGAAGCCATCCTTCCTGATCGCATCGGCCATCTGCGTCGAAGTGAACTCCAGCTTCTGCTCCATGGCCGCCACGTCGACGATGGTGAGCTGGTAGCGGAAGCCGTCGTTTTGCACCTGCATCAGCATCCAGCGCTCGCCGCCACCGGGCAGCGGCTGGCGGAAGGTCATGTCGCCGTCCGCGTTGCGAAACAGAAGGCTGCCACCGGCCTTCTTGAAGGCATTCTCGTAGTTGCGGGCCAGTTCCACGGTGCTCGGCTGGCGCGCACCTTCCTTGAGGATGTAGTCGACGAACCAGAACTTGCCGCCCTTGGTCACGGTGCCCGTCTTGACGGGGAACGCGACTTCGTTGAAGTCATTGTGCTGGCTGTTATCGATGAAGAAGTTCGGGAAGCGCGCGATGTCCGGGTGCTCCACGGTGCCTTCGTTGTCGGCCGGGTCGCCGGCCAGCGCGAAAGCGGAAACGAAAGCCAGCAGGAGCGCGGCCAGCCATTTGGTCCAGATAATCATGTGGGTTCTCGGAAAAATAACGATCAGGCTTTGACCAGTTCCACGCGGCGGTTCTTCGCGCGGCCTTCCTCGGTGCGGTTGTCGGACGAGGGCTGGGTGTCGCCCTTACCGTCGGCCTTGAGGCGCTTGGCGTCGATGCCGCCGGCCACCAGCGCCCTCATCACGCTGTCCGCGCGCTTCTTCGACAGGTCCAGGTTGGCCTTCTTGTCGCCCACGTTGTCGGTGTGGCCGACCACGGTGAGCTTGAGCGACGGGTCGTTCTTCAGCAGCGTCACCATCTCGGCGATCAGCGGCTGCGATTCGCCTTGGATGGTCGCCTTGCCGGTGTCGAACAGGATGCCGTTCAGCGCGACGAAGCCATTCTTCTTGATTGCCTCGGCCATCTGGCCCGCGTCGAACTCCAGCTTCTGCTCCATCGGCGCGACGTCGACGATGGTCACCGTATAGCGGAAGTCACTGGTCACGTGCAGCAGCATCCAGCGCTCGCCGCCGCCGTCCATGGGCTGGCGGTAGGTCGCCTCGTTGCCATAGGGGCCGCGAAACACCAGCGCGCCGCCGACTTTCTTGAAGGCGTTCTCGTAGTTCTTGACCAGCTCCGCCTGGCTCGGCGCGCGCGCGCCTTCGTTCAGCACGTAGTCGATCACCCAGTGCTTGCCGCCTTTGGTGGTGGTTTGGTTGCCCTTCACCGGAAAAGCGAATTCGTTGTAGTCGCTCTGGGCGCTGGTGTCGAGATGGAAGTTGGGGAAGCGCGTCACCTGCGGGTGATCGGCGGTGCCCGGCACGTCGTTCGGGTCGCCCGCGTGGGCGAGGGTGGCAGTGAGCGCGAAGGTCAGCGCGGCGAGCAGCCGGGTCCACGCAATCATGATATTTCCTGTATGCAAGTTGAGACTGGGCGCGAGTCTAGCATGCATACAAACCGGGGTAACGCCCCCCGGCAGGGGGCAGCTCAGGCTGAGGGCGGCGGTTCGCCGGGGCGGCGCAGGCGGCTGAGCAGGGCCTCGACGCTGTCGCTGACGGGCTGGCCGTGGCGGCGCAGCAGCTGCACGTTTAGCACCATGTTTTCCAGCACCAGCTTGGCGGAGACGGCCAGCAGGGTCATGAGCTTGTCTTCGGTGCTGAAGCTCTCCATCGACGCGGCCATCTCGCACAGGTGCGTGGCCACCAGCTCGCGCAGCTCCTGCTCGGGGAAGGGGAGGTCGGCGAAATCGATCGGGTCTTCGAGTTCCACCTCGTGCATCAGCTTGGCGAGTTGCTGGGGCTGGATCGGCATGGCGGCTCCGGAAGTGGCGGTGAGGCCATCATAGCCAGATTTCGGCCCGCGCTGCCACGCGATCGTGATGCGGCCGGGCCGCTCGGGGGACCGGGCGGGGGGGACACCTTGAAAACAACGGTTTCCTCCTCGGCCGCACTCTTTTGCACTCTTTCGCACTCTTTCGAGATCAAGCCGCACTCTTTCGCGCGCAAACGAGACGCTTCTGAAAAGTTCTGAGTGCGTTTGAGATGCGCAGGAGTGCCTTTGAGTGCGTTTATCCCGACAAAAGAGTTTGAACGCGGCGCAACCGAGTGCGTTCAAGATGCGCCTATCCGTAGAGGCCGTTCGGTTGTTGAGCCCGGCAAGATGCGGCCGGACGCCACTGTGTTTCGTAGGGGAAGAGCAAGCTGATCGTCTTCCATGCATTGCGCCCGGCCTGGCCGAAACGATTGGCGAAGCGGTGTGGCGAGGTGGGTTCGTTGTCGCAAATGAGGCGGTCTCCCTGCACGGTGGCGTACCAGACCGTACCGGCCACCTCGGTGCGCAGGCGGGTGCCGTCGGGCAGGAACAGGTTCTTCCAAAGATAGCCCCGCACGTTCGTGCTCGGTGCGTCGGCGGCGCGACGGCGGGCGTTGGCCAGCCATTCGCGCACGGCCAGCGTGATCACGACGTGAATATTGCTCGGGTGGCGGACATCGAGAAGGTAGGTCTCCAGGGCCCGGTAAGTGTCGAATTCGACGTACGCGGCCACGGGAGACGTGTAGATCTTGTTCGTCATCTTTTTCTCCTCATCTGCACTCTTTTTAGTTGTTGAACAGACGCTTTCGCACTCAAAGAGATCTTGTTCACACTCTTTTTTAGACCGATGAGTCGCAAAAGCGTTCAAAAGAGTGCTGCCTGCACTCGTTAGAGGAGAAAAGAGTGCAAAAGAGTGGGGCTAAGGAGGAGCGGGGAAAAAAGGACTATACAGGGTCGGATAGCTCCCGAGCCTTCACCGCAAAGGCAAACAGGTCGAGACGCGGCACGCAAGGCCGCGCGCCAGTACAGCGGGTCAGGCCGCGATGTTGATCAGGCGGCCGAGGGGCTGGCCTTCGCTGTTGACGGAGCTGCGCAGGGTGCCGGTGGCGGCGCTGGACTGCGAACGGAGGACGGTGTCGATGGCAGGTGCCGAGGGCGGGCCGACGGCTTCGCGGCGGCGGTCGTACAGGGAGTCCAGCGAGCGGGCGTCGCGCGCCAGCTGGCGCTGGCTTTGTTCCAGCGCGGACTGGTCAGCGTCCACCTGCGCCTGGTCACGCGCGACGACGCGCTGCGCCTGCACGAGCTGCGCCTGGAGACTGGTGAGGCTGGAAAGGGTGAGGGTTGTGGCCACGACCGGTTGTTATCGTTGCGACAGCCCTCAGCGTAGGACAAAAGTGGCAATAATTCAACTTTTTTGTCACGGCGCGGCGCCATCCCGCACGACGCGCACACCTTTCCAGCCCGTCGGCAGCACGGCCGGGCGCTGCACCACGCCTGCATCGGTGAGGTCGACCCCGCCGAAGCCGAAGATCATGGTCTGCAGCGTCCCGCCCGCGCCGGTGGCGAAATACGGGTTGCTGCCGCCCGCCGTTTCGGCCAGCACGCCGAACGGGCCGACCTTGTTCGGCTGGTAGCTGCGCTGGAACATGGCGTACGCCTTGGCCGGATCGCCCTGGCGCGCGTACAGCGTCGCCAGCGTGGACCAGCCCATGGCCGGGCCCTCGGGCGACATGCGCTTTTCGTAGTACGCCAGGTCGCGCGCGATGCGCTCGCGGCCAACGACGATGTTCAAAGGGTAGGCCAGCAAATTCGCGTCCGCCTGCTTGATCGGCACTCCGTCGTAGGTACGGTTCTCGCGTGTCGTCCCGTCGGGGAAGGTGAGCACCGGGATGTTGTCCGCTACATGTTCCCAGTCCGGGTTGGGCGCCAGACCGAGTTCACGCGCTGCCTGCGCGGCGTAGCGCAGCACGGTGATCGCCATGCCGTTGGTGAAAGCGTTGTTGTCGATGTTCTCCTGCCACTCGTTGGCGCCGATGACGTTATTGATGTCGTAGTGGCCCGGCCCATGCCGCTCCACGCGGCTGGCCCAGAAGTCCGCCACTTCCTTCAGCACCGGGTAGCCGCGCTCGCGCAGCCACGTTTTGTCATGCGTGGCCTGGTAGTACTTCCAGAAGGCCCAGCCCACGCAGCCGGTGATGTGCTGCTGGAAGGGCCCCGTGAGCGCCCATACGGGCGTGGCCTCCTGGCCTTCGCTGGCGGACTCCCACGGGAACATCGCGCCCTTGTAGCCATGCGCGAAGGCGTTGCGCCGCGCCGCGTCCAGGCGCTGGTAGCGGTATTCGAGCATGGACCTGGCCAGCTCCGGGTGCAGTACCAGCAGGGGTGGATACATCCACAGCTCGGCGTCCCAGAACACGTGGCCGTTGTAACCGAGCCCCGAGAGTCCCATCGGCGAGAGGCTGTCGCTGGTGCCCTCGCGCGCAAACGAGTACAGGTGGTAGAGCATGAAGCGCACGTCGCGCTGGATGGCCGGGTCGCCGTCGATGACGATATCGCTGCGCCACAGCTGGTCCCACGCGCGCTGGTGCGCGGCCAGCAAACGCGCGCGGCCTTCCAGCGCGGCGTAGATGGTCAGGCGTTCGGCTTCGTTGTGCGGGTCGGCCACCTGGCTGGAGGCGAGCATGGAACCGGCGACCGCGAAGGTATAGCGCTCGCCCTTCGTCAGGTGGCGCGTGAATTTGGTCCAGTGGCGGTTGTAGTCCCAGTCTTCGTGAATCAACGCGGCGCGTTCGCCGTTCTCGAAGATGAAGGCCGTCGATGCAGCCACGGTGTGGCGGCCGGACGGGCTCTTGCCGACGGAGGTGGTGAGGCCGATGCTGGCGTGCGGCCGGTCGATCAGCGCGTACAGGTTCTTCACCTCGCGCAGCACGTCGGGCGACTCGATTACGCTGGCGGGAGTCACGTCCACGTCCGCCTGTGCGGTCAGCTCCACCACGGCCAGCGCGGAGTAGGGCAGCTGGCGCAAGGCGGCCAGGGTGTGCTTCACGTGCAGCTTGCCCGGCACCTCGAAGTCCGTCACGAGCTGGGCGCTCTTCATGTCCAGGCGCTGGGTGAAGTTGTTCACCGTGCTGCCGTTCACGGGCTGGCCGTTCACGTCCAGCGTCATGTTCATGAAATTGAAGCCCTTGAGGATGTTGTCCACGCGCCCGCGGCCGTAGGTGTCATAGGCACCAGCCAGCACCACGTCGGCCACCTTCATCGGTTCGGGGGAGGAGACCAGGCCGAGGACACCGTTGGCGACGGTGACGCCGTGATATTTGGCGGGATCGATCCGGGTGGCGGCCACCGACCACGGATCGTCGGCGGCATGGACGCCGAGGGGCAGCAGCAGGAGCGCAAGGAATTTCATCGGTCACTCAAATAAAAAACCGGACAGGCCATGAGCATAGCCTGTCCGGTAAGACCAGGAGGGAACGGTCAGAAAGATCTACAAATCAGAAGCGGTAGGTCAGCGAGGCTTCCCACGCACGCCCGAAGATCGGGCGCCCGAACACCACGCCGCCAGTGCCGCTGCCGATGATGCGGGCATTGCCTTCGGTGAGGCCAAACTCATTGGTCAGGTTGGTACCGGTGAGGCGCACGTCCACGCGATCGCCTACCGAAACCAGCACGCCCGCGTCGAGCGTCTTATACCCCGGCAGCAGCTGCAGGTTCTGGGTGTCGGACCAGCGGTCGCCGATGGTGGTCCAGGTGGCGTGCAGCTTGACCGAGCCCCAGTCCATCGGGATGCGGTAGCTCGGAGTCAGGCGCGCCTGGAACTTCGGCTGGCGCTGGACGCGGTTGCCGTTGGTGCCCGCGGCGGAACCGGCCGGGAAGTCCTTGTAGGTCGAGTCCTGCCAGTCGCCGGTGAAGGACACCTGCAGGTTCTGGATCGGGCGCACGGCCAGTTCGAACTCGACGCCGTTGCCGCTGGAGCCGGCGATGTCATTGACCTGGCGGCCGTCCGACAGGATCTGGCTGAACGGCAGGCCCTTGAAGTCGGTATGGAACGCGGTCACGTAGGCGCTGTACAGGGTGCCGACGGTCTTGAAGCCGACCTCGTACTGCTTGATCTTCACCACCGGTGCGGTGCCGGCGGAATCGCGCAGGGTGTCGAACTGCGGGAAGGCCACGCCGGAGTTGATGCGGGCGAACAGGTTCATGTCCTTGGCCAGCTTGTAGCCGCCGCCGATGGTATACGACCACTCCTTGTCGGTGCGGTGGATCGAGGTGTTCCCGCCCGAGAGCACCGAGGCGTTGTTGTTGTACACGGTGAGCGGGTTGTTATCCAGGTCCACCGACTTGGGCACGGACATGGTGCCGTCCACGCGCTGCTGCTCGTAGCGCACGCCCGCGTCCACGCTCAGGCGGTCGTTGACCTTCCACTCGTCGGCCAGGTAGCCGGCGGTGTTATGGCCGTTCCAGCGCTCGTCCAGGGTGAAGAAGGAGGCGCCATCGTGGCCGGCACCGGAGACCACCACGCCGTTATCGAGCTTGACGTCGACCGGGCGCGCGTTGTTCTGCGCGGTCATCAGGGTGCCGTTCCCGAGGTACCACTCGTCCTGGGTGGAGAAGTCGGCGAAGTACAGGCCCGCGGTCAGGGTGTGGCCTGGGGCGATCTCCTTGTTCACGCGCAGTTCGTCGGTGAAGGATTTCAGGTCCTTGTCCACCGACCAGATGCCGGCCGAGAGGATCTGCTGGCTGCCCGCGACCGCGCCGCCGCCGTTGCTGTAGGTGGCGGTGCCGCCGGTCGCGAGGCGGCCGCCCGCTGCGGCCACCACGGCCGCATTCGCGTTGGCCGAGGCCACGGCCTTGGCAATGTAGGCCGATGCGGTCATCGGCGCGTCGCCGGTGAAGATGGCCAGGGTCGGCGCGGTGCCGGACAGGTAGCTCGCCTTGTTGGTCACGTTCCAGCCGTTGATGCGCTGCTGGAAGTCCATGCCCGCGACGGTGGTGTGCAGGCCGCGGCCATCGGCCAGGTCCTTGTTGAGGGTCTGGCCGTTGGGGCCCACTTCGAGGCGCACGTTGCGCAGTTCATTCGAGCCCAGGGTGCCGGTCAGCGGGTCGAAGCCGGGGAAGGCGCTGGGCTGGTCGCCGGAATTGGCGGCAGCGACCAGCGGCACGCCGGTGTAGAAGGCGTTCTTGTCGTTGGTGACGCGGGTCCAGAAGGTCACTTCGCCGTCCTGCAGGCGGCGCGTCAGGCTGGCGCTCACCTGGCCGCCGTCGTCGGCCGGGAACTGCGCGTCGCGCACGCCCTGCGAGGTGCGGTGGAAGCCGCCGATCATGCCGTACCAGTTGTCAGCCAGCTTGCCGCTGTAGACCGCATCGACCCGGCGCTGGTTGCCGGTGCCGGTGGTGAAGCGCACCGACCCTTCGGGATCGTCGCCGCCTTTCTTCAGGATGAAGTTCATGGTGGCGCCGGGCTGGCCGTTGGAGAACACGGTGGACGGACCGCCGCGCAGCACCTCGACGTGATCGACCGTGTCGTCGATGCGGAAGAGGGAGGAGTTCTCGAGGAAGGACAGGGTCGGCGCCGGGTACAGCGGATTGCCGTTCAGCTGGACCGTCACGAACGGCGCGTCGCCGCCCGAGGGGAAGCCGCGCACCTCGATGTTGGCGCCCGCGTTGCCGCCCGTGGACTCGGCGAACACGCCGGGGACGATCTTCAGCAGGTCGGCCGTGCTGGAGGCGGCGGCTTCCTTGATCTGGGCTTCGCTGGCGGTGGTGATGGAGTAGGTGGCGTCCAGCTTGCGCACGCCGTTGGTGGCGGAACCGGTTACCACGACCTGCTGCATCTCCTGGGCGACCGCTTTCTGCTCGCCGGCGGCAGGGGCGGTGGCCTGGGCGTCGGTGGTTTGGGCGTGGGCTTGCTGGGTCAGGGCCAGCACGGCCAGGGCGATGGCCGACAGCTGGGGAAAGGCTTGCGTTTTCATGTGTGTGCTCTCTTGTTGGTATGCCTGCGGCGGCGTCTCCGGCCGGTCTTCGTGCTGGTCATGGTCTTCCGTCAACACAAAGTGGGGCCATTGAAACAAGAAATGTTATCGATGTCAACGAAAATGTTATCGATAACATTTTTCTCGACGGGCAAACAATTTCTGTCATAATGCGTTCAAACCGGTAACTTCCCAGCAATACATCCCTATGCCCGCCCCCAAGAATGCGTCGCAAAAAAGCGACAACGGACTGACGATGGAAGATCTCGCCAAGCTGGCGGGCGTCTCCACGATCACCGTATCGCGCGCGCTGCGGGGGAGCGACCTGGTCACCGAAAAGACGCGTGAGAAGATCCAGAAGCTCGCCGCCGAGCAGGGCTACCGCTTGAACATCAGCGCCCGCAACCTGCGCATGCGACGCTCGTATTCGGTGGCGGTGGTGGTGGAGATGGCGCCGGTGAAGGCGCGGCCGATGTCGGATCCGTATCCGCTCGAACTGCTGGGCGGGATCACGCAGGAGCTGACCACCGCCGGGTACAGCGTGGTGCTGACCTCCAAGCACCTGCTGGACACGGCGCCGGTGCAGGGCGCCGATGGCGTGATCCTGCTGGGCCAGGGTTCGCACGGCGAGGCGGTCAAGGCACTCGATGGCATCCGCCTGCCGCTGGTGGTGTGGGGTGCGCCGGACGGCGATACCACGCACGTCACGGTGGGTTCGGACAACCGCAAGGGCGGCCAGTCGGCGGCGGAGCGCTTCCTGGAGCTGGGCCGGCGCAAGCTGGTATTCCTGGGCGACGTGGACCACGCCGAGGTGCAGGAGCGCTGCGCGGGCCTGATCGATCACATGGCCGGGCGTGCGACGGTGCACATCATCCGCCCCAAGGCCTTCACCTTCGAGGCGGGCTTCGACAGCGTCTCGTCACTGCTCAAGAAGAAGGGCGCGGCCTTCGACGGCCTGCTTGCCGCCAGCGACCACCTGGCCATGGGCGCCATCCGTGCACTCACCGAGGCGGGGCTGCGCGTGCCCGATGCGATTTCCGTGATCGGCTACGACGACACCCCCAGCGCGGCCAGCTTTGTCCCGCCGCTGACCAGCGTGCACCAGTACCTGCGCGATGGCGGGGTGCTGCTGGCGAAGAAGATGCTGGCGCTGATCGACGGCCAGTCCGTCCATTCCGAGACCCTGCCGACGACCCTCATCGTCCGGCAGACCTGACCCCCTTTCACTCATAACGATTAGCCCGAACAGGACCACTGAAGTGAACAATGTTATCGATAACATAGGCGCCCTCCCGGCGGAACCCTGGTGCATCCGCGAGCAGGCGCTCGACCCGGCCCGCGCGTTTTTGCACGAGACGCTGTTCGCGCTCGGGAATGGCTACATCGGCATGCGCGGCACGCACGAGGACTTCGGCACGGTGGCCGATGGGACGCTGGAAGGCACTTACCTGAACGGGTTCTACGAGAACGAGCCGATTCACTATCCCGAGAACGCCTACGGGCTGGCGCGCACCAATGAGTTCATGCTCAATGTGCCGAATGCGAAGCGGGTGGCCTTGTTCGTCGAGGGCGAGGCCTTCGATCCTGCGGCAGGGCGCATGCTGGCGTATGAGCGGGTGCTGGATGTGCGCACCGGGGTGCTGGAGCGGCGCATCGACTGGGAGTCCGCCAGTGGCAAGCAGGTACGCATCGTGTCGCGCAGGCTGGTGTCGTTCGCGCGCAAGCATGTGGCGGCGGTGGAGTATGCGGTGACGGCGCTGAACTTCAGCGGTCAGGTGCGGATCGAGTCCTTTGTCGACAGCGCCGTGACCAATCTGCTGGCGGGCGACGATCCGCGTGTCGGCTCCGCGGTGACCGGGCCGTCGCTGGAAGTGGTGCAGCGGGACGTCGATGATGCGCAGGTCCTGGTCCTGCAGCGTACGCGCAACAGTGGCTTTTTGCTGGCCACGGCGACGCACACGACGGTTGTTGGGGGCGCTTTTGTCGAGCGGCGAGGGGAGGGGCAGGCGTTCGAGGCGCAGCTGGCACAAGGTGCCACGGTCACGCTGTGTAAGGTCATCGCTTACGTGTCTTCGCGCGACGTGGCTGAAGATGATGTGGCGTCCCATGCATTGAACGAGCTAAAGCATGCATCGAGCGCCATGTTTGCCGCGCTGGCCGCCGAGCAGTCCGCGTACCTGGCCGACTTCTGGCGCCAGGCCGACGTGGAAATCGTGGGCGACGACGCCTTGCAGCAGGGCGTGCGCTTCAACCAGTACCACCTGCTGCAATCGGCGGGCCGGGACGGCAAGACCAATATCGCGGCCAAGGGTGTGACCGGAGAAGGCTACGAAGGCCACTACTTCTGGGACACCGAGATCTACATCTTCCCGTTCCTGCTCTTCACCAAGCCCGAGATCGCCCGCGCGCTGCTGCAGTACCGCTACCACGGCCTGCCCAAGGCCCGCGAGCGCGCCCGCGCGATGTCGCACGAGCAGGGCGCGCTGTACCCGTGGCGCACCATCGCGGGCGAGGAATGTTCGGCCTACTTCCCGGCCGGGACGGCGCAGTACCACATCAATGCGGACGTGGCCTACTCGGTGCGCCTGTACCTGGAAGCGACCGGGGACTTCGACTTCATCGCGCAATATGGCGCGGAGATCGTGCTCGAGACGGCGCGTATCTGGCTCGGCATCGGCAGCTACGACATGCAGGGCCGCTTCTGCCTCAATGCCGTGACGGGGCCGGACGAGTACACGGCCATCGTCAACAACAACTACTACACCAATGCCATGGCGCGCATGCATATGCGCTTTGCGGTGCAGGTGGCGGAGCGGCTGCGCGCCGAGCGCCCGGCCGATTACGCCCGCGTGGCCGCCGCGATCGACCTGCGGGGTGACGAACTGGCCGCCTTAACCGCAGCCTGCGACAGCATGCGTCTGCCGTACGACGACACGCTGGGCATCCACGCGCAGGACGACAGCTTCCTGTCCAAGAAGCCGTGGGACTTCGCGAATACGCCGAAGGACAAGTACCCGTTGCTGCTGCATTTCCACCCGCTGGTGATCTACCGCCACCAGGTTTGCAAGCAGGCCGACGTGGTGCTGGCGCTGCTGCTGCTCTCCGATGAATTCACGCTGGACGACAAGAAGCGCGACTTCGACTTCTACGAACGGGTGACGACGCACGACTCGTCGCTGTCGTCCTGCATCTTCAGCATCATCGCGGCGGAAGTGGGCTATCGCGACAAGGCCTACGAATACTTCATGGAGACCGCGCGGCTGGACCTGGATAACACCCACGCCAACACTGAATACGGCGTGCATACGGCGGCGATGGCGGGCACCTGGCTGGGCGTCGCCTATGGGTTCGCAGGCATGCGCCTCTCGAACGGCACCCTGCGCTTTGCGCCGACGCTGCCCGCGCAGTGGCAGCGCTACCGCTTCAAGGTCCACGTGCGCGGCGCACTGCTCGATGTGGTGGTGGACGCGCATGGCGCCATGTACACGCTGGCGGAGGGGGACGAGCTGGCATTCACCCACCATGGCCGCGAGGTCAAGCTTTCGAAAACCCAGCCCGCGCAACGCATGGGAGACGCAGCATGAGCCGTTTCAAAGCCGTGATCTTTGACCTGGATGGCGTCATCACCGACACCGCCCACTATCACTATCTCGCGTGGAAGCGCCTCGCCGAATCGGAAGGCGTGCCGTTCGACGAAGCCTTCAACGAACACCTGAAGGGCGTGGACCGCATGGGCTCCCTGGACCTGATTCTCGCGCGCGGGTCCCGCTCGTACACGCAGGACGAGAAGCTGGCGCTGGCGGATACCAAGAACCGCCACTACCAGCAGCTGATCGCGACCATGACGCCGGATGACCTGCTGCCCGGCGCCCTGCGCGCGCTGGAAGAGGTGCGTGCGGCAGGCCTGAAGACCGGTCTCGCCTCCGTCAGCAAGAACGCCTTCACGGTGCTGGACCGCCTGGGCATCCGCGACCGCTTCGACTATGTGGTGGACGCGGCACGCATCGCCAACAGCAAGCCGCACCCGGAGATCTTCCTGACGGCGGCGCAGAACCTCGGCGTGGCACCCGGGGACTGCCTCGGCGTCGAAGATGCCGTCGCAGGTGTCGCATCGATCAAGGATGCGGGCATGTACGCCGTTGGCGTGGGCAGCCCGGAGGTGCTGACGCGGGCCGACCGTGTGATACCGTCCCTGCAGAAATTCAGTCTGCAAGACTACTGAGTACCGAAACAAACGCGCATAAAAACCAATAAGGGAGACAGCGTGAACAAAAAGCGGATTCTGCTCGCACTATTTCTGATCTACTTCGTCTTTGCCATCCTGCTCAACTCCGTGGGCACGGTGATCCTCCAGGTCATCAACAACTACGGCATCAGCAAGTCCTCGGCCAGCGTGCTGGAAGGTTTCAAGGACCTGCCGATCGCCATCGTGTCCTTCCTGGTCGCCTCCTGGCTGCCGCGGCTCGGGTACAAGAAGGCGATGCTGATCGCACTCGCCATCGTGGCATGCGCCACGCTGGCCATGCCGCTGTACCCGGCGTTCGGCACGGCCAAGCTGCTATTCCTGTGCGTGGGCATTTCGTTCGCGCTGGTGAAGGTCTCGGTGTACTCCACCATCGGCCTGGTGGCGGCGGACCGCAAGCAGCACGCCGGTATCACCAACACGCTGGAAGGCTTCTTCATGATCGGCGTGCTGAGTGCCTACTGGGTCTTCGGCTACTTCATCGATTCGGACCATCCGCAGTCGCACAGCTGGCTGAATGTCTACTGGCTCTTGTCCGCCCTGTGCATTTTCACGTTCGTGCTGGTGCTGTTCACGAGCTTCGACGAGCACGAGGCGGCGCCGCCGGACAGCAGTGGCCCGGTGCGCGACTTCTTCGAGATGCTTGGCCTGATGGCGCGTCCTCTGGTGTGCGTGTTCGTGCTCACCGCCTTCCTGTACGTGCTGGTGGAGCAGGCGCTGGGCAGCTGGCTGCCGACCTTTAACAACGAGATCCTCAAGCTCCCCGCAGCCATGAGCGTGCAAGTGACCAGCATCTACGCCTTCTGTCTGGCCGTCGGCCGCCTGTCCGCCGGCTATGTCATGCGCCGCATGAACTGGTACCCGGTGATGAACATCTGCGTGCTGGCGATGGGCGCGATGGTCCTGCTGGCGCTTCCGCTCACGCAGAACGTGGCGCTGGACCCGAACGTGAGCTGGTCCACGGCGCCGGTGGCGGCCTTCCTGTTCCCGTTCATCGGCCTGTTCATGGCGCCGATCTACCCCGGCATCAACTCGGTCATGCTCAGCTCCCTGCCCAAGCACCAGCACGCACCGATGACCGGGCTGCTGGTGATCTTCTCGGCGTTGGGCGGGACCACTGGCTCGCTGATCACAGGCTATGTGTTCGGGCGCTTCAACGGTCACTTTGCCTTCTACCTCACGCTGGTGCCGATTGGGCTGATGCTGGCGAGTTTGTTCTTCTTCAAGCGGCATGTGGACCGGAATGCAGGGTGACATGGTTATAATCGCCGGCTGATGTCTAGACATTGCGGCAATCATGACAACGAATCTCAAAAGCCTCGCCCTGGCCCTGGGCATGTCCAAAACCACGGTGAGCCGCGCCCTGAACGGCTACCCGGAGGTCAACGCCAACACGCGTGAGAAGGTGCTGGCGGCGGCGCAGGCGCTGGGCTACCAGGCCAACCCGGTGGCGCGCAGCCTGGCACTGGGTCGGACCAACATCTTCGGCATCATCTATCCGCTCGCGCAAACGGACCTCGGCGATCCCATGTTCCTGAATGTGGTGGGCGCGATGGCCGCGGCCACCGAGGAACGCGGGATGAACATGATCGTCGCGCCCGTGTCGCCGGAAAACGAGATGCGCGCCTATGACCAGATGCTGCGCGGGCGCCGCGTGGATGGCCTGGTGGTGGCGCGCACACTGGTGTATGACCAGCGCATCGAGTACCTCGCCAAGCAGAATTTCCCTTTCGTGGCGCATGGGCGCACGGTGCTCGGGCAGCCCTATGCATGGTTCGATTACGATCACGATGCCGGGGTCGCGCAGGCGATCGAGTACCTGGTCGGGCTGGGGCACGAGCGTATCGCGATGATCTCCGCGCAGCTGGAGCTGAACTTTGCGCAGCAGCGGCGCGAAGCCTTCCTCAACGCGATGCACGCGGCAGGCTTCCCGGTCGACCCGCGCTACCTGGTCGACCGCGCGCATGACCGGCGCTCGGGCTACCAGGCCGTCCAGCGCCTGCTGGCCTGTTCGCCGCGCCCGACCGCCATTGTGGTGGACAACCACCTGTCCGGCATCGGCGCCGTGCGCGCGCTGCTCGATGCCGGCATCAAGATCGGCGAAGAGATGTCGGTCATCGTGTGGGGCCCGATGGAGGACACCCTGGTGCCCCACGTGACCGTGATCGACCAGCCCGGCCTCGCGGAGGCGGGCCGCAAGATGGTCGAGATGCTCGCCGCCCTGCGCGACGGCACCGCGGCCGCCGAGCTGCAAGTCCTCTGGCAGCCCATCCTCCGCCCCGGCACCACCACCGGCCCCGCGCCGCGCTGACCGTGCTGCCGGCCGCGCGTCACCGCGGGCCGGCGTCCCCTCATTCGTTGACGATCGTCTCGGACTGCCGCTCTGTCAGGCCGCGCACCTCCACGCTGCCCATGGCGGCGGCGGGGAGCTGGGCGGCCCATTGCGTGGCCTCTTCCAGCGAAGGCACGTCGATGAGGTAGTAGCCGCCCAGGTGCTCCTTGGTCTCGGCGAAGGGGCCGTCGACGATCTTGTGGCGGCCCTGGCGCACGCGCACCGTCGCAGCAGTGCGAGCTCTCTGCAGCTGGGCGCCGCCCTTCAGGATACCGGCAGCGGCCATCTTTTTCGTCACCTCCGTAAAGCCATCCGAGACGCGTGCACGTTCGTCCGCAGGCATGGCGTCCCACATGTTCTCGTCGGCGTAAATCAGCAGCATGTATTGCATGGTCAGTCCTTTCGATGGGTTGTCCGGCGCGGCCAAAGCGGCCTGCCTGCTGCCACGACGGGCCGCGCGGCGCCGATTCGACTAATGATTTTCAAACGCTGATTCAAATCTGGTTGGCGGTCAGGGCGCGCACTTCAATGGTGCCGTTTTCCGCCGTCGGCAGCCGGGCGGCCCAGTATTCGGCCTGCTCCAGGCCCGGCACGTCGATCAGGAAGTACCCGCCCAGCATCTCCTTGGTCTCGGTGAACGGCCCATCCGTGCGCTGCGGCTTGCCATGGCGGACGCGGATCGAGGACGCGGTGCGGGAGGGCGCCAGCTCCGCGCCGCCCCGGCAAACGCCTGCCTGGATCATCTCCTGCTCCACGGCGGCGTAGCGCGCGTAGATGGCCTGGCGCTCGGCCTCAGTCAAGGCATCCCATTCGGCTTCGCTCGAATAAATCAGCAGCATGTATTGCATTGCGGTCTCCAAGGTGGAATGAAAAAACGGCGTGGCTCGCATGGCCCCGCGGGACCACGACGAACCACGCCGTCCTGATTCGACAGCGCTTGGCGCGCAGTATTACACGTTACATGTTGCGGCGGTATTGGCCGCCCACCTCGAACAGCGCGGTGGTGATCTGTCCCAGCGAGCAGACGCGCACCGCGTCCATCAGCTTGGCGAATACGTTCTCGTTGTCGATGGCGGCGCGCTGCAGCTCGGCCAGCATCTGCGCCGAGCGGTCGGCATTCCGCTGGTGGAAGTCCTCCAGGCGCTTGAGCTGCGACTGCTTTTCATCGTCGGTGGACCGGGCCAGCTCGATGGTCTGCGGGGTCGCGTCGCCGTGCGGATTGCGGAAGGTGTTCACGCCGATGATGGGCAGCGAGCCGTCGTGCTTCTTGTGCTCATACAGCAGCGACTCCTCCTGGATCTTGCCGCGCTGGTAGCCGGTTTCCATCGCACCGAGCACGCCGCCACGTTCGGCGATACGCTCGAACTCCTGCAGCACCGCTTCTTCCACCAGGTCGGTCAGCTCTTCGATGATGAACGAGCCCTGGTTCGGGTTCTCGTTCTTGGCCAGGCCCCACTCGCGATTGATGATCAGCTGGATGGCCAGCGCACGGCGCACCGATTCGTCGGTCGGCGTGGTGATCGCCTCATCGTACGCGTTGGTGTGCAGCGAGTTGCAGTTGTCGTAGATCGCGATCAGCGCCTGCAGCGTGGTGCGGATGTCGTTGAAGTCGATCTCCTGCGCGTGCAGCGAGCGGCCGGAAGTCTGGATGTGGTACTTGAGCTTCTGCGAACGCTCGTTGGCGCCGTACTTGTCGCGCATCGCCACGGCCCAGATGCGGCGCGCCACGCGGCCCAGCACCGTGTACTCCGGGTCCATCCCGTTCGAGAAGAAGAACGAGAGGTTGGGCGCGAAGTCGTCGATGTGCATGCCGCGCGCCAGGTAGGCTTCCACGAAGGTGAAGCCATTCGACAGCGTGAACGCCAGCTGCGAGATCGGGTTCGCACCCGCTTCGGCGATGTGGTAGCCGGAGATCGACACCGAGTAGAAGTTGCGCACCTGGTGGTGCACGAAGTACTCCTGGATGTCGCCCATCACCTTGAGCGAGAACTCGGTCGAGAAGATGCAGGTGTTCTGGCCCTGGTCTTCCTTGAGGATGTCCGCCTGCACGGTGCCGCGCACGTTCTGCAGCACCCAGGCGCGGATCTTCGCGGCTTCGTCGTCGGTCGGCTGGCGGCCGTTGTCCTGCTCGAACTTGGCCATTTGCTGGTCGATGGCGGTATTCATGAACATCGCCAGGATGGTCGGCGCCGGGCCGTTGATGGTCATCGAGACCGAGGTGCTCGGGTTGCAGAGGTCAAAGCCGTCGTACAGGACCTTCATGTCGTCCAGCGTCGCAATCGAAACCCCGGAGTTGCCGACCTTGCCGTAGATGTCGGGACGCAGCGCGGGGTCGGCACCGTACAGCGTGACCGAGTCAAACGCGGTGGAGAGGCGCTTGGCGTCCATGCCCTCCGAGACCAGCTTGAAACGGCGGTTGGTGCGGAACGCGTCGCCTTCGCCCGCGAACATGCGGGTCGGGTCTTCGCCTTCGCGCTTGAACGCGAACACGCCAGCGGTATAGGGGAACGAGCCGGGGACGTTCTCCAGCATCAGCCAGCGCAGGACTTCGCCGTGGTCCTCGAACTTGGGCAGCGAGACCTTGCGGATGCGGGTGCCCGACAGCGTCTGCTGGACGAGGCGCGTGCGGATTTCCTTGTCGCGGATTTTCACGACATAGTCGTCGCCCGAGTAGGCGGCCTGCATGGCGGGCCACATCTGCAGCAGCTTCTTGGCGCCCGCTTCCATGGCGTGATCGCGCTCGGTGATCAGGTCATCGAAGTCCGCCGGTTTCGAGGCGGCAGCCAGCATGCGCTTGGCCTCCGTCAGCTGCTGGCGTTCACGCGCCAGCTTGACCTGCCTGTAGGTGTTCTTGTGGTAGCCGCGGACGGTGTCCGAGATCTCGGCGAGGTAGCGCGCGCGGGCCGGTGGCACGATCACGTTCTTGCCGCTGGAGTGGCGCGCGTCGACGCGGGGCAGCTTGCCCTTGGTGGTCTTCAGGCCGAACTCCGCGAGGCGCGGCAGGATACCCTGGTACAGCGCGGTCACGCCATCGTCGTTGAAGCGGGAAGCCTGGGTGCCGTAGACTGGCATGTCCTCGGACTTCTTGGTCCACAGTTCGCGGTTGCGCTGGTACTGCTTGGCCACGTCGCGCAGCGCGTCCTGCGCGCCCTTGCGGTCGAATTTGTTGATGGCGATGAAGTCGGCGAAGTCGATCATGTCGATCTTCTCCAGCTGCGAGGCGGCGCCGAATTCCGGCGTCATCACGTACATCGACACGTCCACGTGCGGGACGATGGCCGCATCGCCCTGGCCGATGCCGGAGGTCTCGACGATCACCAGGTCGAAGCCTGCCACCTTGCAGGCCGCGATCACGTCGGGCAGCGCCTGCGAGATCTCGGAACCGGCTTCGCGGGTGGCGAGGGAGCGCATGTACACGCGCGCCTGGCCCGCCCACGGGTTGATGGCATTCATGCGGATGCGGTCACCCAGCAGGGCGCCGCCGGACTTGCGGCGGGACGGGTCGATGGAGATGACCGCGATGTTCAGCGCATCGCCCTGGTCCAGGCGGATGCGGCGGATCAGTTCATCCGTCAGCGAGGACTTGCCCGCGCCGCCGGTGCCGGTAATGCCCAGCGTCGGCACATTCAGGCCGTCGGCGATGGTGTGGAGCTGCTTAACCAGGTCCGCGTCGGCTTTGCCGTTTTCGAGGGCGGTGATCAGCTGGGCCAGCGGGCGATGATGGGCCGCAACCTCGCCGTCGCGCAGCGGGTCAAGGGTGGTGGGCGCGTATGGCGTCAGGTCGACGTCGCAGGCCTGCACCATCGACTGGATCATGCCGACGAGGCCCATCTTCTGGCCGTCTTCCGGGCTGAAGATGCGGGTCACGCCATAGGCATGCAGCTCTTCGATTTCGGCCGGGACGATCACGCCGCCGCCGCCGCCGAACACCTTGATATGCGCGCCGCCGCGCTCGCGCAGCAGGTCGATCATGTACTTGAAGTATTCGACGTGGCCGCCCTGGTAGCTGGAGATGGCAATGCCTTGCACGTCTTCGGCCAGGGCCGCGGTGACCACGTCGTCGACCGAGCGGTTGTGGCCGAGGTGGATCACCTCCACGCCCTGCGACTGCAGGATGCGGCGCATGATGTTGATGGAAGCGTCATGGCCGTCGAACAGCGAGGCGGCGGTGACGAAACGGACCTTGTTGGTGGTGACCTTCTGGTCCGGGGTCGCCAGTTTGGCGGCATTCGTGATGTCGTTCATGGTGAGCGTATCCGGTGGGTGCGGATGAAGTCTCCGATTATATGACGTTTACGTTAACGTCACTCGATTCCGTGGTCCGCGCTGGGCCGCTGTGGCCCGCGCGCGAACGGCGATGATATTGACGATTTATGCGGCCGCGCTGCGGGCGGGCGCGTCGAACTGCGCCAGCAGCTCGGCCTTGCGGGCGCGGAACTGCTCGACTGCCTTCTCCTTCACGTGGCCGAAGCCGCGAATCTGATCCGGCAGCGCGGCCAGCTCCACGGCCAATGGCAGGTTGTCCGCGGTCAGCTTGGGCAGGATCGACTCGATCAGCACACGATACTCCTCGATCAGCTGGCGCTCCATCTTGCGTTCAGCGGTGTAGCCGAAAACGTCCAGCGCCCCGCCGCGCAGGCCTTTCAGCTTGGCCAGCAGCTTGAAAGCGCCGAACATCCAGGAGCCGTATTCCACCTTCACCAGCTTGCCCGCGGCGTCCTTCTTGGCGAACAGCGGGGGCGCCAGATTGAACTTGAGCGAGAAGCTGCCGTCGAACTGGGTCTTCAGCTGCTCGACAAAGCGGCCATCGGTGTACAGGCGCGCGACTTCGTATTCGTCCTTGTACGCCAGCAGCTTGGAGTAGGACTTGGCGACGGCCATCGCCAGCCTGGTCCCAGCATGCAGCGAGCCTTCGGCGGCACGGACCTGGTCGACCAGCGCCGTGAAGCGGGCGGCGTAGGCAGCGTCCTGGTACGCGGTCAGGAACTCGGTGCGCTTGTTGATCAGCGCATCGAGCGACTGCGGCATCTGCACCACGATGGCCTGCGTGGGCAGCGCGACTTTTTCGACGCGCTTGAGATCCACGGCGGCGCGGCGGCCCCACTGGAAGGCGCGCTTGTTGGCCTCCACAGCCACGCCATTGAGTTCGATGGCGCGCAGCAGGGCGGCTTCCGACAGCGGGATGCGGCCCTTCTGCCACGCGTAGCCCATCATGAAGAGATTCGCGGCGATCGAGTCGCCCATCAGCGCGGTGGCCAGTTTGGTGGCGTCGATGAAGTCCGCAGCCTCGGCGCCGCCCACGGATTCGGTGATCAGGGACTTCACATCGGCGGCCGGGAACTCCCAGTCGCGCTGCTGCGCGAAGGTGCCGGTTGGCTGCTCGTGCAGGTTGACCACGACGGCGGTGCGGCCCGGTGCCATCTTGGAGACGGCATCGGCGGCGCCGGTGGTTAGCATGTCGCAGCCGAGGACCAGGTCCGCCTCACCGGTGGCGATGCGCTGGGCGCGCAGGTGGGATGGCGACTGCGCGATCTTCACGTGCGAGGTGACCGAGCCATTTTTTTGCGACATGCCGGTCATGTCCAGCACCGAGGCGCCTTTGCCTTCCAGGTGCGCGGCCATGCCCATCAGGGCGCCAACGGTGATCACGCCGGTGCCGCCGATGCCGTTGATCAGGATGTTGTACGGCTGCGCGATCGACGGCAGCACAGGTGCCGCCAGCTCGCCCCAGCCGTCGTCGTTATTGGCCTTGCCCGCGCCGGTCTTCGATTTCTTGAGCGAGCCGCCTTCCACGGTCACGAAGGACGGGCAGAAGCCCTTCACGCAGGAGTAGTCCTTGTTGCAGGAGCTCTGGTCGATGGTGCGCTTGCGGCCCCAGTCGGTTTCCTTCGGCAGGATCGAGACGCAGTTGGACTGGATGCCGCAGTCGCCGCAGCCTTCGCAGACGGCTTCGTTGATGACCATGCGCTTCTGCGGGTCGGCGAATTCGCCTTTCTTCCGGCGGCGGCGCTTTTCGGCGGCGCAGGTCTGGTCGTAGATGATGACGGTGACGCCGGGCAGCTCACGCAGCTCGCGCTGGATGGCGTCCATCTCCTTGCGGTCGTGCAGGGTGACGATCGAGGGCAGGGCGCTCGGGTCTTCGTAGCGCGAGAGGTCCTCGGTGACCAGGGCGATGCGCTTGATGCCTTCGGCCGCCATCTGCTGCGCGATCATCGGCACGGAGGTGGTGCCGTCCACCGGCTGGCCACCGGTCATCGCGACTGCGTCGTTGTAGAGGATCTTGTAGGTGATGTTGACGTTGGCCGCCACCGCCGCGCGGATCGCGAGGTAGCCCGAGTGGAAATAGGTGCCGTCGCCCAGGTTCTGGAAGACGTGCGGCACCTTCGAGAACGCAGCCTGGCCAATCCACGGCGTGCCTTCGCCGCCCATGTGGGTGGTCAGCTTGTTCATCTCGGGGTAGATCGACGTGGCCATCACGTGGCAGCCGATGCCGGCCAGCGCGAACGACCCTTCCGGTACCTTGGTCGAGGTGTTGTGCGGGCACCCGGAGCAGTAGAAGGCGGGACGGAAGGGCGTGGAGATCGCCTTCTGCAGCACGGCGTCCTTCGCGTCGAGGAAGGAAATGCGCTGGGCGATCTGCGCCAGCACGTGGCTGTCGCTGACGAAGTTTTTCAGGCGGCCCGCGATCACGCGCGCGACCTGCGAGACGCTGAAGTCGGCCTTGGGCGGCAGCAGCCATTCGCCGCGCGGGGCGACCCATTCGCCCTTGTCATCGAACTTGCCGACGATGTGCGGACGCACGTCGTCGCGCCAGTTGTAGAGCTGTTCCTTGAGCTGGTATTCGACCAGCTGGCGCTTTTCCTCGACCACCAGGATCTCGTCCAGGCCCTGCGCGAACTCGCGCACGCTGTCCGGCTCCAGCGGCCAGGGCATGGCGACCTTGAAGACGCGCAGGCCGACTTTCGCGGCCATGGCTTCGTCGATGCCCAGTTCTTCCAGCGCTTCCAGCACGTCCAGGTAGGATTTGCCGCTGGCGATGATGCCCAGCTTGGCGTCCGGCGCCTCGATGGTGGTGCGATTCAGCTTGTTGGCGCGGGCGTAGGCCAGGGCGGCATAGATTTTGTAGTCCTGCATCAGCGCTTCCTGCTTGCGCGCCTGCAGGCCGAGCGGATCGGAGGACAGGCGGGTATTCAGGCCGCCTTCGGGCATCACGAAGTCGGTCGGCAGTTTGACCTCGACGCGGTGCGGGTTGGCATCCACCGAAGCGGAGGATTCGACCGTGTCGGCCAGCGCCTTGAAGGCGACCGCGAGACCGGAAAAGCGGGACATCGCCCAGCCGTGCACGCCCAGGTCCAGATACTCCTGCACGTTGCAGGGGTAGAGCACCGGGATCATGCAGGCCGAGAAGATGTGGTCGGACTGGTGGGGCAGGGTGGACGAGTAGGCGCCGTGGTCGTCGCCCGCGACCAGCAGCACGCCGCCGTGCTTGGCGGTGCCCGCGTGGTTCATGTGTTTGAAGACGTCGCCGCAGCGATCCACGCCCGGGCCCTTGCCGTACCACATGGCAAACACACCGTCGTACTTCGCCGGGCCGATCAGGTCCACGGTCTGGGTGCCCCAGACGGCGGTGGCGGCCAGGTCCTCGTTCACGCCGGGGACGAACTTGACGCCGTGCTGTTCCAGGAAGCCCTTGGCCTTCCACAGCGTCTCGTCCAGGCCGCCGAGCGGGGAGCCGCGGTAGCCGGAGACGAAGCCCGCCGTATTCAGGCCCGCCGCCCGGTCGCGCTCGTGCTGCATCATCGGCAGGCGCACCAGCGCCTGGATACCGGAGAGGAAGATGTTGCCGGAAGTGGCGGTGTACTTGTCGTCCAGGCTCACGGGGGCCAGGCGCGACGGGCTGTCGTGCTGCATGCGGGTCTCCAAAGGATCGTTCGGATGGCGCCGCCGGGCGCGCCGTGTCTCCGGGTCAGAAACAGGCGTCCAGGGGCGCGCTATTGAGTGGCGGCCATTCTACGTGGGGCCGTTTCACTTCGTGATACGGAATGCGGATGGGGGTATAAGAAAAAACGATGGCTGTTCACTACCTCCGGTACGCTGGGGACGTACCCCGGCGTACCGGCAGTTACAAGAGGCGGGCGCCGCGCCAGTGGCCGTCGGTGCAGAGCTGGCGGGTGACGGCGTGGACGAGTTGGCGGACGGCCTGAGCGGCGTTGGTCAGCGGGATGTTGCGGGACGAGCACAGCGCCACCGTGCGCGAGATCGCGGGGCTGTGGATGGGGTAGGCCTGCAGTTGCCCGGCCTCGACTTCGGCCTGCACCGGCGCCAGCGGCAGAATGGTGGCGCCGATGTCGGCCAGCAGGGCGGACTTGAGGATGGCGATCGAATTGATTTCGATGACGTGGCGCAGCAGCAGGCCTTGCGCGCGAGCCACGTTTTCTATGCGCGGGCGGACGCCCTGCTGCTGGGCGGGCAGGATGAGCGTGCTGTCCAAGGCCTGCGCCAAGGTGAGGTCAGCGTGCCGCGGCCGCCGCGGCGAGCCGGCGCGGCAGATGAACATCATGTCCTCTTCGATCAGGGTGGTGGTGTCGAAGTGCGAGAGCTGGCCGTCGTCGAACAGCACCGCCAGGTTGATGCGGCCGGATTTCAGCTGCTCGGTCAGGTTGCCGGAGATTTCCTCGGTCAGCTGGAGGGTGATCTCGGGATATTGTTCGCGGACCGCCATCAGCAGCGGCAGGGCCAGCGCGCCGGAAATGCTGTGGGGGAAGCCGAGCGTGACCGAGCCGGAGGGGCGGGTGGTTGATTGCACCACGGCCGACTTGGCGTCGGTCACCTGCTTGAGAATCGCCTGGGCGTGCTCGTAGAACACCTTGCCCGCGTCGGTCGCCGTGACGCCGGTGGCGGAGCGGTGCAACAGTTGGGCACCAAGCTCGTCTTCCAGCTGGCGCAGCTGCTGGGTCAGCGCCGGCTGGGCCACGTGCAGGATGCCGGCCGCGCGGGACAGCGAACCGTGGTCGACGATGGCGACGAAATAGCGGAGCTGGCGCAGTTCCATGGGAATACGGCAGAAAGACAACACCCGCCGCGGAATCGGAAAATTCCATTATAAAGCCAACAAAAATTGATCTGCTTCAATCATGTTCATGGCTATACTGTCGGTAATAAATTTCCCCGCGAAAAAAAATGTTGAAAAAAGTCGACTCGGGTCAACTGAAGGTCGGGATGTACATCCACGACCTGAGCTGCGATTGGATGACCCATCCGTTCGTGCGCAATCGGTTTCTGATCACGAAAGACGAGGAAATCGGGAAAATTCGGAGCGCCGGCATCCATGACGTGGTGATCGACGTCTCCCGCGGCCTGGACGTGCAGGATGCGCCTACCGTGGCGGAGGCTGCCGCTCAGACGGAGGAAGAGCTGATCGCCCTGGCCACCAAACCGGTGGTCCCGCTGCGCGTGCCGCTGGGCGAGGAGCTCAAGCGCGCCGCCATGATCCGCCATCAGGCATCGGGCCTGGTCCGAACCGTGATGCAGGACGCCCGCCTGGGCAAGGCGGTGCAGCTGGAGCAGGTGACCCCGGTGGTGGAGAACATCACCGCCTCCATCCTGCGCAATCCGGGCGCGCTGGTCGGCCTGCTGCGGATCAAGACCGCGGACGACTACACCTTCCTGCACTCGGTGTCGGTATGCACGCTGCTGGTGGCGTTCTGCCGCTCGCGCGGCATGGATCCGGACACGACCTACCAGGCCGGTCTCGGCGGCCTGCTGCACGACACCGGCAAGGCGCTGGTGCCGGACAAGATCCTGAACAAACCGGGCCCCCTGACGGACGAAGAGTTCGCCATCATCAAGAAGCACCCGAAAGATGGCTACGACATCCTGCTCAAAACGCCGGAGATCGGCCCCATTCCGCTCGATATCACGCTGCACCATCACGAGCGGCGCGATGGCTCCGGCTATCCGGACAAGCAGGGCGAGGGCACCATCAGCGAACTGGCGCAGATGGCCGCGATTGTCGACGTGTATGACGCGATCACGGCGGATCGCTGCTATCACAAGGGTGTGTCCGCCGCCGAGGCGCTGCGCAAGATCTACGAGTGGAGCAAGTTCCACTTCAACCCGCAGTTCGCCCAGGAATTCATGCGCTGCGTCGGCATCTACCCGGTCGGCACCCTGGTGATGCTGGAATCGGGCCGCCTGGGCGTGGTGGTCGAGCCGCACGAGACCAACCTGCTGGCCCCCAAGGTCAACGTGTTCTTCAACACCAAGAAAAACGTCTACATCAAGCCGGAAACGGTGGACCTGTCCAAGGCGCTGGGCTTCGGCGGCGGCGACAAGATCGTGCGCCACGAGTCGGCCGCCAAATGGCAGGTCGACCCGATGAAGTTCCTGGTGGTGGCGGGCTGACCGCCCGCCCTTGCCCCACGGCCTAGAAGAATTCGGCGGTGTCGTTCGACGAGACCGCCTGCAGCTGGCCCCGCTCGACCAGCTCGTCGTAGTAGCAGGCCTGGTTGCGGCCATTGCTCTTGGCGAAGTAGAGCGCCTGGTCCGCATGGCCCAGGATCACGACCGGGGCCTCATACGCGTTGATCGCCACGAAGCCCACGCTCACCGTCACCTTGCCGACCTGCGGGAACACGTGCGCCTCCACGTTGCGGCGGAAGCGTTCGATGATCTTGCGCGCGTTTTCCAGCGTGGTTGAGCGCAGCAGCACGACGAATTCTTCGCCGCCAAAGCGGAACACGCGGTCCTGCGAGCGGAACGACGAGCTCAGCAGGTTGGCGATCAGGATCAGCACCTCGTCGCCGTACAGGTGGCCGAACTTGTCGTTGACGAGCTTGAAGTGGTCCACGTCGACCACGGCCAGCCACTGCTTTTCCTCGCCGCACAGCTGGCGGCGCTCTTCCTGGCCCGGCAGCAGCGGCCCCTCGGCCGAGGCCTGCAGCATCTTGCCGAGCTGGTCATCGAAAGTCTTGCGGTTCAGGAGGCCGGTCAGCGAGTCGCGCTCGCTGTAGTCGAGCAGGTTCTGGAAATTGCGGTAGACGCTGACGATGCCGGCGATGACCTGTTCGGTATCGGGGCCGTACTTGGTCTTGTGGACGATCTCGAGGCAGGTGTCGGCCTTGTCGCCGATCCAGATCGGCAGCCATAGCACCAGGCAATTGTCGGCGTTGACTTCTTCCGCGCTCGCTTCGCGCCGCGCCAGGCAGCCGGCCAGGGCCGGACAGTCCGCCAGCGGTTCGCCGCGGCCGTCGCCGTCTTCCATGCGGGCCGGCTGGCCTTCCTCGATGGTGGCGCGGGCGCGCACATACTTTTCGCCACGCACCGTGTGGATGGACAGCACCCGGCTGCGCAGCGCGCCTGCCAGCTCCTGCACCGCCGAGATCACCGAGATGTCGAGCATCGTGTGATCGCGGTGGCCGGTCATGTCCACCATGTGTTTCAGAAGTGAATCCATCTCGCTCAAGAATGACTGACGACCCGCGCGGCGCGGTGGCTGGGCTAGCTCCACGATTGACACTCAGACGCCGCCGTTCGGCATTTCCTGAGAACAGCTGATCAGGATAATGTTTTTTTGCTTGTTCGGCAATTATCGTTGCTCAACTGCCGCGTCTTCCGGTCGATTCTAACCGTCCGGCGCTCTCTTGCGCGCGCCCCAGAACAGAAAAACCCCTCCAAAGGTGGCCTCTTGAGATTTCCCATGGGCAAACTTGCCGTGCGTCAATTTCGCGGCGGTCCCCGTCCGTATAGTGATCTCACTGGCTCCGGCACCGGGCCCCGCGGGGCGACCGACCGTCCAGGTCAATTAATCACTCATAGGAGGTTGTGATGAAAACTATCAACGCCGCAGTCAAGGCCTTCATTCAAGACGAGGAAGGCGTCACCGCAATCGAGTATGGCCTGATCGCAGCACTGATCGCTTCCGCGCTGGTCACCGGCTTGGCCATGGTCACCGGCGGGCTGAACGATGCGTGGCAGTACATCAAGGATCAGATCGCAACTGCAACCACCTGATTCAGTGGGCCCTCAAGTCCGCCGTGCCGGCCAGCGCGGCGGGCTTTTTTTTCGTCCGGAGGTGTGTATGGCAGTGCCGCTCCTGTTCGATCTGTGCCTGGCTGTGCTGCTGCTCGCGGTCGCCGCCCGCGATCTGCTGGAGCAGCGCATTCCCAACAATTATCTCGCCGCAGGGCTGGCCTGTGCCGCCCTGCTGCAGCTGGTGGCCGGCGGGCCCATGGCGCTGCTGCAGCAGGGCGGGGCCGGCTTCCTGGTCGGCCTGCTGTCGCTGCTGCCGTTCTACCTCAAGCGCGGCATGGCCGGCGGCGACGTCAAGCTGATGGCGACGGTGGGCGCCTTCACCGGCCCCTGGCTGGCGCTGTGCGCCTGCCTGGCCACCTGCCTGCTGGGCGGCGCGGTCGCGCTGCTGCTGTCCAAATGGCGCGGCAGCACCGCCGGCACCATGGTCTACGGTCCCGTGATCGCGGCCGGCACGCTGCTGGTGTTGGTTTTCCGTCCCGCGCTGGTTTGATCTTTGTCCAAACCTTGCTCTTCCTCAAAGGATCGGCCTGAGCGATTTCTAGAATCAGTTCTGGTGACGCACGGAAATAGCTGAGTGGAGGCACGATGCTGGAAAGCGAAGATCTTTTGCTGGACCTGCCTGGCGCCGCGGCCCGGGTGGACGAGGAGGCTGGCCAGCTGCTGCCGCGCCAGGCCAAGTCGGTGCGCGAGACGGGGCTGGACAGCCAGCTGCTGCTGGAGCTGGTCGCCAAGGCCATCTACCTGGCCGGCAAGGCTCACCTGCCGGTGCTCAACACCCGCTTGCGCCTGTCGATCGGCGTGCTGCGCGAAGTGATCGAATTCCTGGTGGCCGAACAGCTGGCCGAGCTGACCTGGCGCGGCGAGACCGACCTCGACGTGCAGTACCAGCTGACCGCCAAGGGCCGCGAGCGCGCCGACGGCTATCTTAAGCGCTGCCGCTACGTGGGCCCGGCCCCGGTGACGCTGGACGCCTACCGCGCGGTGCTGCGGCGCCAGTCGGCCCGCGCGCCCAGC
>NZ_SPVF01000225.1 GCF_004614185.1 Zemynaea arenosa | reverse complement strand
GCTGCGGCCCTACCTGCCGCCGGAGCTGGAGCGCCGGGCGGGCACGCCGCAGGGCGACGCGGCCTTCGGCGCCTTGCGGATGATCCAGCTGCACCTTGCACGCGCCAGCGCGGCGCAGTCTTCGCCGTCTTCGCAGTCTTCGCAGCACAACGCCTAACGCCTCCCAGCAAAGGACCGACACCATGCTCGCGCAGCTCAGCGACTTCAAACCCGATGCCGAAAGTGTGACCCCGCTCTACATGCAGCTGGCGAACAAGCTGAGTTCCAGCATCGCGAGCGGCGAGTGGCGCGCCAACGAGGCCCTGCCCTCCGAGCGCATGCTGTCGGAGATGCTGAATATCTCGCGCGTCACGGCGCGCAAAGCCATCGACATGCTGTGCGAGCGCGGCATGCTCACGCGACGGCGCGGGTCGGGCACCTACATCACGCCCAAGCTGGAGCAGCCGCTGTCGCGCCTCACCAGCTTTTCGGAGGAACTGTCGCAGCGCGGCTTCACGGCCGGGTCGCGCTGGCTGGAACGCGAGATCGGCGTGGCCGCGCCGCTGGAACTGCTGTCCCTGGGCCTGTCTCCCAACATGCCGGTGGTGCGCCTGAAGCGCCTGCGTACGGCGGACGATGTGGTGATGGCCATCGAGACCACCACCATCCCCGCGCGCCACATGCCGGACCCGAACGGCGTGACCGATTCGCTGTACGGCTACCTGGAAGCGAATGGCGCGGTGCCGATGCGCGCGCTGCAGCACATCCGCGCCGTGAACGCGAGCGTGGAGCAGGCCAGGCTGGCGGGCGTGCAGCCCGGCGCCGCCATGCTGCACATCACGCGCGTGAGCTATCTTGAAAACGGCGCCGCGGTGGAACTGACCCACTCGTATTGCCGCAGTGATTATTATGAATTTGTAGCGGAGTCGCGTCGATGAACGATGCAAGAACAGGCAACATCCTCACACCCGAAGGCTGGGTCCACGGCACCATCAGCTTCGGTGAGCGCATCGATGCAATCCAGGGGGCGCCCGGCGACCCCGATGGCAACGGCGATGACTACATCATCCCCGGCTTCATCGACCTGCACGTGCACGGCGGCGGCGGCAAGGACATCATGGAAGCGGGCGATGCGCCGCACGTGATCGCGGCCAGCCATGCGCGCCATGGCACCACCAGCATGCTGGCCACCACCATGACCGCGCCGCCACACGAGATCGTAGCCGCGCTGAAGGCCATCGGCGACGCGTGCCGCGAGCGCCGCAAGGGCGCGGCCCGCGTGCTGGGCGTGCACCTGGAAGGCCCGTACATCAATTCCGGCAAGCTCGGAGCGCAGCCCAACTACGCGCGTGCCGCCACCCTCAGCGAAGTGCAGCAGCTCGAAAACTACGCGCCGCTGCGCCTCATCACGGTGGCGCCGGAGATCCCCGGCCACCTGCGGCTGGTGAAGGAGCTGGCCGATGCCGGCATCCGCGTGCAGATCGGGCATACGCTTGGCTCCTACGAGGATGGCCTCGCGGCCCTGCAGCACGGTGCCGCGGGCTTTACCCACCTGTTCAACGCCATGACCGGCCTGCACCACCGCGAACCCGGCATGGTCGGCGCCGCGCTGGCCCACGCGCAGTACGCAGAGCTGATCCCGGACCTGCTGCACGTGCACCCCGGTGCCATCAAGGTCGCGCTGCGCTCCATTCCGCACCTGTACTGCGTGACCGATTCCACCTCCGCCACCGGCATGCCGGACGGCGACTACATGCTGGGCCGCCACCGGGTGCAGAAATGCATGGGCGGCGTGCGCCTGCCGGACGGCACGCTGGCCGGCAGCACGCTCACCATGGACCAGGCGCTGCGCAACCTGGTCGGCCTGGGCCTGGACCTGGCCGACGCCGCGCGCCGCACGTCCACTTACGCCGCCGACTATCTCGGCGAACAGGAACGCGGCCGCCTGCGGCAGGGCTGCTTCGCCGACATGGTGGTCCTGGACCGCGAACTGAACATCAAAGCCGTGTATATCGAAGGAGAAGCGTGTGACCTCAATGATGCTTAAGGAAGCCCTGTCCGCGGGCGATTGCGTGGCGCAGCAGCTGGCTGCCGACGCCGAGCGCTATGCGGACCTGGGGCGGACGCTGAGGTCCACCAGCTTCAATTCCGCGCTGACCGTGGCGCGCGGCAGCTCGGACCACGCGGCGTCGTATTGCGCCTACCTGATCATGGCCCGGATGGGCCGGGTGGTGGCCTCGCTGCCGATGTCGCTGGTCACTTTGTACAAGTCCCCGCTGGCCACGCGCGACACGCTCACCATCGCCATTTCGCAATCGGGCCAGAGCCCGGACGTGGTGGAACCGATCAAGTACTTCCGCGGTGGCGGTGCCACCACGGTCGCCCTGGTCAACGACATCGATTCGCCGCTGGCCCATGCGGCCGAGTGGGCGATGCCGCTCCACGCCGGCAAGGAGACCAGCGTGGCGGCGACCAAGAGCTTCATCACCAGCCTGGTGGCCGGGGCCCGCCTGGTCGCCCACTGGCAGAACGATCCCGAATTGCTGGCCGGCCTGGACGCCCTGCCCGACGCCCTGCGCGCCGCGGCCACGGTGGACTGGTCGCCCGCGCTGGAAGTGCTCACGCCCGCCCGCAACATCATGGTGGTCGGCCGCGGCATCAGCTTTCCGGTCGCACTGGAAGCGGGCCTCAAGTTCAAGGAGACTTCGGCCCTGCAGGCGGAAGCCTTCAGCGGCGCCGAGATCAAGCACGGCCCGATGGCGCTGATCGACGACGGCTACCCGCTGCTGATCTTCGCGACCCGTGGCCCGGCCCAGGCCAGCCTGCTGCAGCTGGCCGCCGAGATGCGCCAGCGCGGCGCGCGCGTGCTGCTGGCCGCACCCGCCGACGTGGCCGAGCGCGATCTCACGCTGCCGGTGGCCGCCACGCCGGACCTCGACCCGATCGTCGCCATCCAGGCCTTCTACGTCATGGCGGCGCATCTGTCCAAGGCCCGTGGGCTGGATCCAGACAAGCCGCGCCACCTGAACAAAGTCACCAAGACCCACTGACGTACCGGCGGCGCGCATTCCATGACCCTCTCGATCACGCGCGCCACGGCCATGGCATGCCTGCTGCTGGCTGCCAGCTGGGCCAGCGCGTCCGCCGCACCCGCGAAGATCGAGTTCTGGACCTTCAGCATGAAGCCGAAGTTCACGCCCTTCTTCAACAACGTGGTGCGCGGCTACGAGGCCGCCCACCCGGGCGTGAAGGTCGAGTGGGTGGACTTTCCGTGGGACGTGATCCAGACCAAGCTGGTGACCCGCATCGTGGCCGGGACGCCGCCCGCGCTGGTCAACCTCAACGTGCCGTGGGCCGACGAATACGCGCGCGACCAGCTGCTGCAGCCGGTCGACGCCCTGCTCGGCGAGGCACGCGCCAGCTTCATCCCCAGTACCCTGCAGGACCTGACCTTCAAGGGCCACGTCTACGGCTTCCCGATGTACTCGAACGTCGCCGTGGTGGCTTATAACAAGGAGATCTTCCGAGCCGCCGGGCTGACGCGCGCGCCGCGCACCTTCGACGAGCAGCTGGCCTACGCGCGCCAAATCGCCCAGCGCACCGGCAAGGCGGGCATCTGCCCCTCGCTGGCCAAGGTGGATGGCCTGATGATGCAGCAAGGCCTGCCCCTCATCGAGAACAACCGTGCCGTCTTCAATTCCCCGCGCCACGTGGCTTTCCTGCGCAAGCTGGCCGACACCTACCGCGTGGGCGGGCTGCTGAAGGAAGGCCTCTTTTTGGAAGATAACTTCCCGTCCGTGATGAACGCCTACGAGGGCGGCCGGGTGGGCATGCTGATCGCGCCCCCGACGGCCATGAAACGCCTGCAGGCCGACGCGCCGGACATGTACGCGCTCACCGAAGTCGCGCCCGCGCCGCTCGGCCCCACCGGCATTGCCGATGGCGGATGGCTGATCCACTTCGCCGTGCCCAAAGGCGTGGACTCGAAATTGCTGCCCGAAGTCGGCCGTTTTGCGCGCTACCTGACCAACGACGCCAACCAGCTCGCGTTCGCGCGGCAAGCCAGCGTCTTCCCGGCCACGGTGAAGGCGGCCAACGATCCGTTCTTTGTCTCCACGCCACCGAACGCCGGAGCGGCCGAACGCGCGGTGGCTGCGGGCGCCGTGTCGATGCCGCATTCGCGCACCATGTACGTCGCGGGCATCGAAGACTACGACGAACTGCGGCGCGCGCTGGTCAAGGCTGTGGAAGCCGGCGTCACCGGCAAGCAGGACATCCAGGCAGCGCTGAGCGAGGCGGTGGCGATCTGGAACCGGAAGCTCGCGCAATGAACGGCATCCACAAGCGCATCACGCCCTGGCTGTTCCTCGCGCCCGCGCTGGTGCTGCTGGCCGTGTTCTCGTTCTGGCCTGTGCTGTACGGGTCCTTCCTCGCCTTCACCAACTACAGCCTGGTACGCGAGACGCATTGGGTCGGCTTCGACAACTTCCGCGCCATCTTCCAGAACGAGATGTTCGTCACGGGCCTGCGCAATTCGCTGCTGTTCCTGCTGGTGGTGCCGTTCACGCAGGTCGGCGCGATGGCGCTGGCGGTGCTGGTGAATAACCGCCTGCCCGGCATCCGTCTGTTTCGCGCCGCGTTCTACGTGCCGGTGGTGACCACCGTGTCCGTGGTCGGCATCATGTGGAGCTTCATGTTCCACGAGCAGGGGCCGCTGAACTATGTGCTCACCGCGCTTCACGCGGTGAACCAGCCGCTCGGCTGGTTGTCCGACGACGACCTGGCGCTGGCCGCCGTGATGTTCGTGACCGTGTGGCGGGGCCTGGGCTGGTACATGGTGATGTACCTGGCCGCGCTGCAGTCTATCCCCGCCGACATGCAGGAAGCCGCGATCCTCGATGGCGCCACCGCGTGGCAGCGCTTCTGGCGCATCACGGTGCCGATGCTGCGCCCGACCATCGCCGTGTGCTCCATCCTGTCGGTGCTCGCCGCCTTGAAGGCCTACCAGGAGGTCGATGTGCTCACCCAGGGCGGGCCGATGAACTCCACCTTCACGGCGCTCTACTATGCCTACGACCAGGGCCTCAAGCACCTCAAGCTGCCGCGCGCCCTGGCCGCATCGTTTGTGGTCTCCATTTTCTGCGTCGGCATCGCCCTGCTTTGCCTGCGCTGGCTGAAGCCGAGGCACCGATGAAGACCGCCGGCCACTACCTGCTGCTGCTCGCCGTGGCGGTCCTGTGCGTGTTCCCGTTCTGGTGGACGCTGGTGACGGCGCTTTCCAGCGAAGGAAACATCTTCGCCTTCCCGCCCACTTTCTGGCCCCAAGCGCCGACGCTGGACAACTTCGCCGAAGTGTTCCGCGTGATCCCGATGCTGGACTTCTTCCGCAACTCGGTTGCCATCACCGCGCTGACCGTGCTGTGGAAGCTGGTGTTCTGCTCCATGGCCGCTTACCCGCTCGCGCGCTTGCACTTCCGCGGCCGCAAGCTGGTGTTCGGGGTGATCCTGGCCACGCTGGTGCTGCCATCCGAAGTCAACTTCCTGGTCAACTTCATCACCGTGACGAAGCTGAGCCTCGTCGACACTTACACCGGCGTGATTTTGCCGAACGTGGTGACCGCGGTCGCCATTCTGCTCATGAAGCAGGCTTTCGAGGAAGTGCCGCAGGACCTGATCGACGCGGCGCGCGTGGACGGCGCCAGCGAATGGACCATCTTCCGCCGCATCATGCTGCCGCTGGTGGCACCGTGGCTGGCCACGGTCGGCATCCTCACCGCAGTCGAAAGCTGGAACGAATACATCTGGCCTTCGATCGTGATGAGCACACCGGACGAATTCCCGCTGTCAGTCGGCATCCTTTACTTGCGCGGCACCTTTGGCAGCAGCACCCGGGTGATCGCCGCCGGCACCGTGCTGGCGATCCTGCCGACCTTACTCGCTTTCCTTTTCACTCAACGATTCTTCATGCGCGGCATGGACGGAGCAGTCAAATGAGTCTCACAACCAACCAAGATTCCCGCAAGCTGGCGGGCCAGCTGATCATGATCCGCTTCCCCGGCACCGTGCTGTCGCAGGAGCAGGCGGACTTCATCCGCGACAGCGGTATCCGCGGCGTGTGCCTGTTCCGCGGGAACATGACCGATGCCCAGCAGCTGACCAAGCTGACGACGGACCTGCGCGCTGCGATGGGCAGCGAGTCCCTGATCGGCATCGACCAGGAAGGCGGCGCCGTGGTGCGCTCGCTGTGGGTGCCGGCGCCACCGGCCGCCATGGGCCTGGGCGCGGCGAACGACACCGACCTGTCCCGCCGCACTGGCGCCGCGGTGGCGCGCGCAGTCAAGGCGCTCGGTTTCAACTGGAACTTCGCCCCGGTGCTGGACCTGAATAACAACCCGGACAACCCGGTGATCGCCGAGCGTTCGTTCGGTGCCGATCCATACCGCGCCTCCGAACTGGCGCTGGCGTGGATGGAAGGCAGCGAGGCCGAAGGCGTGGCCTGCTGCGTCAAGCACTTCCCCGGCCACGGCGACACCAGCGTCGACTCGCACCGCGACCTGCCGACCGTGGACAAGCCGCTGGCGGAACTGGACCGCTTCGAGTTCGCGCCGTTCCGCGCTGCCGCACCGCACGCCCCGGCGGTGATGACGGCGCATATCGTCTACCCGCAGATCGATCCGGACAATCCGGCGACGATGTCGCGCCCCATTCTGCACGGCATCCTGCGCACGCAGTGGAACTACCAGGGCGTGATCATCACGGACGGCATGGACATGCACGCCATTGCGGGTCACTACGGCGTGGGCCCAGCGGCGGTGCGCGCGCTGGTGGCGGGAGCGGACATGGTCATGGCCCTCGGCACCACCGAGACCCAGAACGAGACGCTGGACGCCATCGCCGCCGCCATCGACGACGGCACGCTGCCGATCGAAGATGTGCAGGCCAAGCTGGCGCGCCTGTCCGCCCTCGCCCGGCGCTACCCGTGCCAGGCCCACGAATACACGCGCGATACGGCCGACCGCGCGGTGATGGCCGAAGGCTGGCGCCGCAGCCTCACCGCGCTTGGCGACGTCCAGCGCCCGGCTGCGGGCAGCAAGGTGCGCCTGGTCGCGCGGCAGGATGTGGTCAGCGATGGCGTGTCCGAAGCGGGCGTGCCCGCTGCCGTGGTGGCGGACTCGCTGCGCCGCCTGTATCCGGATGTGGAACTGGTCACCTTTGCCGATGCGGACAGCTTCGACTGGTCTGCGCTGCCGCAGGACGGCCGCTTCACCTTCCTCGCGTCGACCTCGCGCCTGCGCTACGGCGCGCACCCACGCGCGAACTGGAAGCCCGACCTGCACCTGGCGCTGTGGAATCCCTACCAGGCGCTTGATATCGATGCCCCGGCGCTGATGACCTACGGCTTCGCGCGGCCCGCGCTGGACGCCATCAACGCCTGGCTGTCGGGCGACATCGAAGCGACCGGCCGCTGCCCGGTGCCCGGCTTCTAATTCGTCTCACACGTATCCGATCCCACCACGAGGACCGCACCATGAGTCACCCCAGCCACGACGCCACCGCGCGCAAGCCCACGACCTGGGTGCCGACCCTGTACATCGCGCAGGGCCTGCCCTACTTCGCCGTCGCCACGGTCGCCATGCAGATGTTCAAGAGCATGGGCCTGACCAACGCCGAAATCGCGCACTGGACGGCCTTCCTCGGCGCGGCCTGGATCTTCAAGCCGCTATGGAGCCCCTTCCTGGAGCTGGTGAGCAGCAAGAAGAAGGTGGTGGTGTTCTTCCAGCTGGCGGGCGCGGTGAGTTTCGGCCTGGTGGGCCTGGCCCTGCACCTGCCGCTATGGCTCGGTGCCGTGATCGCGATGCTGACGCTGGCCGCGTTTTCCTCAGCCACCCACGACATCGCGTGCGATGGCCTGTACATCACCACTCTGGATGCGAAACAGCAGGCCGCCTATGCCGGTTGGACCGGCACCTTCTTCAACGCGGGCCGCGTGATCGCCGCGGGCGGCATGCTGCTGCTGGCGGACCACTTTGAAAAGAGCATGGGCGTGGTCCCAGCGTGGACCATCGTGTTCGGACTGATCGCGTTGATGATGCTGGCCCTGGGCCTGTACAACAGCTATGCACTGCCGCAGGCGCCGAACCTGCGCACCGAGGCCACGTCGGCGAAGGCCATCGCCAGCACGCTGCAGGAAGTGATCGTCGACTTCTTCCGCAAGCCGGGCGTGTGGGTGTCCATTCTCTTCATCATCCTGTTCCGCGCGGGCGAAGCACAGGTGCAGACCATCGGCCCGCTGTTCCTGCGCGATGCGGTCAGCGCCGGTGGCCTCGGCCTCTCGACCGGCCAGGTGGGCAAGGTGTATGGCACCGTGGGCACGGTGGCCTTCATCGTCGGCAGCATCGGCGGCGGCTACTTCGTGTCCAAGCTGGGCCTCAAGCGCGCCATCCTGCCGCTGATCCTGGCCGTGAACCTGCCGAACTTCGTGTTCTGGTACCTCTCCACCTTCCGTCCGGACGACCTGACCCTGATCGCGGCGGCGCTGGGCGCCGAGATGTTCGGCTATGGCTTCGGCTTCGTGGGCCTGATCCTCTACATGATGCAGGTGGTGGCCCCCGGACGCTACGCCACCGCACACTACGCGTTTGCGACCGGCGTGATGCAGCTCGGGCAGGTGCTGTTCCGCTGGATCAGCGGCGACATCCAGACCGCGCTGGGCTACCAGAAGTTCTTCGTGTGGGTGCTCATCAGCGCCATCCCGGTGGCGATCCTGTCGCAGCTGATTCCGATGACGGCGCGCACGCCGGCCGAGGGTACTGCGGCCGATGACGCGGCTCTCTCTCCGGCTGCGAGCGAGTAAGCGGAGCGCCATGGCACAGGTCAAGCTAAAGAACATCGGCAAACGGTACGACGGAGCGGCACGCGATGCAGCCCCGGTCTTGCAGGGCATCGACCTGGAAGTGCGCAACGGCGAATTCCTGGTGCTGGTCGGGCCCTCGGGCTGCGGCAAGTCCACGCTGCTGCGCATGATCGCGGGGCTGGAATCGATCAGCGAGGGTGACCTGTTCATCGCCGAACAGCGGGCCAACGATGTGCCGCCCGCGCAGCGCGGCATCGCGATGGTGTTCCAGTCGTACGCGCTGTACCCGCACATGACGGTGTTCGAAAACATGGCCTTCGCGCTGCAGCTCGCGGGGCAGAGCGCAGCGCAAGTGAAGGCGGCGGTGGAGCGCGCGGCGGAGACCCTCCAGATCGCGCACCTGCTGCAGCGCCGGCCCAAGGGCCTGTCGGGTGGCCAGCGCCAGCGCGTGGCGATCGGGCGCGCCATCGTGCGCAAGCCTGCCGTGTTCCTGTTCGACGAGCCGCTGTCCAATCTCGATGCCGGCCTGCGCGTACAGATGCGGCTCGAGCTGGCGCGCCTGCACCGCGAGCTCGGTGCGACCATGATCTACGTGACGCACGACCAGATGGAAGCCATGACCCTGGGCGAGCGCATCGTCGTGCTCAATGGTGGACGGATCGAGCAGGCTGGCACGCCGCACGAGCTGTACAACGCGCCCGCGAACCGCTTCGTGGCCGGCTTCCTCGGGTCGCCGCGCATGAACTTCCTGCCCGCGCGCGCGGATGGCGCGGGGCGCGTGCTGCTGCGCGATGGCGCCGCCGCGGTGCTGCCGCAGTATCTTGTCCTGCCGGACGGTGAGCTCACGCTCGGCATCCGCGCCGAGCACCTGCAGGTGGCCGCCGAGGGCGTGCTTCCGGCGACGGTCGGCCACGTCGAATACCTGGGCGACCAGACCCTCCTTTACACGACAGATGGCCTGGCGGTGCGGCTGGGTGCCAATGCGGCCGCCCCCCGCCCCGGAGACGCGGTGCGGCTCGGAATTCCCCCTGCACAGTGCCGCCTGTTCGGCGCTTCAGGGGCAGCCATTCCCGCAGTACAAATGGACACAATTTAGCGGCAGGTGGCGCTGGTTTGTGTGACAATATGCGTCTTTGCCCGGGTTGCCGGGCCGTTCCAACCATCGATTGAAGGATAGATCCATGTCCCAGTTCCGTCTCGCCCGAATCAGCCTGCTCCTGGCCGCGATCGGCCTGCAGGCCGCACCGGCCCTGATCACCAGCGCCCACGCGCAGTCCAAGCCGGCCGCCGAAGCGCCGAAGCCCGACACCGTCCGCGCCGAGATGTACAAGTTCCTGGACCCGAAAGTGATCCAGGAGAAGATGGCCGCCAAGGACTACGCCTACGTGCAGGACGCGATCACCAAGGCGGAGGCCTTCCCGGACCGCACGCCGTACGAGAGCTACGTGATCGACCGCATGAAGATCTCGCTGGGTTCCGCGACCAACAACAACGCGATGACCGTGGGTGCGCTGGAGCGTGCGATCGCGAGCGGCCGCCTGACGCCGGAGGAAAAGAGCACCTTCATGCTGGCGATGGCCGAGATCCACTACGACATGCAGGACTATAAGAAGTCGATCCCGGAACTGGAAGCCTACCTGGCGCAAGCCGCGAACCCGCACGCGGGCGCGCGCGGCCGCCTGGCCCGTGCCTACTACCTGAACAAGGACTACGCGAAGGCCGTGCCGATGCTGAAGGCAGCGGTGGACAGCGCCGAGAAGGCCGGCCAGCAGCCGAGCAACGAAGACCTGCGCCTGTTGACCAGCGCCGCCGGCCTGGCCAAGGACAACGACACCACGCTGTATGCGCTGGAGCGCGTGGTGAAGTATTACCCGTCGGATGACGCGTGGACCAACCTCCTGAGCCGCCTGGTGAACCGCCCAGGCTTCGACCAGAAGACCCTGATGCCGGACGTGTTCCGCCTGCAGTCGGTCGCGGTGCAGCAGATGGATGCGGCCTACATCGTCGAACTGGCCGAGACCGACCTGCTGGCCGGCCTGCCGACCGAAGCGAAGAAGGTCGTCGATGCGGGCTTCGCCTCCGGCTCTCTGGGCACCGGCCCGGATGCCGCGGCCCACAAGAAGCTGCGCGACCGTGCCAACAAGGGCGCAGCGGAAGACGCCAAGTCCAGCAACCTGGGTGAGACCTCGGCCGCCAAGGCCAAGGATGGCACGGGCCTGGTCAACGTCGGCTACGCGTACGTGTCGATGGACCAATTCGACAAGGGCATCGACCTGATTCAGAAGGGTATCGCCAAAGGCGTGAAGGCACCGGAAGAAGCCAAGATCCGCCTCGGTATCGCGTACGCGAAGGCCGGCCGCAAGGACGACGCGCTGAAGACCTTTGCGTCGGTGGGCGGCGACCAGAATACCAAGGACCTGGCGCGCTACTGGTCGATGTGGGTGAACCGTCCGGCGGGTGGCGCGGCGGCGCCGGCGGCGGCGCCGGCGGCTCCGGCTCCGGCATCGAAGTAATCACAAACCGCTGTGCGGATCAAGGCCGGGCGCGATGCCCGGCCTTTTTTTCGTCCGCTCAGCGGATCGCGCTTGAGTGTTAGTTAGCGTACATCATCCGTGCCGGGGGCACCGCATAATCGCCGTCAACCATTCGAGGGTGAGACATGCCGACCGTACGCAAAGGCCAGGCGCCCGCCAAACTGGGGCGCGATCAGTTCCACGAGGTCTTCTCCCGCAATTTTCTCGACCCGGCCTACCGGGCCGTCGCCGAGCAGCTGAAGGCGGTGGAGGATGTCGCGTGGGATGCCTACATCCACGGGCGCAAGGCGCCAGTCACGGTGAAGGCGGGGCCGGGGTATGCCGATCCTGACTACGACCTGTCGGTGGAATGGAAAGAGGCCAGCGATAAGCTGAAGGCTGCGGAGGTGCGGCACCGCGATCCGCAAGGGCGTCCGCGGGTGCTGGTGATCTGCGGCGCCTCGCGCAATGACGGGACGTGTCCGGGCGAGGTGTCCAAGACCTGGCGGCTCGCGATGCTCGCGTGCGCGGAGCTGGAGAGCGCGGAGGTCGATGTCGACCTGCTGGATTTGTCGCTGCTGACGTCCGACTACGACCGGCATATCCATCCCTGCAAAGGCTGCGTATCGACCGCCATGCCGCTGTGCCACTGGCCGTGCAGCTGCTATCCGAACCACTCGCTGCACCAGACCAACGACTGGATGAACGAGATCTACGAACGGTGGGTGCTGGCGCATGGCGTCATCATTTGCACGCCAGTGTACTGGTACCAGTCACCGTCGCCCCTGAAGCTGATGATTGACCGGCTGGTGTGCGCAGATGGTGGCAATCCCGATCCCACGTCCACGCACGGGAAGACGCCGGAAGAAGCGAAGGCGCTGGAGCTGGCCGGGTGGCCGTATCCCAAGCACCTGGCGGACCGCATCTACGGATTGGTCGTGCATGGCGACGTAGCCGGGATCGAAGGCACGCGGCGCGCGCTGGAGGACTGGCTGGACTGGATGGGCCTCATCGACGGCGGCACCTTTGCGCGGCTGGACCGCTACATCGGCTATTACGAATCGTACGCCGAGAGCCACGAAGCCTTGGACCGCGACAGCGCGCTGCAGGAAGAAGTCCGCAACGTCGCCCGCGCCGTCCATTCCGGCGTCACCGCCCTGCGCTCCGGCCACCTGACCCGCCCCGACCGCCCCCTGCGCGCCCCCCGTCCGAAATAGTTTTTCTCCCCGCGCCAGGGACGTACCCCGCTCCCACACCGGGGACGTACCCCGGCTTCTCGATGTCAGACCAATCCGAAAGATAATGCTGGGCTGTGGTCGGCTTTGGGTATTCCGCCATTCAGCTGAGCCAAGAAAAGAGAGTCGCCCAGGGCGCGATTGCCCGGGTGCGCTTTTCGAATCCGCTCAAGCCAATCGTCGTCGAGACTTTCTGCCAGCATGTCGCGATACGCGTTCAAGCGCGCAATCTTTGAGGTGCCCAGCTGCGTATAAGAAGCATGCTCGGTAATCAAATCGTCATCTTCGCCCAGCGCGTTGTGCCGATAACTCGACCATAGATACTGCCCAGGGCTTTGCACCATCCCGGCCCGCAACGGATTCTGCTCGATATATCGATAGCAGTTCAAGAGATATTCATCAGACTGGATCAACGAGGAATGAAACCGGCCTTCCCAGAGGGAGCCGGTGCGCTTTGTAGCGTGTATTGAAGTGCTGGGCGTATCGCTGGGCAAGGGGCTTCATCAGCCGGAACAGACCGTCCTCAAAGGCTGGCGATACCAGAATGTGGACGTGGTTGCTCATCAAGACATAAGCATGGACGGTGCACAAGGCTTCTTCCGAGTACTTTCGTAGCCAGTCCAAGTACACGAGATAGTCATGCTTATCGCAAAACACGCCACATCGATTATTGCCGCGATGGACGACGTGGTTGGGATAGCCGGGAACGATCACACGAGCTCTGCGAGGCATATTCGTCTCCCTGTCACAGTGAATGATGAGATAACGTTAGCCGGAGCGGCTTCGGCACCTTATGCGTGGATCAATCGTGGGCGGGGAACTTTCCCGGAAACGGGGACGTACCCCGGTGTGGGAGAGGGGTACGTCCCCCCAAAAAAACAGGCCGAGGGGTCTCGGCCTGAAACTGGGATCACACAAACAAGAGACTCACTTTGATGCTTGGGATAACTCCCGCAAGTACGCACCGGCGGCGGCGTCAAGCAGGCCGCTGCAGGTCGGACTTGCACCTTTCGCGGGTCGGGCACAGGGCTGGTCGCGGTCCAGCGACCAGTAGTGCACACCCGCCAGGTTCAGGGACTTCGCCATGGCGGCGACGGCGCGCGCGTCGGCCACGGTGAAGTCGTTGTTCGCGGTGTCGTTCACGCCGATCATCGGCGTGACTTCGATGTTCGCCAGCGGGACACCATAGCGCGCGCTGACGTTGCGTACGGCCTGCAGCGCGGAGGCGCCCATGTCGCACTGCCCGGCCTTGACCACGCACGCCTTTGGCTCCGGCACTCCGTAATCCATCACCATCAAATTCAGGACGTAGTCGTCCAGCCCGACCTTGCGGATCGCGGCCATGATCATCTCCCCCGTGGGATTAAGGCTGCGCTGGCTGCCGTCCGCCGCCGCGAACGTGGCGACGGTGAACGAGAAGCGCAGTGTCGGCCACTTGGCGCGGGCGTTCTTCGCCCGCTGGACCAGCCCTTCGATCTGCGCAGCCGATTGCCCGGCTTCGATGTCGAAATCCACGCCGATCAGATGTGCCGACGCGTAGCGCGTGATGAAGCGGTCCATGCCCGCATCGCTCGTGCAGGTGAACACGCCGCCCTGCCCGCCCGTGGAGATGATGTAGTTCACCCGCGCGGCATCGAAGGCGGCCACGTTGGCGCGCGCGACGTCGTCCGCACTCTCCTCGCCCCACACTTCGCTGCCGCATTCGCCGGTGGCGAAGGCCCAGGTCAGCGCGGGTCGGCCGGGCTGCGCGTACGGCGCGCCGCCCGCATCGCGGATCACGTGGCCGTCGCCGCGGCCCTGCGCCAGATGCTTGTAGGGGCTGAAGACGAAGCGCGGCGTGGCCAGCGCGGCACCCGCAGACCACAGTGCACCCACGGACAGCAGCAGCGCCAGCGCACGTCCAAACAATCGCGTCACGCAGCCTCCCTCATCCGGACCTGCTCATTGAGCACGGTCCGGTGGTCGCGGAAATTGAGCACGCAGCGGCGCGTGAAATCGTCGATCTGCGCCAGCGATTCGGCGGGCTGGCGTGCATCCGCGCCCAGCTGCGGGAAGGTGCCCATGCCGGCCAGCAGCGCGTACCAGGACCCGACAGGATAGTAATGTTCGATGCCCTGGTGGCGGATCTCGGCGCCCAGGTCCTTGCCCTCGATCCAGGTCTGGAAGATCCGCTTGAGCGAATCCGAAATCTTGTCGAGCCCCATGGCGTTCGCGCGCCAGTAGTCGGTGTCGGTGCGCGTGTTGGTCTTGTAGTGCGCCACGATGTAGTCGCGGTGGCCGTCGAAGTAGCCATTGACCTCGCGGTTGTATGCGGCCTGCGCCTGCTCGCCCAGCTCACCTTTTTCCAGATAGACGAGGAACAGCCCCGCCGTGGTCTGCGTGAGATACAGCGCGGTGGCCTCCAGCGGTTCGAGGAACCCTTGCGAGAGGCCCACCGCCAGCACATTGCGGTTCCAGTGCTGGGCCACGCGGCCCAGCTTCATCTTGAGGTGGCGCGCCTGCACGTCGGCGTCGCCCACGCCCGCATGCTCGCGCAGTTCGCGTTCGGCCGCGTCGCTGCTGATGAAGGAGGAGCTGTAGACGTAGCCATTGCCGAAGCGGTCGGTCAGCGGAATTTTCCACCCCCACCCGTGCGACAGTGCGGCGGAAACCGTCACCGTCGGAATGGTCTCGCCGATCGGCGTGGGCAGCGCGACTGCGGAATCGTTGAACAGCACATCGGCGTAGCTCACGAACGGCGTCTTGAGCGCCTTCTCGATCAACAGTGCCGAGAAACCGGAGCAGTCGATGAAGAAGTCCGCCTCCAGCGTCTCGCCTTCCATGGTGGAGATACTGGCCACGCGGCCCGCCACATCGAGATTGGCCTCGGTGACGTGGCAGCTCTTGTGCCGCACGCCGCAGGCCATGGCCTTCTTCTGCAGGTACTTGCCCAGCAGGCCGGCATCGAAGTGGTAGCCGTAGCCCGGATGGAAGGGAAACGACTCCGGCGGCAGCGGCGCCAAACCCTGGCGCGCCAGTTTGCTGGCGATGAAGTAGCGGTCCGGATTGGCGTCGATGTCCACGCCGCGCTGGCGCGCATGGACGTTTTGAATATAAGCCGGCAGGGTCACATGATCGAGCATGCTCCAGAACGGATGCATGTAGCTCTCGTATCCGGGCCGGGTCGACCAGTTGGGAAAGGAGATGCCGGCCTTGTAGGTCGCATGGCACTCGGGCATCCACTCGCTTTCCACGATGCCCAGTTCGTCGAAGTAGCGCTTGAGCAGGGCCGTGGATCCCTCGCCGACGCCGATGGTGCCCACGTTGGGCGATTCCACCACGGTGATCTCGACGCCCTTCTTGATCAGGGCATCGCCATACATGAGGGCCGTCATCCAGCCGGCCGAGCCGCCGCCGACAATCAGGATCCGTTTCGGTAGTGCGCTGGGCGACATGGGTCCCTCCAGGACCGGCGAGGCGCGCGCCCCGCCGAAGAAGCTCGAAAAAAACCGGCAGCACCCACCAGGTGGGCACCGCCGGCACAACACACAGACTTAGAACTTGGCTTGCAGCGACAGGTAGATCTGACGGCCGTTCTTGTACAGCGAACCTGGAAGATCCATCACGCCTGCGGTGTGGATCACCGACTTGACGGTCGGGTTGTTCAGGTCCTTGCCATCCAGGTTGATGCTGAAGTTTTCGGTCAGCTGGTAGGCGATCGACGCGGACAGCGTGCCGATCGACGACTGGAAGGCGGCGCTGTTACGGCTGGTGCCGTTCAGGAAGCCCGAACGCCAGTTCCAGGTGATGCGCGCCGACAGCTTGTCCTGTTCGAAGAAGGCGCCGATGTTGTAGGCGTTCTTCGAGGTGCCGATCAGCGTGCAATCCGGCGTGGTCACGTTACCGCACGGCGAACCCGGAGCGTGGCCGGTCTCTTCACCCAGCGTGTAGGTGTAGTTCGCGTTCACGCCGAAGCCGTTGTTGAAGGCCTGGATGTACGAGAACTCGAGGCCCTTCACTTCCGCGGTCGTGTTGACCGGGGTGCTGACCTGGTACACCGTATTCTGCTTCTGCAGCTGGTTGTAGAAGGTCGCGGTGCTGGAACCGTAGGTGACGTAGCCGTCGAGCGCCGAGTAGAAGCCGCCCAGGGACACCATCGACTTCGGCGCGAAGTACCACTCCATGCCGATGTCGAAGTTGTTGGCGCGGATCGGGCGCAGGTTCGGGTTACCGACGTTACCGGTACCCTGCACGTCACGCAGGTCGACGCCGGCCATCATGCCCAGCTCCGGACGGGCCATCGTGCGGCTGGTGCCGAAGCGGGCGACCAGGTCCTTGGTCACGTCGAGGCGGAAGTTCGCGCTCGGCAGGAAGTCCATGTAGGAGCTCTTGTAGGTGCGCGGCTCGAAGCCACCCGACGGGCCGATCTCGAAGCGCTGCACTTCCTCGGTGGTGTGCACCACGCGCACGCCGGCGTTACCCGAGAAGTTCTCCCCCTGGAAGTTCGCCATCACGTAGGCCGACTGGGTCGGTTCCTTGATGTTGAATTCGTTCTGCTTGAGCTCACCCTCGTACTTGGCGTACTTGGTCAGCCAGCCGTTGACGGCCTCCCGCGAGAAGGTCCAGTAGCCGGCGCCGTTGGCACCCAGGTCGCCGAAGCGGTCCGGGAAGGCGGTCAGGCCACCCATCGGCAGGTTGGCGACGACGTCCAGGCCCGGATTGGCGACGATGCCGATCGAGGACAGGTCACGCTTGTGCGAGGCGACGCGTGCGCCGAATTGCAGCGAGTGGACCGCGCCCCACTCGGTGGACAGGGTGCCGTCGATCTGGCCGTAGGTTTCCTTGTCGTTGGCGGTGACGTGCGAGCCGTAGGTGTACGGCACGCCGCCCGAACCACCGGGACCGCCGCCGATCGAGAACTTGTCGGCACCGGGGGTGTTGTAGATCACCGCGCTGTCCGGGCCATTGATGGTGTAGCTGCCACCGGTCCAAGGCATCCACACGCCCAGCGCGCCGGACACGGTGTTACCCAGGCCTTTGGTGGTGCCCAGCTTGGTGCTCAGGGTCAGGCGGTCGTTGGCGCGCCATTTCACGTCCAGGTTGACGAACTCGGACTGGCTCTCGGCCACCGGGCGGCTGAATTCTTCCTGCACGGCGCTGGACATCTGGAAGCAATCGGTGCCGCAGGCATTGCCCGGCGCGTTAAGCTGGGTGACGGCATTCCCGGTCACCGTACCGGTCACATTACCGGTCGGGTAGGCGCCGGTCGCCCACGACGGGCCCAGGAAGCGGCCCAGCGACTGCATGAAGTTGTGGTTGATGTTCGGGGCGTCGAGGTGCGAGTGGAACGCGGTCAGGTCGACCGACAGGTCGCGGTTCGGCTTGAACTGGACATCGATCAGGCCGCCGTTCCGGGTGCGCTCCTGTTCGAACCAGGCCGTACCACCAAGATAGTTGGCGACGGCGCCCACGGAACCGGGGATCGCCTTGCCGATCGGCGAACCGGCTTCGACGCGGTCGTACCAGATCTGGTTTTCCTGGCCCACGCGCGACAGGGTGCGCTTTTCGTGGAAGCCCTGCACCAGGACGCCGAGGGTGTTTTCCGGGTTCTTCCAGGCGATCAGGCCGTTGACCTGCGGGTCGTTCTTGTCGGCGTTGGACGAGTGCACGGCGCCGAGGCTGACCTGGGCGTTAAAGGACTTCTTGAAGTCGAGTGGCTTGCGGGTGTCGATGTCGATCACGCCTTCGGCGCCGCCTTCCAGCAGGTCGGCCTGCGAGCCTTTGTGGACGGTGACGCGGCCGATCAGTTCGGACGGGAACAGCGAGAAGCTCACCGAGCGGCCGCCGCCGATGATGTTGTCGGCGAACCAGTCGCCGCTGGAGACCGAGTGGCCGTTCAGGGTGGTCAGGGTGAGGCCGAACGGGGTGCCGCGCAGGGCCACGCGGTCGTTCTCGCCAAACGAACCTTCGCCGCCGCCGGCGGCTGCGGTGAACACGCCCGGCAGGCGCTGGAGCGAGTCAGCGACGTTCTTGTCCGGCATCTTGCCCACGTCTTCGGCGGTGATGACCTCGACCAGGCTGTCCGAGTTGCGCTTCTGGTTGATCGATTGCTGCAGCGACGCGCGAATACCAGTCACCACCACAGTCTCGGTCTGGTCTGGTGCCGTACCGGTCTGCTGGGCGGTTGCGGGCAGAGCGGCGGCGAACAGGGCCATGCCGACTGCGGCCGCGATGGGCTTGAGTTTGACAGGTGCTACTGCTGGTACTGCGTGAGCTGAAGAGCTGCGCTTCATATTTCCCCCTTGGTGTTGGCTGGACAGCCGTGTGTCGGACTTTTTTTGGTACCACAACGTTCAAAACCAATTCAACGCCAATATACAACCGTTTAATACCAGAACACTACCAATTTCGATAATTTTTTTGTATCCAAGCTTGCTTTATGCATACCGGTTCGCCGGTTTAACGAAGTGGTATGGTCTGAAGGCGACCGTTTGCGCCGCCGCAAAGGGCGGATGTGGTTCAGTGGTCTTTTTTTGGTATTATCCGAGGTCACAGCTCTTCATTTGCTTTTACGAGACAACCACGAGCCCCCACCCATGTCCAATCTGGCAGAAATCATGCAGGGCCTGGCTGTCACCAGCAGCCAGCCGCTCTATCAGCAGCTGCAGCGCGCCCTGCGCGAGGCCATCGACCGCCGCCTGTTCGGGCCGGACGAGGCCCTGCCCGCCGAGCGGGTGCTGGCGCAGGAACTGGCGATCTCGCGCATCACGGTGCGCAAGGCCATCGATGGGCTGGTGGAGGAAGGGCTGCTGGTGCGGCGGCCGGGCTCGGGCAACTTCATCAACAACCGGGTCGAGAAGAATTTCGCCAAGCTGACCTCCTTTTCCGAGGACATGCGGGCCCGCGGGCGGCACCCGCGCAGCAACTGGCTGAAGCGTTCGGAAGGCACGGTCACGCCGGAGGAGGCGCTGCGCCTGCGGCTGTCGCCGGGCGCGCCGGTGTACCGCTTCAACCGGATCCGGTTTGCCGACGAGATTCCGATGTGCCTGGAGTACGCGACCATCGTGGCGGCCTGCCTCCCCTCGCTGGAAGCGGTGGGCAATTCGATGTACGAGGCGCTGGAAGCGACCGGCCACCGGCCGGTGCGGGCGTTGCAGCGGCTGTCGGCACTGGTGCTCAATGCCGAGCAGGCGCAGCTGCTGCAGGCGAAGCCGGGCGATGCCGGCTTGTGCGTGGAACGTCTGGGCTTTTTGAAGGACGGACGCGCGGTGGAGTTCTGCCGCTCCTACTTCCGCGGCGATCTCTACGACTTCGTCGCTGAGCTGAGCACCGCCTGACCTGAGCCCGCCTGACGGCGTGCGCGCCGGTGGGCCCGTGCAGTTGCGGCTGCGCCAAACCCTGCCACCGGCCCGGTCGGGCATTCAGCCGGACAAGCTTGACGACAAGGTCAGATGGCGGTCAGGCCACCATCCACGGCCAGCTGGTGGCCGGTCACGAAGGACGCCTGGTCCGAGCTCAGCCACAGGATCGCGTTGGCCACTTCGGACACCTCCGCCACTCGCCCCAGCGGATGGATGCGCGCCACCTTGGCGGCCCGCTCGGGCTCGCGGTCCAGCGCCCGCGCCAGCAGCGCGGTGTTGACCACGCCGGGGCACACGCTGTTCACGCGGATCCCCAGCTTGGCGTACTCGGCCGCCGCGGTCTTGGTCAGGCCGACCACCGCGTGCTTGCTCGCGGCGTAGACCGCCTGGGTCGGCGCTCCGCCCAGCCCGGCGACGGACGCCATGTTCACGATCGACCCGCCGCCCTGGCGCTGCATCTGGCGCAGCTGGTGTTTCAGGCACAGCCACACGCCCTTGACGTTGACGGCCATGACGCGGTCAAAGGCCGCCTCGTCCGTATCGGCGAGGGGCAGGTGTTCCTCTTCGATCCCGGCATTGTTGACCGCGCAGTCGAGCCGGCCGTAGGTGGCGACCACCTTGTCGACCAGCGCTTCCACATCGCGGGCCTGGCTCACGTCGCAGCGCACGAACAGGGCCTTGCCGCCCTGCTCGACAATCATCCCGGCCGTGTGGTGGCCGCCGTCCACGAAGGTGTCGGCAATCACGACCGTGGCGCCGGCGGCACCGAACGCGAGCGCCGTGGCGCGGCCGATCCCGCCCGCACCGCCGGTCACCAGGACCACCTTGCCTTCGAAACTGAAGCTGTGTTGTTTATTCTTCGACATCAAACAATCCCGAATATCTTAACCTTAGGCAATTTTAATAGCCATTCGGCAAGCATAACCGGGATGATGCTAACTGGCAATGCGTAGTCACACCGAGTGGTGGCGGCGCGACGCACTGGCACCACGGAAGGGGGCCAGGCGCTCACTGGCGCATGCGCTTTTCCTGGGTCTGCTGGTAGCCGCTGATGCGCGACAGCTCGCCCATCTCCTCGGCCAGGAATTCCAGCAGGTCGTCCGCCGACACCACGCCAGTGAGCGCGCCGCGCGCGTTCACCACCGGCACCCGGCGGATCCCGCGCAGGCGCATGTGCTCGATGGTCTCGTAGATGTCGTCCTGGTCCTCCGCCACCAGCAGGTCGTCGCTCATCACGTCCCCCACCAGCAGGCTGGCCGGATCGAGCCCCAGCGCGATCACGGACACCGCAATGTCCCGGTCGGTGACGATGCCGGCGGGCCGCGCTTCACCATCGACCCGGTCCACCACGATCACGTCGCCCACGTGGTGCTTGCGCATCAGGAGCGCCGCGCCCTGGACGGTCTCGGTCCGGTCGCAACAGACGGCGTCCTCGGTGCAGATTTTTCCGATATGCATCTCCCCTCCCGCCTTGCGCGCGCACAGAAAGACCTACCCTAACCCGGGTTATCCGCACACTCCTTGAGGAGGATCAAACGGGTTCTTGGTCAGTTCAGGCTTTGTTTTCGCCCGGAATGGGCAGCAGGCAGGCGTCGACAACTTGCAGGTCGTTGTCCTTGGCGAAGTTGACGACGAAGTGGTAGGCCAGCGGCTCGAAGTCCTGCAGCGCCTTGTCGACCACCACCGCCTTGACGCCGTTGAGCACGGTCGGGCGGACATACGGGGAAAAGCGCAGGTGGCCGTTGCGGCCGCCATCAGGCTGGAAACAGGACATCACCCCGCAGAGCCGCTCGGCCCAGTCGCTCGGACGGAACTGGCGGCCATTGCTGGTCAGGCCAAGAATGAAAAACTCATTCGCGGGTTCCTTCGGGATGTCGGCTGGCTCGGCCATGGGACGCGGTACAGGGTGAATCGGAAGACCAGTATTATATCTTATAGAAGAGTTGGCGAGCCAGACTCCCCACAATAAAAACAGAAGGCGGCAACTTGGCCGCCTTTGTTGTCTGTTAGCTCATCAGCCGCCAAACCACACGGCGCCCGACAGCAGCAGGAGCAGCATCATCCATAATAACAAAGCGCGCCAGACCAGGCCGACCGTGCTTTGCAGTGCGCGCACATTCGGCTCCTCGCCGGGCAGCACTTCCGCCTCGGCGTCGGACAGGTCGACCGTGGCGGCGTCCGCCGGCAGCACGCGCGCGGCGTTCTCGTTCGGGGTGCCCAGGCGCACGCCCATGGCCCCGCCGCCCGCGGTCAGGATGATGCCGACCGCCTCGTTGGCCCAGCGGTGCGCAAAGTTGCGCCAGGCGTAGACCGCGTCCTCGAAGTTGCCGACCACGGCAAAGGCCACCGCCGTCAGCCGCACCGGAATCCAGTCGATCCAGTAGAAGGCGCGCGCCGCGAACACACCGAACGCTTCGTTGCGCATATGCTCGGGCTCGTTCCAGGCCCGCGCCAGGTATTCGGCCACGCGGTACATCACGGCGCAGGCCGGGCCCAGCGGCATCAGGAACCAGAAGAACACGCCGAACACGTTGCGGTGCGTGGTGACCAGCGACTTTTCGACGGCCACGCGCGCGATCTCGCCCGAATCCATGCCAACGGTGTCCATCTTGGTCCATTCGGCCAGCAGGGTGCGCGCGGTATGGTCGTCGCCGGCGTTCAGGGCGATCTGGATGGAGGTGAAGTAGTGGCTGTAGTGGCGGAAGCCGAGTGTCAAATAGACGATCAGCACGTTCCACGCAAATGCCGCCAGAACCAGATCGTAGCGGCGCAGGACCCAGTAGATCAGCCCCACCGGCAGCATCAGTCCGCCCACCAGCGCGAACCAGGCCATGCGCCCATGCTCCTGGTGGCCGGCGTTGAACCAGCCCTCCATTTGCATGGCCAGCTTCTTGATCCAGGCATAGATCGCGTTGTCCGCGCGCAGGGGCTTGAGTTGTTCAATCAGCAGCGCGCAGAGAATCGACAGAAAGGTCATGCAAGGTCCTTGTTGAAGCCGTGGAAATCCAATGGCCGCTACGATAGCAAACTTATTGCCCTTTTAGAATGGCGGCAGGCGGAATCGCCTTCAGGCGCGCAGGAAATGGAACAGGTTGCGCAGCATGCCCGCCGTCGCGCCCCACACGAAGTAGCGCTGGAACGGCATGGCGTAGAAGCTGCGGCGCCCGCCTTCCGGCAGGTCGAAGTACAGGCGCTGGTGGTTGGCGCCATCCATCAGGAAGGCCAGCGGGACTTCGAAGATCTCGGCCACCTCGTTGGCGTCCGGATTCAGTTCGAACGGCGGCAGCACCAGGCCCACTACCGGCGTGACGCGGTAGCCGGTGCCGGTCAGGTAGTCCGGCAGCACGCCCAGCACCTCGATGTAGCGGCGGTGCAAACCGATCTCCTCTTCCGTCTCGCGCAGCGCGGTGTCGATGGCGCCGTCGTCGTAGTCCTCCGCGCGGCCGCCCGGAAAACTGATCTGCCCGGCGTGGTCGGTCAGGTGGTCGGTGCGCAGGGTCAGCAGCACGTGCAAGCCATCGGCGCGCTCGATGAGCGGGACCAGCACCGCGGCCGGGGTCGGCTGCGGGCGGGTGGACAGCACGGCCTCGTCCGGCTTCTCGTGCTGCCAGCGCGGGGGATTGGCGAAGCGCGCGCGCAGCCAGGCCGCGTGCAGGCGTTCCGCCGGGACCGGCGGCTCGCCGGCGATGGCATCCACGGCCAGCTGCTGGGGATCGAACTTCAGTTTGGCCACACCACTCCTCACTCCTCCGACAAACCAGGCGCCGCAACAAAAAAGGGGCACCCAGCGGGCGCCCCTTTCCACACAGATCGCAGTGCCAGATTACTGGGCAGCAGCCGCGGTCTTGCGGGTAGGCAGCTTTTCCTTGATGCGTGCCGACTTGCCCGAACGCTCGCGCAGGTAGTACAGCTTGGCGCGACGGACATCACCGCGACGCTTCACTTCGATCGAAGCGATCAGCGGGGAATACAGCTGGAACGTACGCTCCACGCCTTCGCCGGACGAGATCTTGCGAACGATGAAGTTCGAGTTCAGGCCACGGTTGCGGCGGGCGATCACGACGCCTTCGTAAGCCTGGGCGCGCTTGCGGTTGCCCTCGACCACGTTGACGTTCACGACCACGGTGTCGCCAGGTGCAAAGTCGGGAATCGATTTACCCAGGCGGGCAATCTCTTCTTGCTCGAGTTGCTGAATCAGATCCATTTTTATACTCCAAAAACCATCTTGCCGGCGCTCGCGTTTCCAAAAGGCCCGGTAGAGGATGGGGTTAAACACGCACCCAAACGAGTGCGGCAAGGTACTGCTCTTTTCGGCTCACCCTTGCAGGCTGGCCAGAAACTGTTCGTCCTTCTTGCTGAGCAAGCCCGCGGCGCGCGCTTTCTCCAGCAGATCGGGACGCTTCTGCGCGGTCGCCTCCAGCATGCGCTGGCGGCGCCACTTCTGAATCTCGGCGTGATGGCCGCCCAGCAGGACGGGGGGCACGCTCACCCCTTCATACACTTCCGGACGCGTGTAGTGCGGGGCATCGAGCAGCCCGTTCACGAAGCTGTCCTCGACCGCCGAGGCATCGTCGCCCAGCACGCCCGGCAGTTGCCGCACCACCGCATCCATCAGCGCCATCGCCGGCAGTTCGCCGCCGGACAGCACGAAGTCGCCGAGGCTGATTTCCTCGTCGACGCAGCGGTCCAGCAAGCGCTGGTCCACCGCCTCGTAGCGCCCGCACAGCAGCACCAGGCCTGGCTCGTCCTTCAGCTGCATGACCCGCTCGTGCGTCAGCGGCCTGCCCTGCGGGGACATGTACACCACGCGGGGCGAAGGCAAGCCCAACTGAACCTGCCGGTCTTTCGCCGCCCCGATCGCCTGTTCCAGCGGCTGGGCCAGCATCACCATCCCGGGGCCGCCGCCATACGGGCGGTCATCCACGGTGCGGTAGTTATTGCTCGTGAAATCGCGCGGATTCCAGAGATGCAAATGCCAGCGCTGCTGCTCGATGGCGCGGCGGGTCACGCCCGACTGCGTCAGCGCCCCGAACATCTCGGGGAACAAACTCACGACATCGAAATGCATGCTTCGGACCTCAGAAGTCGAGGCCCCAGTCCACCGTCACGGTCCGGGCCTGCAGATCCACGGTCTTCACCAGCGCATCCACAAACGGGATCAGGCGCTCGCTCGCGCCCTCTTCCACCGGCGTGATCCGCAGGATGGACTGCGCACCGTTGTGCATCATGTCGGTCACCTTGCCGAGCGCTTCGCCCTGCAGGTTGACCACGTCCAGGCCGATCAGGTCGGCCCAGTAGAACTCGTTTTCGGGCAGCTTCGGAAAGTCGCTGCGCGACACGAACACGGCCGCGCCCTTGAGCGCTTCGGCCACGTCGCGGTCGGTGAGACCGGCGAGCATCACGACGACTTCGCCGCTGTGATACTTGGCGCTGCGCACCGTCACCGGCTGCAGCGTGGGCTTATCGAGCCACCACGCCTTCACCTTGAGCAGGGCTTCGGCCTCGTCGGAGAACGGCCGCACACGCAGCCCGCCCACCACGCCGAAGGCGCCGGCAATGAATCCGACCTGGACCAGGTCGTGCGGCGCTTCGGACAAAGCCTGCTCGGTCAAACCGTCAAGCCGGATTAGGCAGCGGCTTTCTTGCTCTGTGCAACCAGGCGAGCCACAGTCGGCGACAGCTGCGCGCCCACGGATTCCCAGTGTGCCAGGCGGTCGGCGGCGATACGCAGGCCATCGGCTGCGCCGTCAGCGGCCATCGGGTTGTAGAAGCCGATGCGCTCGATGAAACGGCCGTCGCGGCGGTTGCGCGAGTCGGTTGCAACGATGTTGAAGAACGGGCGCTTTTTAGCGCCACCACGTGCCAGACGAATAACGACCATAATTAAATCCAAAAAGTTAGCTGGGCGGAAAAAGCCGACTATTATAGCGCGCAATGCCGCACAGCAGCAAGCATTGTTCTCGTGAGCGCGCGGGCCGGAGGAAAACGCGCATTATCGCCCAGTTATCAGGCAGGTGCAAGACGGCGGGTTTTCGCGGATACTCGTGTTTTTCGAGCAATGACAGCCCCTATGCCCCGCCACCGCAACAAGACTCTCGCCACCTTCCTCGGCCTCTTCCTCGGCAGCCTCGGCGCCCACCGCTTCTACCTGCGCTCGCCGGTCGACCGGCTTGGCCTGCTGCACCTGATGAGCGTGCCCGTGTGCGGGCTCATCCTCGGCCTGGCGCCGCACGTGGATCCGTTCTACAAGCTGCTGCCGCTGCTCATCTCGGGGATCGCCGCCTTCCTTGAGACCCTGGTCATTGGACTCACATCGGACGAGAAGTTCGATGCCGCATACAACGCCGGCTCCGCTCGCCAGTCCGATTCGTCCTGGCCGTTGGCCCTGCTGCTGGTGCTGACCCTGGCGGTGGGCGCCACCACCGTCATCGCCACCCTGTCGCGCCTGTTCGACCTGCTGTACACGGGCGGCGCCTACGGCTGAGGCCGGAACTGACGCGTGAACGTAACAGCAACGTTGAAAGCCGTTGACTGTTACTAGCAAGAACTATTTAATGTCGGTTCACAACAAAAAGGAACCGACATGGCCGACTATCACGGCACCGCAGGGGCGGACATTCTCGACCAGGACAAGCTCGGCGTGCAGGCCGGCGAAAACCTGTACGGCGGCAAAGGCAACGACACCATCACCGCCACCGGCGCCAACATGATCGGCGAGGAAGGCAACGACACGCTCACCGCGCTCACCGCCTGGGCCGGGGCCGCCTATTGGACCTCGCCCACCGGTGTCAAAGTCAACCTGGCCACCGGCGTCGCCCAGGACGGTTTCGGCGGCACCGACAAGCTGGTCAACGTGCGCACCGTCATGGACTCCAGCCACGACGACGAAATCACCGGCAGCAGCGCCAATGAGACCTTCTGGCTCAGCTGGGGCTCGGACAAGGTGGTCGGCGGCGGCGGCACCGACAGCGTCAACTTCTACAACATGAAGTCGAGCGAAGTCGGCATCAAGTACGACATCGCCACCGACACGTTCACCCTCACCAAACACACCGCGGCGGGCGACCAGGGCGTGGTGACGCTGACCGGCATCCAGTCGATCAACTTCACCGGCCCGCAGTCCGACAACATCCTGTACTCGCGCGACATGTTCGACGACAGCAAGGGCTTCCTGCGCCAGCTGGGCACGGTGCCGGGCGCCGAGATGGGCAACGTCAACCAGCTGCGCGCGGGTGACTTCAACGGCGACGGCAAGCTCGACGTCCTGGTCACGCGCACGCGCGGCGACGTCGGCGCCACCAAGGTGCCGCTGCAGGTCCTGGTGGGCGACGGCCAGGGCCATTTCACCGACCAGACCGCGACGCTGTTCAAAGGCGGCATCCCTTACGTCAATTACGTGCCGCGCATCTTCGCCGCGGACTTCAACAAGGACGGCATCACCGACATTTTCACGCCGGACTTCGGGCTGGACACCGAGCCTTTCCCCGGCGGCCAGAACGGCCTGTGGCTGTCCAACAAGGCCACCGGCCAGCTGGAAAACGCCACCGCGACCCTGCCCCAGGGCCTCAAGCAGAACCACGGCACCTCGATCGGCGACGTCAATCACGATGGCTACCTGGACATCCTGGTCAATGCCCTGCACGAGACCACCGGCAACGCCAACCAGCTGCTGATCAATGACGGCACCGGCCACTTCCAGCCCAACCAGTCGCTGCTGCCCGCGGCCTACCACCAGCAGAAATACGACCCGGGCAATACCTGGTCGCTGCTGCAGGACTTGAACGGCGATGGCTGGGATGACATCGTCCTGGGCACCTGGGGCCCGAACAGCAAGCCCACGCAGGTGCTGCTCAACGACGGCCACGGCAGCTTTGCCAACAGCACGCCGGTCGACCTGCCGCGCACCGGCATGGCGCAGGACACGGTGGTCGGCATCAACACCATCAACCTGAACGGAGACAACCTGCCCGACCTGGTGCTGTGCGTGACCAACGATGGCGCGCGCGACGAGTTCTATCACACGCCCTACATCCAGTTCCTGGTCAACGACGGCAACGGCCACTTCCACGATGAGACCCAGGCCCGCCTGCCGCAAAGCCTCGCGCCGCAAAAGGAGATGGCGTGGATCTACTCCGCCGTGCCCACGGACGTGGACGGCGATGGCGATCAGGATCTCGTGGTGGACGGCTCGAACGCCGCCACCTCGGGTGTGTACATGAACGACGGCACCGGCAAGTTCACGCTCGGCTGGGAGGGTGCACCCAACCAGCACCTGCTGGCGGCGGACGTCAACAGCGACGGCAAGATCGACCTGGTGGAAGCGACCTACAGCGGTTTCAGCGTGCTGCTCAACAGCTTCCCGGCGCAGATCGACGCCAGCCACGTCTACCGCTTCGGCGACAGCGGCGGCAAGGTCGCCGGCAACGCGGCCAACGAGACGATCCACGGCGGCAAAGGCGCGGACACAGTCGATGGCGGCGCGGGCCTGGACACCATGGTCGTCGCGGCCGCGCGCGGCCAAGCCACCGTCAAGGCCAGCGGCACCGGCTACACCGTCACCACGGGCGGCGTCATTGACACCCTGGCCAACGTCGAGCGCATCAAGTTCGCCGATGGCACGGGCGTGGCGCTGGACCTCACCGGCACCGCGGGCCAGGCCTACCGCCTGTACCAGGCCGTGTTCGACCGCACCCCGGACCTGGAAGGGCTGGGCTACTGGATCATGAAGCTCGACACCGGCTCCAGCCTGCACGACGTGGCCCAGGGCTTCATCGAAGGCGGCGAATTCAAGAAGCTGTACGGCGCCAACCCGACCGACGCGCAGTTCGTGGATGCGCTGTACCACAATGTGCTGCACCGGAATGGCGATGCCGAAGGCGTCCAGTACTGGAACCACGTGCTCTCCATCGGTGCCGCGCGCGCCGACGTGCTCACCTCCTTCAGCGAGAGCCCGGAGAACATGAAGGCGGTGGCCACGCTGATCGGCAACGGCATCGACTACACGCCCTTCCTGGGCTGACCAGCGGTGGCATATACTCCAGGGAGTATCCGAATCTGTTTGAACCTCTCCCTGGAGCCTTTATGAAATCCCAGCTCGCGGGCGCACTCGCCGCCCTCCTCTTCACCGTCACCGGCGCGCAGGCCAACCCGGCCTCCGCACCCGGCCACAACAAGCAGGCCAAGGTCTGCCAGGACTGCGGCCGCGTCACCGGCGTCACCACCGCAGAAGTAAAAGGCGAAGGCAATGCCAAGGGCATGCTGGCGGGCGGCGTGGCCGGAGCGCTGATCGGCAACCAGGTCGGCAGCGGCACCGGCCGCGACGTGGCCACCATCGCCGGCGCCATCGGCGGCGCCTATGCAGGCAAGAAGGTGCAGGAACGGATGAACACGAAGACCGTGTGGCAGGTCCACGTCAAGTACGACAACGACAAGACCGCCGTCTACACCTTCGACAGCAAGCCCGCCTTCCTCAAGGGCGACCGCGTGCGCCGCCACGGCGGCAGCATCGAGCGCGACGCGCACTGATACGCGCCGCTCGGGGATGGCGCGCTACTGCGCCATGCACCCCCAGCCATCATTGCGGCCGCCGAAGGGGGCCGCTTCCTGTTCCAGCAGCGCTTCGTAGTCGGTGATGTTGTCGTGGGTCGGCAGCATCACCGGGTGCGCCTGCACCTGGAAAGGCAGCTCGTCGCTGCCTTCCGTGGGCGCGAACGACACCTTCTGCCCGTTCTTCAGCAAGTGCATAGCGAAGGCCAGAGCCTGCTCTTCACTGGGCAGGATCACCGAGAAGTCGATCTCGCGGGCTACCGTGAGATCGTCTCCCTGTGCCGCCATCTCGCGCAGCACATCGCCGTTGGCGTCGTCCGGAACGTCGGAGGACATCGTCAGAACTGCTCGTTGTCCAGCGCCAGCACGCCCGCGTAGCCGTCCACGATGGCCGTGCGCAGCGAACCGGCTTGCGACAGGACGTGGTCCGCGAAGAAGCGCGCGGTGGCGATCTTGGCCTTGTAGAAGCCCGCATCGCCCTCGCCCGCATTGAGCTTCTGCTGCGCGATGAGCGCCGCACGCGCCATCTGCCAGCCACCCAGCACGATGCCGGCCAAGCGCAGGTACAGCACAGACCCCGCGAACACCGCCTTGATGTCGCTCTTGGTATTCGCCACCACGAAGTCGACCACCGCCTCCAGCGCCGCCGAACCGGCCACCAGCTGCGTGCGGATGGCCGCGAAGTCCGCGCCCTGCGCATCCGCCAGCTGCGCCTCGGTCGCGCGCACCTGTGCGATGAGCGCCTTGGCCACTGCGCCGCCATCGCGCACCGTCTTGCGGCCCACCAGGTCGTTCGCCTGGATGGCCGTGGTGCCTTCGTAGATCGGCAGGATCTTGGCATCGCGGTAGTGCTGTGCCGCGCCGGTCTCCTCGATGAAGCCCATGCCGCCGTGGACCTGCACGCCGTCCCGCGCCACGTTCTCGCTCATCTCGGTCGACCACCCCTTGATGATCGGGACCAGGTATTCGTACACGGCCAGGTTCTGCTTGCGCACCTCCGCATCCGGATGGCTGTGCGCGATATCACTGATGCCCGCGCCCACGTAGGCCAGCGCGCGCGCCGCCTCGGTCTGGGAGCGCATCGACATCAGCATGCGGCGCACGTCCGGATGGTTAATGATTGCGACCGGCCCGGCGGAACCGGCGAGGTCCTTCGACTGCACGCGGTCCTTGGCATAGGCCACCGCCTGCTGGTACGCGCGCTCCGCCAGGCCAATGCCCTGCATGCCCACGCCAAAGCGCGCCGCATTCATCATGATGAACATGTATTCCAGGCCGCGGTTCTCTTCGCCCACCAGCGTGCCGATCGCACCGCCATGGTCCCCAAACTGCAGCACTGCCGTCGGCGAGGCCTTGATGCCCAGCTTGTGCTCAATGGAGACGCAGTGCGCATCGTTGCGCGCGCCCAGCGAACCATCCGCATTGACCAGGAACTTGGGCACGATGAACAGCGAGATGCCCTTCACCCCCGGCGGCGCATCCGGCGTGCGCGCCAGCACCAGGTGGATGATGTTCTCGGCCATGTCATGCTCGCCGTACGTGATGAAGATCTTGGTGCCGAAGATCTTGTAGGTGCCATCGCCATTCGGCACCGCGCGCGTACGCACGGCCGCCAGGTCGGAACCGGCTTGCGGCTCGGTGAGGTTCATGGTGCCGGTCCACTTGCCGGTGATGAGCGGCTCCAGATAGGTGGCCTTCTGCTCGTCCGAACCCGCCGTCAGCAGCGCCTCAATGGCGCCATCGGTCAGCAGCGCGACCAGCGCGAACGACAGGCTGGCCGAATTGAGCATCTCGGTGCACGGCGTGTGCACCAGTTTCGGCAGGCCCTGGCCGCCGAAATCCGCCGGGTGCTGCACGCCCTGCCAGCCCGCTTCGGCGAAGCCCTTGAAGGCCTCCTTGAATCCCTTCGAGGTGGTGACCTGGCCGTCGGTCCAGAAGCTCGGCTCCTTGTCGGAAGGATGATTCAGCGGGGCCACGACCTCGCCGCAGAATTTCGCGTTCTCTTCGAGGACCGCTTCGACAGTGTCCGCGGTCGCGTCTTCGCAGCCCGGGAGCTGGTTGATGGTGGACAGGTCGGCAAGTTCGTTCAGCACGAACAGCATGTCCTTGATTGGTGCCTGGTAGCTCATTTGATGTCTCCGAATGGCGACGTTCCCGCGGAGACCGGGGCCTGCGCGGGAACGTCGAGGGGATTATGCAATGTGACTTAGAGGGCCTTGATCAGCTCCGGCACGACCTCGAACAGGTCGCCGACCAGGCCGTAGTCCGCCACCGAGAAGATCGGCGCTTCCGGGTCCTTGTTGATGGCCACGATGGTCTTCGAGTCCTTCATGCCGGCCAGGTGCTGGATCGCGCCCGAGATGCCGACCGCGATGTACAGCTGCGGCGCGACGATCTTGCCGGTCTGGCCGACCTGCCAGTCGTTCGGCACGAAGCCGGCGTCCACCGCGGCGCGCGAAGCACCCATGGCGGCGCCCAGCTTGTCGGCCAGCGGCTCCAGGATCTTGAAGTTGTCGGCCGAGCCCATGCCGCGGCCACCGGAGACGATGATCTTGGCGCCGGTCAGTTCCGGGCGGTCCGACTTGGCCACTTCGCGGCCCACGAACGCGGACTTGCCCACGTCGGCGGCAGCAGCCACGTTCTCCACGGCGGCCGAGCCACCGGTGGCGGCAGCGGCGTCGAAGCCGGTGGTGCGCACGGTGATGACTTTCACCTTGTCCGACGACTGCACCACGGCGATCGCGTTACCCGCGTAGATCGGGCGCTCGAAGGTGTCCGGTGCATCGACCTTGGTGATCTCGGAGATTTGGGCCACGTCCAGCTTGGCGGCCACGCGCGGCAGGATGTTTTTGCCGTAGGCGGTGGCGGGAGCCAGGATGTGGGAGTACGAACCGGCGATGGCGAGCACCTGCTCGGCCACGTTCTCGGCCAGGCCTTCGGCGAAGTACGGCGCGTCGGCGACGATGACTTTGGAGACACCAGCGATCTGCTTGGCCGCGTCGGCCGCGGCGCCGGCGTTGGAGCCGGCGATCAGCACGTGGACGTCGCCGCCACACTGGGCGGCCGCGGTCACGGTGTTCAGGGTGCTTGCCTTGAGCGAAGCGTTGTCGTGTTCTGCAATAACGAGTGCGGTCATGATGGGCTGACTCTCTGAATTAGATAACTTTGGCTTCGGTCTTCAGCTTGGCGACCAGGGTGGCGACGTCCGGCACCTTGATGCCCGCGGAGCGCTTCGGCGGCTCGGAGACTTTCAGGGTCTTCAGGCGCGGGGTCACGTCGACGCCCAGGTCTTCCGGCTTGACGGTCTCCAGCGGCTTCTTCTTCGCCTTCATGATGTTCGGCAGGGTGACGTAGCGCGGCTCGTTCAGGCGCAGGTCGGTAGTGACGATGGCCGGCAGTTGCAGGGCCAGGGTTTCCAGGCCGCCGTCCACTTCGCGGGTCACGGTGACCTTGCCCTCTTCCAGCACGACCTTGGAGGCGAAGGTCGCCTGCGGCCAGCCGAGCAGCGCAGCCAGCATCTGGCCGGTCTGGTTGGAGTCGTCGTCGATGGCCTGCTTGCCCAGGATGATCAGCTGCGGCTGCTCCTTGTCGGCCAGCGCCTTGAGCACCTTGGCCACGGCCAGCGGCTCGGTTTCAACCGAGGTCTCAACCAGGATGCCGCGGTCGGCACCGATGGCCATGCCGGTGCGCAGCGTTTCCTGGCACTGGGCCACGCCCACCGAGACTGCCACCACTTCGGTGACCTTGCCGGCTTCCTTCAGGCGCATCGCCTCTTCCAGAGCGATCTCGTCGAACGGGTTCATCGACATCTTGACGTTGGCGATATCGACGCCGCTGCCGTCGGACTTGACGCGTACCTTGACGTTGTAGTCAACCACGCGCTTGACGGGTACCAGGACTTTCATAGGTCTGCCTTTTTAATGGATTTTGATAACGAAAGCGAATAATTGGACGGATCTAAAGTGGCCTAGATTATAAGAGAAAAACCACTTACCGACGGAATTTAAGCACGATCGTGCGTTTTTTTGTTAGAACGAAGCGTCTAATCAGACGGCGCTTCATCAGAGGCGGAGCAAAGGAGGCGGGACCGCTTATTTGCGGCGCATCAAAAAGGTGAACTCGAGGCCATTCTGGGAATGGTGCAGCAGGGCGTTGCCCGTCTGTTTGGCGAAGGCCTGGAAGTCGCGCACCGAACCGGAGTCGGTGGCGACGATCTTCAGCACTTCGCCCGACTGCATCTCGGCGAGTGCTTTTTTGGCTTTCAGGATGGGTAACGGACAGTTCAGTCCGCGTGCATCCAGTTCACGTTGGAATTCCATGGTATTGGTTTCGACTAGGGTGCTCATCACTCACCTGCAAGGCTACGTAGTACCACGCGCAACGCCGCGCGTTTGCTACGCAGTCTACTCCAAATCGTGAAGTTTGACGCACCGCACCAAAACCTTGCAAGTATTGTTGCAAGACCACAACGAGAATCAGAGGCGGCGGAAGACGAGGTCCGACGCTTGCGGGCCGCGCACGAGGTGCACGGTGAGGGTCTGGCCGTCCGCGCTTAGGGACCAGTCCTCGGTGCTGGTGACCGGTGCCGCACCCGGGGTTTCGCGGGTGACGGCGATGTGGACCTGGCCGCCGGCATCCATGCGCGTGACCATGGTGGTCGGGACTTCCTGCATGCCCTGAGGGGTGCGGACCATGGCGCGGCCCTGAGTGGGCGTGCCGTCCAGGCGGTAGTCGAAGGTCACGCTGTCTGGCGCCGCACCTTCGCGCTGGATGGCGATGGCGACCTTCAGCGTCTGCGCGTCCTGCGTGTTGGTGAGCGTGTGGCTTTGCACCTGGGCGTAGTACGGCGGCAGGTTGGCGCTCTTCGCTTTGTCGAGGGACCAGGTGCCGCTGTAGTCGGCAGCTTGGGCGAGGATGGGAAGGGCCAGGGCGGCGAGCAGGGCAAGGGTTTTCAAGGATGTCTCCAATGAGGGATGGAGCCTGTATTCGCGGGCGGAGCCGGCAAAGTTCCGGGTTCGTCGGCCGCAACGGCACCGGTTAAGATTCGCCTAACGCAGCGCGGCCGCTACGTCGGCCGCTCACGTCACGCTATGCCACGCCACTCCCTCAAGAAATTTGAGACCGCGGGTGGCCGCGTCAAGCATTTCTACGCTGGCCGCAAGATCCCGCCCACTGGATCGAAGGCTGCCTGTAAACGACAAAGGGACGGACCCCGGCGTCGGGGTACGTCCCTTCGTAACGAAGCGGAAAGTTTAAGCGCGCTGGCTGACCCACTCGGTCACGCCGGCCAGCGCCTGCGCCAGCGCCTCCGGATTGGTACCGCCGGCTTGTGCCATGTCGGGACGGCCACCACCCTTGCCGCCCACCTGCTGCGCGACGAAGTTCACCAGCTCACCGGCCTTGACCTTGGAGGTCGCATCCGGCGTGACGCCCGCGATCAGGGACACCTTGCCATCGCTGACCGACGCCAGCACGATGGCCGCCGTCTTCAGCTTGTCCTTCAGCTTGTCCATGGTCTCGCGCAGGCGGGCCACGTCGGCGCCTTCCAGCGTCGCCGCCAGCACCTTGATGCCGTTGACGTCCACCGCCTTGGTCACCAGCTCGTCGCCCTGCCCTGCAGCCAGCTTGGACTTGAGCGCCGCCACTTCCTTCTCCAGCGCCTTCACATGGTCCTGCACCTGCGCGATGCGCGAGGTCAGTTCGTCCGGGCTGGTCTTCAGCACGGCGGCGGCTTCCTGCAGCTTGCGGTTCAGGGTCTGCACCATCTGCAGCGCGTTCTCGCCGGTGACGGCTTCCACGCGGCGGATGCCCGCGGCCACGCCGCCTTCGCCGATGATCTTGAAGAGGCCAATGTCGCCCGTGCGGCTGACGTGCGTACCGCCGCACAGCTCCACCGACGAACCGATATTCAGCACGCGCACTTCATCGCCATACTTCTCGCCGAACAGCGCCATCGCGCCGCTCTTGACCGCGTCGTCGAAGCCCATCAGCTTCGCCTGGGTCGCGTGGTTCTCGAGGATCTCGCGGTTGACGATGGCCTCGACCTGCGCGATCTGCTCCGCCGTCAGCGGCGCGTTGTGGCTGAAGTCGAAGCGGGTCTTGTCCGGATCGACCAGCGAGCCTTTCTGCGCCACGTGGGAACCCAGCACTTCGCGCAGCGCCTTGTGCATCAGGTGCGTCGCCGAGTGGTTGCGGATGGTGCGGGCGCGGTGCGCGGTGTCCACTTGCGCGTCGACCGCATCGCCCACCTTCAGCGAACCGGAAGCCAGTACGCCGTGGTGGCCGAACACGTCGGCCTGGATCTTCAGCGTGTCCTCGACCTGGAAAGTGGCGCCCGGCGACTTGATCACGCCCGTATCGCCCACCTGGCCGCCCGACTCCGCGTAGAACGGCGTGATGTCGAGCACCACGATGCCATCCTGCCCGGCTTTCAGTTCCTGCACCGAGACGCCGTCGGCGTACAGCGCGATGACTTTCGAATCATGGTGCAGCGACTCGTAGCCCACGAAGCGGGTCTTCTCGCCGGTGTATTCCACCTTGGCGGCCATTTTGAACTTGCCCGCGGCGCGCGCGGTTTTCTTCTGCTGCTCCATCGCCGCATCGAAGCCTGCTTCATCGAAGGTCACGCCACGCTCGCGGCAGATGTCGGCGGTCAAGTCGCGCGGGAAGCCGTAGGTGTCGTACAGCGTGAAGGCGGTGGCGCCATCGAGGTTCTTCGGATCCTTGGCCAGCTGCGCCTCCAGGATCTTCATGCCGTTTTCCAGCGTCTCGCCAAAGCGCTCTTCCTCGGCACGCAGCACTTCGGCCACGCGCGCCTTCGCCTCGGTCAGCTCGGGGTAGGCGGCGCCCATTTCCTTGTCCAGGTCTTCTACCAGCTTGTAGAAGAACGGTTTGGCCTGGCCCAGCTTGTGGCCGTGGCGCAGCGCGCGGCGGATGATGCGGCGCAGGACGTAGCCGTGGCCTTCCGAACTCGGAATCACGCCATCCACGATCAGGAAGGCGGCGGCACGGATGTGGTCCGCAATCACGCGCAGCGACTTCGATTCCAGGTCGGTGGCGCCGGTCTCGCGCGCGGCGGCGCTGATCAGGTTCTGGAACAGGTCGATCTCGTAGTTCGAGTGCACGTGCTGCAGCACCGCGGCCAGGCGCTCGATGCCCATGCCGGTGTCCACGCAGGGCTTCGGCAGGCGGGTCATGTTGCCCGCTTCGTCGCGGTTGAACTGCATGAACACCAGGTTCCAGATTTCGATGAAGCGGTCGCCGTCTTCCTCGGCCGACCCCGGAGGGCCGCCCCAGATGTCCGCGCCGTGGTCGTAGAACACCTCGGTGCACGGGCCGCATGGCCCGGTATCGGCCATCTGCCAGAAATTGTCGGACGCGTAGCGCGCCCCCTTGTTGTCGCCGATGCGGATGATGCGCTCTTTCGGCACGCCGATTTCATTGGCCCAGATGTCGTAGGCTTCGTCGTCTTCCTGGTAGACGGTGACGGTCAGCTTCTCGGCGGGCAGGCCGTACACCTTGGTCAGCAGCTCCCACGCATACGCGATCGCATCGCGCTTGAAGTAGTCGCCGAAGCTGAAGTTCCCCAGCATCTCGAAGAAGGTGTGGTGGCGCGCCGTGTAGCCGACGTTTTCCAGGTCATTGTGCTTGCCGCCCGCGCGCACGCAGCGCTGCACCGAAGTCGCGCGCGAGTACGGACGCGTGTCCAGGCCCAGGAACACGTCCTTGAACTGCACCATGCCGCTGTTCGTCAGCAGCATCGTCGGGTCGTTGCCCGGCACCAGGGGGCTGGAGCGGACGATCGTGTGGCCCTTGGATTCGAAGAATTTCAGGAACTTTTCGCGGATTTCAGCAGATTTCATGTTCGTTGGGCGAGAAAGGGCAGCGTGCTTTATTGGATCGTCGATTATAGCCGATCCTGTGGGCAAATTCGCCGAGGGAAGCCTCAGGCAAAGTCCGGGCCGATGAGGTCCAGCCGGTCGGTGCAGAAACCGTCCACGCCCCAGGCCAGGAGCTCACGGGCGCGTTGGGGTTCATTCACGGTGTAGCAGAACAGGCCGAACCCGGCCTGCTTGATGGCGGCGGCGGTGGCCGGGTCCAGCGTCACGTGGTTGTGGTGGATCGCAGCGGCGCCCAGCGAGCGGGCCAGCGTTTCCCAGTCCGGAATGGTCTCCTTCAGCAGCAGCCCGTGCGGAATGTCCGGCGCCGCCTCGCGAGCCGTTTCCAGCGCGGCCGGCTGGAAGGAGGAAAACAGCGGCAGCAGGCGCACATCGTCCTGTGCGATCTCGGGGCCGAACAGGGCACGCGTCAGCTCACCCACCACCCGGCCCGTCTCGGCCTCATAGCCCGGCGCGGGCTTGAGCTCCACGTTCATCCAGATGCCATTGGCCTTGCAGAAGGCGACGACCTCGGTGTACAGCGGCACCGTCTCCTGCGTGAAGTCCGCACCGAACCAGCTGCCCGCGTCCATGCGCGTGAGCTCGGCGGCGTCGTAGTCGTACACATTGCCCCTGCCGTTGACGGTGCGGCCGAGGAAAGGATCGTGCATCACCACCGGCACGCCGTCGCGCGCCAGCATCACGTCGAACTCGACTGCGCGAAAGCCGCGCGCCAGGCCGGTGCGAAAGCCCGCCAGCGTGTTCTCCGGCGCCAGCTTGCCGCCGCCGCGGTGCGCCACGATCCTCGGGTATGGCCACATGGTCGATCCCCTCCTCGTCAAGACAGGCGGGATGATAGCCTCAGTGCGGGCCGCTGACCAGCCAGGCGCCTCCCGCCAGGCAGGCCAGGTTGGCGAGCGCCGTCAGCCAGTGCTTCCACAGGAACGCCAGCTTGGCCGACTTGTGGCGCAGCCAGTGCTGGGCCAGGACCGCGCCGGGCCAGCCGCACAGGAAGCCCAGCAGCAGCAAGGTGCGCTCCGGCGTGCGGCGCGCGCCCTTGCGCTGGGCCGCCTGCTTGTCGAACGCGTACACGATGAAGCAGAGCACACTCATCACTCCATACGCCAGCGCAATCCCCGCCACCTCTTTCACATGCTTTCCGGACATTTCCAAAAGCCAGCAGCTTAACCGATTGCCCTTCACGGTGAGGTGTCGAACAGATGCGTGAACGCCTGGCGCCTACCCTGTCCAACCACGATCAAGCAGACCGAATTGGAGGCAAAAATGAGTTTCGACCTCGGAGGACTACTCCAGCAATATCTCGGCGGTGGCCAGCAGAACGTGAGCCAGCAGCAGGCCGAGAACGATTTCGAGCGCATCGTACCGGAAGCGGACCAGCAGACCCTGGCCACGGGCGTGACCCAGGCCCTGCGCTCGGACGCGACCCCGCCGTTCCCGGACATGGTGTCCAACCTGTTCGCCAACAGCAATCCCGGCCAGCGCGCCGGCATGCTGAACCAGCTGCTCGGCGCCCTTGGCCCGAACGTGATGTCCGTCGCGGGCGGCCTGCTCGGCAATGTCCTGCAAGGGCACAACAATGCGCAGCAGGCACCGCAGATCACCCCGGAACAGGCGGCGCAGATCGATCCGCAGCAAGTGCAGCAAATCGCCCAGCACGCGGAACAACAGAACCCGAGCGTGGTCGATCGCATGGGTGACTTCTATTCGCAGCACCCGACCCTGGTGAAGGGCCTCGGCGCGGCCGCGCTGGCGGTGGCTCTGGGCCACATCGCGCAGAACATGCAGCAGCGCCACTAACCGATCACGACCAAGGAGACGATATGGGCATCCTCAGTAATATCTTCCACAAGATTTTCCCCGGCTCGCACCCCGCCGCGCAGCAGCAGACCGCGCAGCCATCGGTGCAGTCCGCACAGGGCATGCAGCAATCCGCGCCGCAGGGGCAGCAGTACGCCGCGCCGCAAGGCCAGGCCGCTCCGCAGCAGCCCGCCGCACAACCCGCCGCCCAGCCGCAAACGATGCAGCAGGTGGACGTCGAGGCCATGCTGGACGAGAAGGCGAAGAGCGCCGGCCAGCCGCTCAACTGGCGCACCTCCATCGTCGACCTGCTCAAGCTGCTGGACCTGGACAGCAGCCTGCAGTCTCGCAAGGAGCTGGCCAATGAGCTGAACTACGCCGGCGACATGAACGATTCGGCCAAGATGAACGTCTGGCTGCACCGCCAGGTGATGAACAAGATCGCCGCTAACGGCGGCAAGGTCCCGTCCGACCTCAAGGACTGACCGGTCCCACGTGTTGCGCGGGCGTCCCGCATGCGAAGCAGTAGCGTGCGAAGGCGCCCTTGCGCGTGGTGCAGTGGCCGCAGCGGTCGAACAGGCCGATGCCGCAATGCGGGCAGAAGTCGAGCGCCGGATCCTTCAAGTCCACCTGGCGCTCGCAGCCCGGACACACCGACTTGGCCAGCCGCGCCAGGGCGGTGTCGTAACTGAGCGTTTCACGGCGCGCTTCCTCCGGCATCGCCTCGGCCGCCTTCTGGCGCGCGAGGTAGCGCTGCAAGGCGAGGATCACGTAGCGCCCGATCACCACCGTGAGCACGATTCCCACCGTGTAGCGCACGTACCCTCCGTAGCTCGGCAGGTAGGGCACCAGCTCCACGAAGAACGCAAACCCCGCAAAGAAAATGAAGCCCCACACGAACGGCCAGTAAATGCTGCGGCGCTTCTTCACGAACAGCCACGCAGCCACCGCCAGCAGGGGCAGCGTGAGCATCAGCCGATACAGGAAGACGCGCAGTTCCGCCGCGCGCGCGGCCTTGGCCGCGGCCTCGATGGCGGGTTCGTTCAGCGCGTTCCACTGCGCCTGCGCGCGGTCATGCGCCTGGCTTGCATCGAGCTGGTTCTGCTGCTGCGCTTCGACTTCGCCCTGAGCCTTGCGCTCGGCGGCCTTCAGCGTATCGAGCTCGCGGTTGCGGGCGATGAGTTCCGGATCCTGCTCGGGACGCGCGGTGACCTGGCGCGTGCGCAGCCAGTTGTCGAAGGTCTCGCGTGCGGTGCGGTAGTTATTGGAGGCGACGTTGGCCGCGAGCTGCGCCTGTTCCAGCGCGTCGTTGGCGTCCTTGAGTTTCTTCTCGGCGGCGCTCAGCGCGGCCTGCACCTGCGGTCCCTGCACCGGGTCGATGAACTGCTCCGCGGTGATGGGCTTCTCGACATAGTGCAGGTTGTCGACCACCTTCCCACCCAGGCCAATCAGGAAGGCCGCGAACACCAGCGCCACCAACCACAGGCCGCGTTGAAACCAGCGTTCGGACAGGCGTAGACCCTTGCTCATGGCAGTGCTCCGTTTCTCGGTGATTGAGGTAGCGGGAGTCTGCCACAGGGGGGAGCCGCGCTGTCAAGGGACTGCGCCAGTGCACGGCGCCGATACCAGCAGCGCCGTCACACAATACGCACAGGATTAAAAGTACGTGAGGCCGAGGGCGGCGCGTACTTCGTCCGTGGTGCGGGCAGCCACTTCGCGCGCCTTGGCAGTACCTTCCTTCAGCATCTGCAGCACCTGGCCCTTGTCCTGCGCGTACTCTTCGCGGCGGGCGCGGATCGGTGCCAGCAGCTCCTGCAGCACGGCCTCCAGGCGCTTCTTGACCACGCTGTCACCGAGGCCGCCGCGCACATAATGCGCCTTCATCTCGGCCAGCTTCTCCTTGTCCGGGTCGAAGGCGTCGAGGTAGATGAAGGCCACATTCCCCTCCAGGTGGCCCGGGTCGTCCACGCGCAGGTGCAGCGGGTCGGTGTAGACCATCTTGACCGCTGCGCGGATTTCATCGGCGCTGGCGCCCAGGTTGATGGTGTTGCCCAGCGACTTGCTCATCTTGGCGCGGCCATCGATGCCGGGCAAACGGCCCACTTCCGGCACCACGGCCTTGGCTTCCACCAGGATCTCGCGGTTCGCAATGCGGTTGAACTTGCGGACGATCTCGTTGGTCTGCTCGATCATCGGGATCTGGTCGTCACCCACGGGGACGATGGCCGCCTTGAAGGCCGTGATGTCCGCCGCCTGGCTGGCCGGATAGGTCAGGAAGCCCGCCGGGATGTCGCGCTCGAAGCCGCGCTGGACGATCTCCGCCTTCACCGTGGGGTTGCGCTCCAGGCGCGCCACGGTGACGAGGTTCAGGTAGTAGAAAGTCAGCTCGGCCAGTTCAGGAATCTGCGACTGGATCAGGATCGTGGAAATCGTCGGGTCGATGCCGACCGCGAGATAGTCCAGAGCCACCTCCACCACATTGCGATGGACCTTGGTGATGTCGTCCATGTTGTCGGTCAGCGCCTGGGCGTCGGCCAGCATGATGAACTGCTTGTATTCGTGCTGGTAGGCCACGCGGTTGCGCAGGCTGCCGACGAAGTGGCCGAGGTGCAGGGGGCCGGTCGGGCGATCGCCGGTGAGGATGATTTGATTCTGCGGTGTGGTCTCGTTCGTGGGCTGGGACATCAGGGCTCCGTTCTCTGTTCTGTGCCCCACTCCTGCCGCGCAAACAAAAACGCCACCTGAGTGAGGCGGCGTTTGGACATCTCGTTCAATCAAAGGCCGCGCGCTGTCAGCGGCGCCACCAAATCAGTCGGATCGAAGAGGATGCGGTTTTCATCATGGGCCGTATGGTTGCAGGTCCGGCGCGCTCTGTCAATCGTCGGTCAAGCTTTCAGGGCGAGTTGGGCGGCGCGGTAGCCCCACCACGCGGCTTCTTCGAATACCGAGAAGCCGGACAGGTCGGCATGGGCGAACAGGATCGGGCCATCCACTTCGCGCAGCGCGCGGGCGCCCGCGTTGGCGAGGAAGCCGGGCAGCGGCGCGGCCATCGCATGCCCGCGCAGGGTGATGTCGCAGCGCTCCACACAGGTGGCGAAGCGCCAGCCATACGCGGTCTTCAGGTCGGCGCTGGCCAGGTCGACCAGCTCTTCGGCCGTGGCCTTCATCAGCCATTTGCGCGCCTCGTCCGGCGTGCGGTCCGAGAGCGCCACATAAGAACTGAATACCGTCTTCTCGGGCGGCGCCACGCGGATGTCCTGGTGGGTGGAGACCACGTAGCCGAGGCCCGGCTCCGAGTAGACCACATTGTCCCAGGCCAGCGGGCCGCCCGGCAGCTCGCGCGGGAAGCGCTTCATCAGGAAGTTGGCGACCATCCAGGGCGCGTAAGCAGGGGGGTGCAGCCTGGGGTCGAAACCGAGGTCCTTGATATTCTCGACCACGCGCGCGGCCACGTACAGCGGCATCGCGCAGATGGCCTTGCGGGCGCGGACCAGATACGTCGTCGCCGCACCCTTCTCGTCCAACGCGAAGCAGAGCGCTTCGATCCCGCTTGGGGTGTGCTTCACCGAGACCACGGTGCCGGCCTTGCGCTCGATGCCTGCGGCCTCTGACATCATGCGCGCCAGCGGTTGCAGCCCGCCCGGCCACGTCAGCCAGGCGCCGTCGCCCGAATTGGCAGCCTTGCCCCAGCGGCTGCAGTAGTAGTGCAGGCCCGCCCAGGCGGAGACCTTGTCGTAGCGGGTGCCGTAGTCGTCCCGGCAGCAGTAGTTCAGGTACCAGTGCAGCGTGGGCGAGGTGTAGCCGTTCTGCTCCAGCCACTGCTTCAAGGTGATGCGGTCCAGCGCGCGCCACTCCGCGTCCATCGACGACTCCACCGTCGGAAATACGAAGATACGCTTGCCGTCGCTGCCCTTGAGCGCCCGTAGCCGCTCCACCTCGGCGAAGAAGCGCTTGTGCTGCGCGAGTTCCTCATGCGGCACACCCTCCACCGGAACAAAGCCGTCCTGCCACTGGCCATTGAACAGCAGCCGCTCCTCCGGCCCATGCAGGATGAAGCGCTCGTCGTAGTACGGGCGTTCGCCGAAGGGGTCCTTCTGGATGATTCCGAGGTCGGCCAGGATCTCGCGGACGTGCACCGACTCCGGCGACGGCAGCGGCAGATAGTGCGCGCCGGTCGGGAACTCAAGCTCGCCGAATTGGCCGCCCGCCGCGTTCCCCCACGGCTGCGGCCCATCGATCATCAGCGCGCGCGTATGCCCTTCCCGCTTCAGCTTCCAGGCCGCCGTGAGCCCGGCGATGCCCGAGCCGAGAATGGCGATGTCGGTCTCGATGACGGTGGACGGCGGCGGCAGTGGCTTCCGGTCCCGCAGGTAGTGACCCTCCGCCCGGCCCGGGTAATGCACGCTGGCGCCGATTTCCTCCCAGCCCTGGAACACGGCCGCGCCACCGATGCCACCGGCCGCAGCCAGCCCCGTAAGCGCGAGGAACGAACGCCGGTCCATCAGCGGATCACCTCGCGCCAATCGCGTTCGAATTCGTTCACCAGCGACTGGGTGTTGAGCCGGTTCGGCGCCATCGCGCGCGGCTGCATATCGGGCGGGAAGATAAACATCTCGCGCGTGGTCTCCGCATTCAGGAAGCGCATCGGCAGCCGGTAGGCCGTCGGCGGTGTGAACTGCGCCTGCGGAGAGGCTAGCACAAAGCCCCATTCGCCGAACGAGGGCACGTAGGCGTGGTAAGGGAAGGTCTTCATCCCCACTTCCTTGAGCGTGGAGTCGATGGTCCAGTAAGCGTGCGGCGCAAAGAACGGGGACGTGGACTGCACCACCACCAGTCCGTTCGCAGCCACGTGCTTCTTCACCAGGCCATAGAACGGCACCGAATACAGCTTCCCGAGCGCGAAGCTGGAGGGGTCGGGGAAGTCGATAATGGCCGCGTCGAACATGTCCGTGGACTTCTGCAGCCAGATCGCCGCGTCGGCGTTAATGACGGTGACCCGCTTGTCCGAGAACGAGTGGTGGTTCAGCGCAGCGAGTTCCGCGCGGTGGGTGAAGGCGCCGGTCATGGCCGGGTCCAGGTCCACCAGCGTCACATGCTCGATGTTCGGATAGCGCAGGATCTCGCGCAGGGCCAGTCCGTCGCCGCCGCCCATCACCAGCACGCGCCTGGCCCACGGGAGCGTTTGGAGCGCCGGATGCACCAGCGCTTCGTGATAGCGGTACTCGTCGCGCGAGGAGAACTGCAGGTTGCCGTTGATGTAGAGGCGCAGGTCGTCCTTCCAGCGCGTGATCACCAGCCGCTGGTACGGGGTCGAGGTCGAGAACACGATGTCGTCCCCGAACAGGCCATGCTCGCCCCACTGCACCATGCGGTCGGATGCCGCGAAGCCGGTCACCAGCACGAACAGCACCGCCCCCGCGCGCATCGCCCGCCCGCCCATGTTAGCGAGTTCATGGCGGAAGGCGGACATGGTCCAGAAGGCGACGCCCACATTCAGCATCCCGAACAGAAAGCCGGTGCGCACCAGCCCGAGGTAAGGCGCCAGCACCAGCGGGAACAGCACGGAGACCGCCAGAGCACCCAGATAATCGAAGGTCAGCACGCGGCTCACCAGCTCATTGAAGGCCGTCTGGCGCGCGTTCAGCGCCCGCATCACCAGCGGCACCTCCATGCCCACCAGCGCGCCGATCAGGAAGACCAGCACATAAAGCAGCGCGCGGAACGGCGCCGTCATCCAGGAAAAGGACAGGAACAGCAGCGCCGCCGACAGCCCGCCGATCAGGCCGACCGCCAGCTCGATGTCGATGAAGCGCGCCAGCACATCGTCGTCGTGCACGTACTTGGAAAAATGGGCCCCCACGCCCATCGCAAACAGGTAGCAGCCGATGATGGTGGAGAATTGCAGGATCGAGTCCCCGAGCAGGTAGCTGGAAAGCGCTCCCGCGATCAATTCATACGCCAGGCCACACGAGGCGACCACGAACACTGACAGGATGAGTATTTTTTTTGTCATTCTTGAAGCTTTTGTTCTAAGATTCGTCAGCCGATTCCCCTGTGACCGGAGGTCGATGTGCCCGCCATCCTAAACTATCTGCTCCACCTGTCGTTAGCGACCGTCCTGGTGCTGGTCTTCTTCATCATCTACACGAAGGTCACGCCGGCGGACGAAGTCACGCTGATCCGGCAGGGCAACCGCGCCGCGGCCCTGTCGCTCGGGGGAGCATTGATCGGTTTTTCGTTGACGCTGGCCTCGGCCCTGATGCACACCGCGGACTACCGCGAATTCCTGGCCTGGGCCGCGGGCGCGATGGTAGTGCAGGTGGTCGTCTACGCCGTCGCCACCAGTTTGCTGCGCATGGCGCGCGACCAGATCGAAGCCGACAACGCGGCCTTCGGCGGCCTGCTCGGCTCCATTTCGCTGTCCATCGGCGTGATCAACGCCGGCTGCATCTCGTAATTCCCACGGATTCCTAGGAGGTCACCATGTCGCTCGGATCATTCATCAAGAAGCAGTTTATCGACGTCCTCCAGTGGAACGAGGACCAGGAAGGCGTGCTGGCCTGGCGCTACCCGATGCAGGACTTCGAAATCCAGAATGGCGCCATCCTCAACGTGCGCGAGTCGCAGGTCGCGGTGTTCGTCAACGAGGGCCAGATCGCGGACGTCTTCGGTCCCGGCACCCATCGCCTGACCACCCAGACGCTCCCGGTACTGACCAACCTGCGCAACTGGGACAAGCTGTTCGCCTCCCCCTTCAAGTCGGACGTGTACTTCTTCAGCACCCGCGTGCAGACCGGCCGCAAATGGGGCACGCCTCAGCCGGTGACCTTCCGCGACAAGGACTTCGACATGATCCGGGTACGCGCCTTTGGCATGTACTCGTACCGCATCGCCGATCCGCGCGCCTTCTTCACGGAGATCAGCGGCACGCGCGAGATCTACACCCGCGAGCAGGTCGAGGACCAGCTGCGCGGCATCCTGATGGCGACCATGGCCAATTCGCTGGGCGCCTCGCAGATTCCGTTCCTCGACATGGCAGCCAACCAGGCGCTGATGGCGCAGCAGGTCAAAGGCGACCTGGCCGCCAACTTCGGCCGCTACGGCATCGGGCTCGATGAATTCAACGTGCAGTCGGTCAGCCTGCCGGAAGAACTGCAGGCCGCGCTGGACGAGCGCATCTCGGCGGGCATGAAGGGCGGCCTGTCTGCGGACAAGATGGCGGGCTACACCAAGTTCCAGGTCGCGAGCAGCATCCCGCTGGCCGCGCAGAACGAAGGCGGCCTCGCTGGACTTGGCGCGGGCCTTGCCGCAGGCGCGGGCTTCGGCCAGGTGATGACGCAGGCCCTCGGCGGCGGCGCGCCCGCCCCGGCCCCTGCCC
>NZ_SPVF01000248.1 GCF_004614185.1 Zemynaea arenosa | reverse complement strand
CTGGCGATCCGCGTCCGGATCGTCCTCGAGCCGGACGAGACGGCGGTGCTGGACTTCGTCACCGGGGTGGCGCCGGACCGGGCCGCGGCGCAGGACCTGGCGCGCCGCTATCAGGACCGCCAGGCGGCCGACCGGGTGTTCGACCTGGCCTGGACCCACGGCCAGGTGGTGCTGCGCCAGCTTAACGCCAGCACCGCCGATGCGCGCCGCTACGCCGGGCTGGCCGCCGCGGTGGTGTTCAACGTGCCGCGCCTGCGCGCCGATCCCGCCACCATCGCACGCAACCAGCGCGGCCAGTCCGGCCTGTGGGCCTACTCGATCTCGGGCGACCTCCCGATCGTGCTCCTGCGCCTGCGCGATCCGGCCCACATGGAGCTGGCGCGGCAGATGGTGCAGGCGCACGAATACTGGCGCCTGAAGGGGCTGGCCGTGGACCTGGTGATCTGGTGCCATGACCGCGAAGGCTACCGCCAGGGCCTGCGCGACCAGCTGATGGGGCTGGTGACGTCCGCGGGCGAGGCGCAGGCCCTGGACCGGCCCGGCGGGATCTTCGTCCGCCTGCAGGACCAGGTGCCGCCGGAGGACCAGGTGCTGATCGCTGCCGTGGCCCGCGTCGTGCTGGATGGCGACCGCGGCGCGCTGGACGACCAGTTGCGCCGCGCCGTTCCGCGTCCCTTGCGAGTGCCGGTGCTGGCCGCCGACGCCCGCGCGGCGCTGGTGCACGAGCCGGTGCAGCTCGAGCTGCCGGAGCTGATGCTCGCCAATGGCACCGGCGGCTTCAGTGCCGATGGGCGCGAGTACGTGATCCGCACGCGCGCCGGCGCCCCCACCCCGGCGCCCTGGTGCAATGTGCTGGCCAATCCCTGGTTCGGCAGCGTGGTCTCCGAAAGCGGGCAGGCTTGCACCTGGGCGGAGAACGCTCACGAGTTCCGCCTGACGCCCTGGGACAACGACCCGGTCTCGGACACGTCCGGCGAAGCCTTCTATGTACGCGACGAACATACGGGACATTTCTGGTCGCCGGCGCCTCTGCCCGCGGCCGGACAGGGGGACTACCTGACCCGGCACGGGTTGGGCTACAGCGTCTTTGAACACGTGGAAGACGGGCTGCACACCGAGCTGACCGTGTTCGTGGCAGCCGATGCAGGCATCAAGTACAGCATCCTCAAGGTGCGCAATGACAGTAGCATGAAGCGCCGGGTCGCGCTCACCGGCTATGTCGAATGGGTGCTGGGCGAACACCGCGACCGCAGCGCGCCGCATGTGGTCACCGAAATCGACCCGGCCAGCGGTGCGCTGTTTGCCCGCAATGGCTACAACACGGAATTCGCGGGGCGGATGGCGTTCTTCCACGCCGATGCGCGCAGCTTCACGGTCACGGCCGACCGGGAAGAGTTCCTGGGCCGCCAGCGCAGCCTGCGCAGTCCCGCGGCGATGCTGCGCGCACGCCTGTCCAGCCGCACCGGGGCCGGCTACGACCCGTGCGCGGCCATCATGGTGCCGCTCGAACTGCCGCCGGGCGAGACGCAGGAAGTGGTGTTCGCGCTGGGCGTGAGTGGGCGCCGCACCGAGGAGCTGGCGCAGATGATCGCCACCCGCACGGGCGCGGTGGCCGCGTACCAGGCGCTGGCCAAGGTGAAGGAACGCTGGGAGGGCTTGCTGGGCGGCGTGCAGGTCGAGACGCCCGACCCCGAGCTGAACGTGCTGGCCAATGGCTGGCTGCCGTATCAGGTGATCGCGAGCCGGCTGTGGGGGCGCAGCGGCTACTACCAGTCGGGCGGCGCGTTCGGGTTCCGCGACCAGCTGCAGGACGCCGTGGCGCTGGTCCATGCCGATCCACAGCTGCTGCGCGAACAGATTTTGCTGGCAGCCAGCCGCCAGTTCCCGGAAGGGGATGTGCAGCACTGGTGGCATCCGCCATCCGGACGCGGCGTGCGGACTATGTGCTCGGACGATTATCTGTGGCTGCCGTTCGCCGTGCATGCCTATGTGAGCGCGACCGGCGACCGCGCCGTGCTGGATGAGGCGGCGGGTTTCATCGAAGGGCGGCCGCTCAAGGAACACGAAGAGTCCTACTACGACTTGCCGCAGCCGGCGCAGCAGCATGCCAGCCTGTATGAGCACTGCGTACGCGCGCTCCGGCACGGTTTGCGGTTTGGGGAGCACGGGTTGCCGCTGATGGGCTCCGGGGACTGGAACGACGGTATGGACCGTGTTGGCGCCGAGGGGAAGGGCGAGAGCGTGTGGCTCGGGTGGTTCCTGTGCGATGTGCTGCGCAAGTTTGAAGGCGTGGCGCGGCTGCAGGGGGACCAGGAGTTCGCGGCCACCTGCCGCGAGCAGGCGCAGGAGCTGGCGCTCAATCTGGAGCGGCACGCGTGGGACGGCGAGTGGTACCGGCGCGCCTACTTCGACGACGGCACGCCACTCGGCACGGCGGCGGCGGACGAATGCCGGATCGATTCGATCTCGCAGAGCTGGGCGGTGCTGTCGGCGGCGGGCGATCCGCAACGGGCGCGCAAGGCGATGCGGCAGGTCGATCAGCTGCTGGTGCGGCGGGAGCTGGAACTGGTGCAGCTGCTGGATCCGCCGTTCGATGCGGGTCGCACCGATCCGGGATACATCCGCGGCTATGTGCCGGGCGTGCGCGAGAACGGCGGCCAGTACACCCATGCGGCGGTATGGGCGGCGATGGCGTTCGCGCGGCTCGGCGACGGTCCGCGTGCGTGGGAGCTGTGCCGGATGATCAATCCCGTCAACCACGCGCGCGATGCGGAAGGTGTGGAGAGGTATCGGGTGGAGCCGTATGTGATGGCGGCGGATGTGTATTCGGCCCGCGGGCACGAGGGGCGGGGCGGGTGGACGTGGTACACCGGGTCGGCGGGGTGGATGTACCGCTTGCTGGTGGAGTCGCTGCTTGGCCTGCACGTGGAGGCGGACCGGCTGACGCTGGCTCCGCTGCTGCCGCCGGAATGGCCAGGCTTCCGCTTGCGCCTGCGCTGGCGGAGCGCCACGTATGCTATCAGCGTGGAGCGCGGCGCCGAGTGGTCGCTGGCGCTGGATGGCCAGCCGCAGGCCCGCGACGGCATCGTGCTGGCAGACGATCATCGCGAGCACGAGATCCGCGTCACCCTCGGCGACGCCTCCTGACGCAGCGCAAACGCCGCCGCGCTCCGCGGCGGGACATTGACAGCCGCACGCCCACGAAACACCGTGCTCCCCGCGCAGCCCGCAGCCCGCAGCCCGCAGCCCGCAGTCGGCAGTCCGCGGTCCGCGGTCCGCGTGCTGGGGCGCCCGATCGCGCTGCAGCACGCGTCTTCTTGGGCGTCCATACGATGGAGGCCGCATGTCCCGACGCTTGCCTTGCCTGCTGCTCGCTGTGTCTACGTTGTTGCCCGCACCGCTGCTCCCTTTGCCCGCAGCGGCAGGCGTCGCTGATCACCGCGAGTTCGAGGCGACCCTGTACGCGCCCTACCGCGGCGAGGCGGGCGAGCGGCGCACGTTCACGCTGCGCTTCGGCTACCCTGGCCTGCCCGCTGCCACCCAAGTCAGCTGGACGCTGGAGCTGACCCGCTCCGGCGCCAGCATCCCCGGCTCCGTGCTGCGCCGCTGGCAAGGCACCACCGCCATGGCCACCCAGCCCGTCGAAACCAAAGTGGAATGGGACGGTACGCTGCCCGGCGGCGAGCCAGCCCGCGGCACCTACACCGTCCACCTGCACGCCGCTCTGCCCGACGGCACCAGCGACGACCAATCTTGGGACATCCTGACCGGCGCCCCACCCGCAGCGCACCCGGCGCCGCTGGCCGCAGCTGCCGCCGCCGCGCGCCGCAAGCAAGCCTTCGACCTCCCCTACACCGTCTACTACGGTAACCTGCACAGCCAGACCAACCACAGTGACGGCGGCGCCGAAGTCACCACCTGCACTGGCGCCCAAGACCCGCAGACAGGCCTGTACGGCCCCGGCGACGCCTACACCTATGCCCGCGCCCACGGCCTCGACTTCCTGATGACGTCCGAGCATAACCACATGTACGACGGCTCCGACGGCACCAACGCCGGCGCCGACCCCGGGTGGTCGCGCATGCTGTACCGCTCCGGCCTCACCGCCGCCAACGACTTCAACACAACCCACTCGGATTTCGTTGCCCTGTACGGCATGGAGTGGGGCGTGATCGGCAATGGCGGCCACCTGAACATCCTGAATGCCCCCGAGCTGCTGGGCTGGGAGCGCAACGCGGACGGCGCGCTGCTGGCCGACCTGTACACCGCCCGTGGCGACTACGCCGCCCTCTATACGCTGATGCGCCAGCGCGGCTGGATCGGCCAGTTCAACCACCCCGCGTTCACCGGCCAGTTCCAGGTCAACGGCGTACCGCTCGCGTACACGCCGGATGGCGACGACACCATCGCCCTGTGCGAAGTCCTTAACACCTCGGCCTACTCGCGCAAGGTGAATGAAGACGAAACCAGTCGGCATGGCTACGAGGACGCATGCAACCGCGCGCTGGAAGCGGGTTACCACATCGCCTTTTCATCGAGCCAGGACAACCACTGCGCCAACTGGGGCGCGTCGTACGCCAACCGCACCGCGGTGCTGATCCCGCGCGGGCGGCGCCTGACCACGGACAACCTGCTGGAAGCCATCCGCGCCCGCCGCGTGTTCGCGACCATGGACAAGACAGCGCAGCTGGTCCTGACCGCGAACGGCCACCTGATGGGGGAACGGTTCGCCAGCAGCGGTCCGCTGCGGCTGGAGGTGCGCCACGCCAGCAGCAGCGACAAGCGCGTCGCCACGGTGGCGATCATGGAAGGCGTCCCTGCCCGCAACGGCAAGGTGGCGCAGTTATCGGCAGAGATGTCGGCAACCATCGCGCCCGCCGTGGGCGAGCATTTTTACTACGCGAAGGTCACGCAGGACGACGGCAGCATGCTGTGGACGGCCCCCGTGTGGGTGACCCAGAAGCCGGCTCAGAACCCGTAGGATGCCCCCGCGCCAAGCAGCGTCAGGACGCCCAGCACCGCGAAAATCGCCGCCGCGATCCCGTGCACCAGCTTGAGGGGCACTTTGTTGGCGATGCGGCCGCCGAAGTAGACCGCCGGCACATTCGCCAGCATCATCCCCAGCGTGGTTCCGGCCACCACTGGCGCCATGGAGCCGAAGCGCGCCGCCAGCGCCACGGTGGCGACCTGTGTCTTGTCACCCATCTCGGCCAGGAAGAAGGCGATCAGGGTAGTCATGAACACGCCGTAGCGCGCCAGCTTGGCGTCGTCCTCGTCCACTTCATCCGGCACCAGCATCCACGCGGCCATGGCGATGAAGCCCAGGCCCAGCACCCAGCGCAGCACCTGCGGCCCGAGCGTGGCCGAGACCCACGCGCCCACCGCTGCCGCAAAGGCGTGATTGACGATGGTGGCAACGAAAATCCCGAGCACGATCGGCAGCGGACGGCGAAAGCGCGCCGCGAGCAGGAAGGCGAGCAGCTGGGTCTTGTCGCCGATTTCGGCCAGCGCGACGATGCCGGTGGAGATGAGGAACGCTTCCATGTCAGATCCTGATGAAGAGGCGCGATGATACCAGCCGGGCGGCTGTCAAGACGCCGGTTTTGCTGGCGTGCGTGCGTGGCATGGTGCTATCCTGCCGGGTCATGAAAACGCCCATCCCCTTGCGCATCGCAGCATGCGCGCTGTTCGTGGTGGCCGGCCAGGCCCACGCGCTCGACCCGCTCTCCTACTCGCATTACGACCAGGTCCGGCAGACCGACATCCAGCTCAAGCTGAAGGCGGACTTCGACCGCAAGACGCTGGACGGCTATGCCGAACTGGCGCTCCAGTGGCTGGACCCGAAGGCCACCGTGCTCGATCTCGACACGCGCGACCTGGCGATCACGAAGATCGAAGCGCTCGACGGCAAGGGCGCATGGCACACCGCCGAGTACAAGCTCGATGCCGCCGACAAGGAGAAGGGCAGCGCCCTGCACATAGCCTTGCCCAAGCAGCCGCGCAAGGTCCGCATCCACTACAGTACCGCACCCACCGCCGCCGCTCTGCAATGGCTCACGCCCGCGCAGACCATGTCCGGCAAGCGCCCCTTCATGTTCAGCCAGTCCGAGACCATCGACGCCCGCTCCTGGGTGCCGCTGCAGGACACGCCCGCCGTTCGCTTCACATACTCCGCGCACATCGACGCGCCGCCGGGCCTGCGCGTGGTGATGAGCGCCGAGAACGACCCCAAGGCCACCGGCGCCAAGGGCTGGGACTTCCGCATGCCGCAGCCCGTGGCCTCGTACATGCTGGCCATCGGCATCGGCGAACTGGATGTGGCCACGCTGGGCAGCCGCACCGCCGTCTACGCCGAACCGCTGCGCATCAAGGACGCCGCCTACGAACTGGCGGACACCGAGAAGATGGTGGCCGCGGCCGAATCCCTGTACGGCCCATACCGGTGGGGCAGGTATGACGTGATGATCGCGCCGCCGTCATTCCCGATCGGCGGCATGGAAAACCCGCGCATGACCTTCGCCACGCCGACCATGATCGCGGGCGACCGCAGCCTGGTGGACCTGATCGCGCACGAGCTGGCGCACAGCTGGTCCGGCAACCTGGTGACCAACGCCTCGTGGAAGCACTGGTGGCTCAACGAGGGCTTCACTACCTACGTCACCACCCGCATCATCGAGGTGCTGTACGGAGAAGATTTCGCGACCATGAACCTGCAGCTGGAGCAGGAAGAAGCACTGGCGTCGCTGGCCGACATCCCGGCCGCCAAACAGGCCCTGATCACGCGCGACCCGGACACCTCCAACGCCAGCTACACCGACGACGGCCTGGCCTACCCGAAAGGAGCGTGGTTCCTGCGCACGCTGGAGCAGCGCGCCGGCCGCGCCGTGTTCGACCCGTTCCTGCGCGGCTGGTTCGACCAGCACGCGTTCCAGAGCGTGACCACCGAGCAGTTTGTCGACTACCTGCGCAAGAACCTCCTGGCACAGCACCCGAACCTGCTCACCGAGGCGGAACTGAACCAGTGGCTGTATGGCCCCGGTATCCCGGCCAGCGCGCAGCGCGCCGTGTCCCCGCGTCTCGCCGCGCTGGACGCCACCCGCGAGGCCTGGCTCAAGGGCAGCGTGAGCACCGCGAAGCTCGACACGGCCAAGTGGTCCGCCGCCGAGTGGATGAAATTCCTGAACGACGTCGACGAGAAGGTGACCCGCGCGCAGCTCCAGGAGCTGGATGCCGCCTTCGGCCTGGGCAAGACGCGCAACGACGAAGTGGCCTTTCGCTTCTACCGCGCCGCCATCCACGCCGGCTACGACGCCGTGCGCCCGCCGCTGGAATCCTTCCTGATGCGCGTCGGCCGCCAGAAGTTCGTGGTGCCGCTGTATGCCGCGCTGCTCAAGAACCCGCAGCACGCCGCCTGGGCCCGCGCCGTGTACGAGAAAGCCCGCCCGCATTACCACCCCGAGACGCAGAAGAGCGTCGACAAGCAGATGGCCAAGAAGTAAACAAGGACCGACACCGACATGCAGACCCGAATCAAGACCCCCGTTCTGACTCTCGCCGCAGCGCTGCTGCTGGCCTTTGGCACCGCCGCACCGCTGCACGCGCGCGACACCGCAGCGGCACCCGCTGCCGCAGCCGCCGTCCCGGCCTACGACCTGGAAGCCGACACCCTGCGCGCCATGCGCACCTTCGACGTGCCCGGCATGGCGATCGCCATCGTCAAGGACGGCAAGGTGATCGCCGCGCGCGGCTTTGGCGTGCGCAAGCTGGGCGACCCGGCGCCGGTGGACGGCCAGACGCTGTTCGAGATCGCGTCCAACTCCAAGGCCTTCACCGCGGCCATGCTGGCGCATTTGGTGGACGAGGGCAAGCTGGCCTGGGACGACCCCGTGACCAAGCACCTGCCGGACTTCCAGATGTATGACGCTTACGTGACTCACGAGATGACGGTGCGCGACCTGCTGGTCCACCGCAGCGGCCTGGGTCTCGGCGCCGGTGACCTGATGTGGTGGCCCACGACTACCTTCACCTCGGACGAGATCATCCACCGGCTCCGCTTCATCAAGCCCGCCACCAGCTTCCGCAGCGCCTACGCCTACGACAACCTGCTCTACATCGTGGCCGGCAAGATCATCGCGCAGAAGTACGGCAGCACCTGGGGCGACGCGGTGCGCGCGCAGATCCTCAAGCCGCTGGGTATGAATCACACCACCACCAGCCTGGCCGAAAACGCGGGCATTGCCAATGTGGCGGGCGCGCACTCCAAGGTCGGCGAGAAGATCACGCTGGTGAAGCAGATGCCGGTATCGAACGCGGTCGGCGCGGTCGGCATCAACACCAGCGCCGAGGACATCGCCAAGTGGATGAACCTCCTGCTCGCGCAAGGCAAGCTGCCCGATTCGGACCAGCGCCTGTTCAGCGAAAAGCAGAGCCGCGAAATGTGGGCCGAGCAGACCCCGATCCGCATTTCAGAGCCCAAGCCCGCGCTGGCCAAGACGCGCGCCAACTTCTCGGCTTATGGCCTGGGCTTCCAGCTGCGCGACTACCAGGGTCGCAAGCTGGCCATGCACGGCGGCGCGCTGCAGGGCTTCTACTCGCGCATCGTGCTGGTGCCGGAAGAGAAGCTGGGCATCGCGATCTTCACCAATGCCGAGAACAGCTCCTCGATGACGGCGCTGTCGTACCGCATTCTCGACCAGTACCTCAACGTCGCCCCGACCGACTGGATCAAGCTGATGGCGGACGTCGAGAAGGAAGCGCACGAGAAGGAGCTGGCGAAACTGAAGAAGGAAGGCGCCACGCGCGCCGCCAAGTCGGCGCCGGCACTGCCGATGGCCTCCTATTACGGCGACTATGAGGACCCGTGGTACGGCACGGTCACCATCAAGCAGATGGGCAGCAAGAACGTGATGACGTTCTCGCGCACGCCGGACCTGGTGGGGGAGCTGGAGCACTTCCAGTACGACACTTTCATCGTGCGCTGGAAGGAGCGCAACTTCAACGCCGACGCCTACGTGACCTTCTCGCTGAACCCGGACGGCACCATTGAGCGCATGAAGATGGCCCCGATTTCGGCCGAGACGGACTTCAGCTACGACTTCCAGGACCTCACCTTCACCCCGGTCAAGAAGGCCGCGGCCAAGTAATCCCAGGCGGCCGGCATGTCACGCCGCGCCGCCCCCGCGACACAAACTTCTCCACAGGGGTCAGGCCTCGGCGTTTCGGAAAGTTATCAGAACATCACCGCGCAAGCCCTTGAATTGATGGGCGAAATTCGGGCGGGTGCCAGGGCTTGTCTATGAAGGCCACGCCTGACCCCGGTGGGGGAAGTTATCCACCGGGCTCAGGCATTCGGGAGGGTGTAGGTGAACTCGTAGGTATGGCGGCCGTCGGCCTGGATGATCAGGAGCTGGCCGGTCAGGCCGGCCAGGGCGCCGCTGCCGGAGCCGGGGACGACCTGGATGGACTGGGTGCCAACGCCGGCATCCATCGTGGAGCTGTGCTGCAGCGTGAAGCTGCCCGCGCGGCCACCCAGCGTGCCGTGCACAGTCTCCATCGCGACATAGCCGCCGGCGCCGAGCGCCATGTTGCGATAGCCGAGCATCTCACCGGTGCTATGGCCTTCGATGTCGCCGTGGTACTGCTTGTCGAGCGACATGCGGCCGATGCCGCTGTCCGCTGCCGTGGCGCTGATCGCCTCCGGCGCCATCTTGATTTCGAAGTGGCCTTTCGCTTCCATCATCCGCTCCTTGTCCTGGTAGTGGCCGCAGCCAACGTCATTTCGCCTTGCCTTCCCAAACTTCCATCATGTCCGGCGAGCCCTGGAAGCGGATGCCGTTGTCGGCGAGGATGGTGTCGGTGGCGGCCACCACGTCCTTGCGCTTGAGGACAATTGTCTCGTCCGGCCGCGAATGGAAGCGCAGCTGCAACAGGTCGTCCTTGGAGTCGCGCAGCAACGCCACCAGGTGCTTGAGGCTCTTCACCGGCACCCCATTGACCGACTTGAGCACCGCGCCCTGACGGTTGCTGTAGCCCGTGATGCTCTTGTGGGTGAAGAACGGCGCCGCGATGACGACCAGCTCCTCCTGCTCCGCCGTCGGCTTGTCCCCCATGTGCAGCAGCATCGGGTTGCCGGTGGCGGCGTTGTTGATCAGCGCGACCGCGTTCCCGGCGATCCCGCCCAGGAACTCGGTGGTCCCGCGCGTGAACACGACCGGACCATACACGAAGTAGGACGGATACGAGCCATTCAGGCTGTCCAGCAGGCGCGGACGCTTGGCGTACACCGGCGCATTCACCGTCATCGCCTTCCCATTGCGGATGATCGTCAGCGGCACCTTGCCATCCCTGGCCAGCTGCTGCACCTTGTAGGTAAAACGCACCCGCAGGTTCGGATTCACGCGGACCATGCCTTCGCTGTCCACCGGCGCGTCACCGATGCGGGTGATGACGTCCCATTCCTTGATCGGATACGAAGGATCGTCCGAGTACGGATGGTTCACCACCGCGCCCTCGACACCCTTGTCCAGCTTGAGGTAATCGCGCAGCGCCGGGTTCTCCATGGTCTGCACGTCCTCCAGGAAGTACACCTTCCCGTCGTAGTGCCCATCGCGGATATCGTGCAGGAACAGCTCGATCTCCTCGTTGGGAATGATGTAGCCGATGTTCTGGGTGTTGGCCGCCCCCGAGAACGCGAGGCCGATCATCTTGTCGTTGGAGACCACCGGCCCGCCCGAGTTGCCGTGGTTGATGGCCGCGTCGATCTGCACGCGCAGGCCCGCCGTCGCATGCGAGTAGGGCACGAACTCGATGCGCGAGACGATGCCCTTGGTGATCGACAGCGACGTGCCGCCAGTCGGGTAGCCGTACGCGAACACCGCATCGCGCACCTCCGGCAAAGCGCTGGAGCGCGGCGCGGGCTTATGGGTCTTGAAGAAGCTTTCGTCTTCCAGCTTCAGGATCGCCAGGTCGATGCCCGGGGCGATCGCCTCCACGGTGGCGGACAGTTTTTCGCCGGACTGGTTGGGCTGCACCTGCACCTGGCTCGCATAGCCCACCACGTGCGCGTTGGTGAGGATGCGGTTGCCCTCGATGACGACACCGCTGCCGCTCACGTCCAGCGGCTGGGCCTTGCCCCATGGCCGGTACATGTCCGGACGGCGCAGCGTGGCGAAGATCTTGACGACGGAGTTTTCGAGCGCGGGCAGGGCGGGCGCGCCGGCCGTTTGCGGGTCCGTGGCCGCGGCCTGCGCGGGGAGGACAGACAGCGCGGAGAAGGCGAGAATAAATACGGCAGCGGTGCGTGGGATGTTCATGGCGTCCGAATAATTGGCAACGCCGGCAACTATACACCGCCGCCGTAGCGGGAAAATCATCGCAATGTCACGGTGGTGGCAATGCGATGGGCCGTTAAGCCAGCGTTAAAGAAGGAGGTTTGGCAAGCCAACCGGCCCGGCGGCCAGGCTCACTGCTTCACGAACTTCAGCGTCATGCGGTCGCTCTCGCCGATCGCCTGGTACTTCTCGCGGTCCTGCGCGCCCATCGCGAGAGACGGCGGCAGCGTCCATACGCCGCGCGGATGGTTCGCGGTGTCCTTCGGATTCGCATTGATCTCGGACTTGGCCACCAGCTTGAAGCCCGCCGCTTCCACCTGCTTGATCACCCAGGCCTCGTGCAGGTAGCCGCTTTCGGCCTTCGCATCTTGCGGCATGGCAGCGGGGCGGCGATGGTCCGTCAGCCCGAACACGCCGCCTGGTTTCAGCACCGAGTGAATGTGCTTCAGGGCCGCCTGCAGGTTGGCGTCACCCAGCTCCACCCAGTTATGCATGTTGCGGAAGGTGAGCACCATGTCCACGCTGTTGGGCGGTGCGATGTTGTAGGTGGCCGGCGGGTCGAACACCGTGGCCTGCACCTTGTCGTAGACCGCCGGGTTGGACGCGAGCTTCTTCTGGAAGATCATGCCGTACCGGTTGGTGAACGGCTGGCCCGAGCCAATCAGCTTGCCGTGCTCGCGCAGGTAGGGCGCCAGGATCTCGGTGTACCAGCCGCCTTCCGGCACCAGCTCCACCACCGTCATGGTCGGCTTGATGCCGAAGAAGGTCAGGGTCTCGTACGGGTGGCGGTACTGGTCGCGCGCCACGTTGGCGGCGGAGCGGTGGCTGCCTGCGATGGCGGCCTTCAGTGCCGCGTCTTCGGCCGCGTGGACGGTCCCGGTCAGGCCCACGGCCAGCAGGGCGGCCGCGATCAGGTGTTTCATGGAGTTCTCCGTTGTCGTTATTGAGGCCAGCGGATGATGAAACGAAGCCCGCTCCCGGTCAAGCATGCGTGCGCTCAACCGACCGGTTTTTGCGGCTGGCCCGTCGAAATCCGCTGTCGGTCCGGTGTCGATCCGCTGCCACATATGCATATCAAGACTTCGTTCCAAACCTGCCACTCTTTGCGTATGATGGTCGCCGGTTCGTTACCCCGTCCATATAAAAAAGCGCCCCACGCGCACGCCCCCAGGAGATCCTATGGAACGCCGTACTTTTCTCAACATCAGTGGTTTGGCCTTGGGGACGATGCTGGTTCCCGTCTTTGGCCACGCGGTCGAAGCGGAGGACCTGCTGAAGCCTGTCGACACCAAATTCCGCAAGACGCTCGCCGATACCGCGCTCACTGCGGCCACCCAGGCCGGCGCCAGCTACTGCGATGTGCGCATTGGCCGCTATCTGAACCAGTACATCACCACCCGTGACCTGAACGTGGAGAACGTGGTCAATACGGAGTCCGCCGGCATCGGCGTGCGCGTGGTGTGCAACGGCGCCTACGGTTTTGCCGCCACCAATGAGATGACCCCGGACGCCGTCGCAGCGGCCGCACGCCAGGCCGTGGCCATCGCCAAGGCCAACGCGCGCCTGCAATCGGAGCCGGTGCAGCTGGCGCCCGTGAAGGGTGTGGGCGAAGTCGCATGGCGCACGCCGTTCAAGAAGGACTGGCGCGCGGTGCCGATCAAGGAAAAGGCCGAGCTGCTCATCGCGGGCAACAAGGCGGGCATGGACGGTGGCGCGAACTTCATGCAGTCCATGCTCTTCCAGGTCAACCAGCAAAAGTACTTTGCGTCCACCGATGGTTCGTACATCGACCAGGACATCCACCGCCTGTGGGCGCCGCTCTCCGCCACCGCGGTCGACAAGGCCACCGGCAAATTCCGCTCGCGCTCCGGCCTCTCGTCCCCGGTGGGCATGGGCTACGAATATCTCGACGCGCGTCCGCAGGACAAGATCAAGGCCATCGGCGGCGTCACGACCCTGTACAAGGGCTCCTACGACTTGGTGGAAGACGCGCGCGCCGCGGGCAAGCAGGCCAAGGAAAAGCTGACCGCCAAGTCGGTCCAGCCGGGCAAGTACGACCTGGTGCTCTCGCCGGAACACCTGTGGCTCACTATCCACGAATCGGTCGGCCACCCGACGGAGCTGGACCGCGTGCTCGGCTACGAAGCCAACTACGCCGGCACCAGCTTCGCCACGCTCGATAAGTGGCAGTCGAAGAAGTTCAAGTACGGCTCCCCGCTGGTCAACATCGAGGCCGACAAGACCATCCCGGGTTCGCTCGGCGCGGTCGGCTACGACGACGAAGGCGTCAAGTGCAAGACCTGGGACATCATCAAGGACGGCGTACTGGTGAACTACCAGGCCACGCGCGACCAGGCCCACATCATCGGCGAAAAGGAATCGCACGGCTGCTCATACGCCGATTCCTGGAGCAGCATCCAGTTCCAGCGCATGCCCAACATCTCGCTCAAGGCGGGCAAGAAGAAGCTCACGCCGGAAGAACTGGTCAAGGACGTCAAGAACGGCATCTACATCGTCGGCGACGGCTCGTTCTCGATCGACCAGCAGCGCTACAACTTCCAGTTCGGCGGCCAGCTGTTCTACGAAATCAAGAACGGCAAGATCACCGGCATGCTGGAAGACGTGGCCTACCAGTCCAACACCCAGGACTTCTGGAATGCGTGCAGCGCCGTCTGCGATGACCGCGACTGGCGCATGGGCGGCTCCTTCTTCGACGGGAAGGGCCAGCCAGGCCAGATCTCGACCGTGTCGCACGGTTCCTCGACGGCGCGCTTCAATGGCGTCAACGTGATCAACACCGCCCGCAAGATCGGCTGACCAGGACATCGCAGGGGATACGCATAATGAAATTTCTGACGCAGGAAGAATCCAAGCGCATTTGCGACCGCGTGCTGTCGCTGACCAAGGCCGACCAGTGCGAGGTGTCGATCAGCGGCGGCCGCACCGGCAACATCCGCTTCGCCCGCAACAACGTGTCGACCGCAGGCCTGGTCGACAACATGCAGCTGGCCGTGACGGTCGGCTATGGCAAGAAGCAGGGCACCGCCACCATCAACGAATTCGACGACAAGGCGCTGGAACGCGTCGTGCGCCGCGCGGAGGAGCTGGCCAGGCTGGCGCCGGAGAATCCCGAGTACATGCCGCCGGTGGACAAGCAGGACTTCAAGGCCACGCCGACCTTCGCGGACCGCACCGCCGCCATCGATCCGGCCTACCGCGCGCAGGCCGCAGCGTACGCGATTGAAGAAAGCCGCAAGAACAAGCTGGTGTGCGCGGGATTCTTCACCGACAGCACCTCCTTCAGCACCATCGCCAACTCGCACGGCGTGTTCGGCCACCAGACCGAGACGGGCCTGGACTTCACCTGCACCGTCCGCACCGAAGATGGCCGCGGCTCCGGCTGGGTCAAGCGCTCGGCGCTCGATGCGGCGACCTTCGACCCGCGCGAAGCGGCGCAGGTGGCCATCGAAAAGGCGCTTAACTCCGTGAACGCCAAGGCGCTCGAGCCGGGCCGCTACACCGTGATCCTGGAACCGGCGGCGACCTCGGACCTCATCGGCTTCATGCTGTCCGGCTTCGATGCGCGCCAAGCCGACGAAGGCCGCAGCTTCCTGTCAAAGAAGGGCGGCGGCAACCGTCTGGGCGACAAGCTGTTCGACCAGCAGGTCAACATCTGGGCCGACCCGTGGGATCCGCGCGTGGCCGTGCTGCCTTGGGATGGCAGCACCATGCTGGCGCGCGAGAAGCAGCACCTGATCAAGGACGGCCGCGTCAATGCACTGGACTACTCGCTGTTCTGGGCCAAGAAGCAGGGCGTGCGCCCGGTCGGCTCGGCGGGCAACATCATCATGGCCGGTACCGACAAGTCGACCGCGGACCTCATCGCCAACACCAAGAAGGGCGTGCTGGTTACGCGCACCTGGTACATCCGCATGGTGGATCCGCAGTCCGTGCTGCTCACGGGCCTCACGCGCGACGGCACCTTCTACATCGAGAACGGCAAGATCAAGCACCCGATCAAGAACTTCCGCTTCAACGAGAGCCCGGTGACCATGCTGAACAACATCGAGGAGATCGGCAAGCCGGTCGTCATCGGTGGCGACGAGGCGCCGTATTCGATGCTGATTCCGCCGATGAAGGTGCGCGACTTTAACTTCACGTCGCTGTCGGACGCGGTGTAATGGAGCGCCGCCGTTTCCTGCAGGTCGGGGGCGGGCTGGCCGGCTCCATGCTGGTCCCCATCTTCGGCAATGCCATCGCGGCCGAGGAGCTGCTCAACCCCATGGCGGCAGCGGCCAAGAAGGCGCTGGCCGATGTGGCGCTCAACGCTGCCACCAAGGCCGGGGCCTCGTACTGCGACGTGCGCATCGGGCGTTACCTGAATCAGTACGTGATCACGCGCGATCTCAACGTGGAAAATGTCGTCAACACCGAATCCACCGGTGTCGGCGTGCGCGTGATCGCGGGCGGCGCTTATGGTTTTGCGGCCACCAACGAGATGACGCCGGACGCCGTGGCCAATGCCGCGCGCCAGGCGGTGGCTATCGCGAAGGCCAATGCCTCGCTGCAGTCGGAGCCGGTGCAGCTGGCGCCGGTCAAGGGCGTCGGGCAGGTGTCGTGGGCCACGCCGATGCGCAAGGACTGGCGCCTTGTGCCGATCAAGGAGAAGGCCGAGCTGCTGATCGCTGCCAACAAGGCGGGGCTGGACGCCGGGGCGAGCTTCATGACGTCCACGCTGTTCCAGGTGAACCAGCAGAAGTACTTTGCTTCCACCGACGGTTCCTACATCGACCAGGATGTGCATCGCCTGTGGGCGCCGTTGTCCGCCACTGCGGTCGACAAGGCCAGCGGCAAGTTCCGCAAGCGCGATGGCCTCGGTGCGCCGGTCGGCATGGGCTACGAATACCTGGAACCGAAGCCGGGCCAGCACATCGTGGCGGCAGGCGGCGTCACGCACCTGTACAAGGACGCGTATGACCTCGTCGGCGAAGCGCGCCTCGCGGGCAAGCAGGCGCGCGAAAAGCTCACCGCCAAATCCGTCGAGCCAGGAAAGTACGACCTCGTACTATCGCCGGACCACCTGTTCCTAACCATCCACGAATCGGTCGGCCACTCCACGGAGCTGGACCGCGTGCTCGGCTACGAAGCCAACTACGCGGGCACCAGCTTCGCGACCCTCGATAAATGGCAGTCGAAGACATTCAAGTTCGGGAATGAGCGCGTGAACTTCTTCGGCGACAAAACGACTCCGGGCTCGCTCGGTGCCGTCGCGTACGACGACGAAGGCGTCAAGTGCAAGCGCTGGGACATCATCAAGGACGGCGTGCTGGTGAATTACCAGGCCACGCGCGACCAGGCCCACATCATCGGCGAGAAGGAATCGCACGGCTGCTCGTATGCGGATTCGTGGAACAGCATCCAGTTCCAGCGCATGCCCAACGTGTCGCTCGCCGCCGGCAAGGCGAAGCTGACGCCGGACGAGATGATCAAGGACGTCAAGAAGGGCATCTACATCCTCGGCCGCGGCTCGTATTCGATCGACCAGCAGCGCTACAACTTCCAGTTCGGCGGGCAGCTGTACTACGAGATCAAAAACGGCAAGATCACCGGCATGCTGGAAGACGTGGCCTACCAGTCCAACACCCAGGAATTCTGGAATGCCTGCGCCGCCATCTGCGATGAACGCGACTGGCGCATGGGCGGTTCCTTCTTCGACGGGAAGGGCCAGCCCAGCCAGGTGAGCGCGGTGTCGCACGGCTCGCCCACCACGCGCTTCAATGGCGTCAATGTCATCAACACCGCCCGCAAGATCGGCTAGGAGACCACCACAATGAAGATGCTGACCCAGGATGAGGCCAAGCGGATCTGCGACCGGACGCTGGGCTTTTCCACTGCGGACGAATGCCGCATTGCGCTGTCCGGCGACAGTACCGGCAATATCCGCTATGCGCGCAACAGCGTGTCGACCTCCGGCCTGGTCGAGGACACGACCATGCAGGTGAGTGTCGCTTTCGGCAAGCGCCAGGGCACCGCCACCATCAATGAATTCGACGACGCCTCGCTGCGCAAGGCCGTGCAGCGCGCGGAGGAACTGGCGAAGCTCGCGCCGGAAAACCCGGAATTCGTGCCCGCCATCGGCAAGCAGGAATACAAGTCCAGCGCCACGTTCGTCCAGCGCACCGCGGCCATCGACCCGGAATATCGCGCCGAAGTGGCGGCAGCCAGCATCGAGGCCTGCCGCAAGCTGGGGCTGACCAGCGCAGGCTTCTTTACCAATTCGCGCGGCTTCACCTGCATCGCCAACTCGAAGGGCGTGTTCGGCTACCAGCCGGAGACGGACTTGAGCTTCACCGTGACAGTACGTACCGCCGATGGCCGCGGCTCGGGCTGGGCCGCGCGGTCGGCGGTCGATGCCGCGCGCTTCGATGCCAAGGAGGCGTCGCAGATCGCTATCGAAAAGGCCTTGAAATCGGTGGAGGCCAAGGCGCTGGAGCCGGGCCGCTATACCGTGATCCTGGAGCCAGCGGCGACCTCCGAACTGGTGGGGCGCCTCTTCAGCGCCTACGACGCACGCCAGGCCGACGAGGGCCGCAGCTTTTTGGCGAAGAAGGGCGGCGGCAACCGCCTTGGCGACAAGCTGTTTGACGAACAGGTGAACGTGTGGGCCGACCCGTGGGACAAGGATGTGCCGGTGCGCCCGTGGGATGGCCAGATGCAGGCGCGCCAGCGCATGGACCTGGTCAAGGACGGCAAGGTGGCCTCGCTGTTCTACAGCCGCTACTGGGCGCAGAAGCAGGGCGTGCAGGCGGTCGCGCGGCCGGGGAACTTCATCATGGCGGGCGGCACGCGCTCGCTCGATGAGCTGATCGCGAGCACCAAGAAGGGCATCCTCGTCACGCGCACCTGGTACATCCGCAGCGTCGATCCGCAATCGCTGCTGCTGACGGGCCTCACACGCGACGGCACCTTCTACATCGAGAACGGCAAGATCAAGCACCCGGTGAAGAACTTCCGCTTCAACGAGAGCCCAGTCTCCATGCTGAACAACATCGAGGAACTGGGCAAGCCGGTCGTCATCGGTGGCGACGAGGTGCCGTTCCAGATGGTGATCCCGCCGATGAAGGTCCGCGACTTCAACTTCACGTCCCTGTCCGACGCGGTGTAGATGGCAGGGCCCTACGACTTCTACTTCACCCGCCTGACCTACGAGTCGGGCGACTGGGATGTGGACCTGCGCATGCCCAGCAATGTGCTGAACTCACTGGTGGAGTACACGACGCTGCGGGTCGATACGGCCGAACGCATCGTCGCGCTGTCGGATCCGAAGATGCTGGAGGCGCCGTTCTGCTATTTCGCGGGGCACAAGCTGGTGCAGTTCACCCCTGCGGAGCGGCGCAACTTCGAGCGCTACGTGAAGGGCGGGGGCTTCGTGTTCGTGGACGACTGCAATCACGATATCGATGGTCTCTTCGCCAAGTCGTTCGAGGCGGAGATGGCACGCATCTTCGGGCCGAAGGCGTTGAAGAAGATCCCCAACAATCATCCGGTGTATTCGTCCTTCTTCCACTTCGACGGCCCGCCCAACACTGGCGTGGAGCTGAACGGGTGGGGCGATGACCTGGTCCACGACTACCTCAAGGCTATCGAGATCAATGGGCGGGTGCGGGTGCTGTACTCGAACAAGGACTACGGCTGCGAGTGGGATTACGACTTCCGCAACAAGCGCTTTCTCGTCATCGACAACACGCGCTTTGCGGTGAACATTATTCAGTATGCCCTCGGGGCGTAGGAGCAGCAGGAGCATGATGGACGCGGTGGACTGGAGCGAGCACGAAATAGCGGCGCTGACGGGCAAGGTGGATGCGCTCAAGGCCAGCCTGGGCAGGGTGGTGATCGGCCAGGAGACGGCGGTCGAGTCGCTGCTGATTTGCCTGCTGGCGGGCGGCCACGCGCTGGTGGAGGGTGTGCCGGGGCTGGGCAAGACGCTGCTGGTCAAATCGCTGGCGCAGGCCGCGAGCCTGCACTTCCGCCGCGTGCAGTTCACACCGGACCTCATGCCCTCGGATATCGTCGGCACCGAGATTCTGGAAGAAGACCATGAGACGCGCCAGCGCGTCTTCCGCTTCCAGCAGGGACCCGTGTTCACGCAGGTGCTGCTGGCGGACGAGATCAATCGCGCGCCGCCCAAGACTCAGTCGGCGTTGCTGGAGGCGATGCAGGAGCGCGCCGTGACCTTTGCCGGTCAGACCCACCCGCTGCCCAGGCCCTTCTTTGTCCTGGCGACGCAGAACCCGATCGAGCAGGCGGGAACCTACCCGCTGCCGGAGGCGCAGCTGGACCGCTTCCTGCTGCGGATCGACGTCGGCTACCCGACCGAGGACGAAGAGGTGGCGATGGTGTCGGCCACCACGCGCTCCTCGCTGGCGGAAGCGGAACCGGCGCTGGAGGTGGCGGACCTGCTGCGGCTGCAGCTGCTGGTGCGCGACATCGAAATCGGCCAGCACCTGGTGCGCTACGCCACGCGGCTGGTGCGCGCGACCCGTCCCGCCGAGACGCACGTGCAGGCGGTGCGCAAGCACGTGGGCTGGGGTGCCGGGCCGCGCGCGGGGCAGGCGCTGGTGCTCGCGTCCAAGGCACGCGCGTTGATGCACGGACGGCTGGTGGCCACGCGTGAGGATATCGGCGCCATGCTGCTGCCGGTTCTGGCGCACCGCGTGCTGCGCAATTTCGAGGCGGAAGCGGACGGCGTGGCCATCGCGGACATCCTCTCGACGCTGCAGGTCGAGACGCGCGTCACCGATTAGACCTATTCACCCCGCATGATTTCCAACGCCACGCTGACCGGGCACACGGCCGGGCTGGACCTCGTCATTCGCCATGTACTGGCGGGGCTGGGGCATGGCATCCATGCGGGGCGCGAGCGCGGGGCAGGCGTGGAGTTCTCGGAGTACCGCGCCTACGCGCCGGGCGACGAATGGCGGCGCGTGGACTGGAAGCTGCTGGCGCGCGCGGACCGTTACTACGTGCGGGAAGCGGAGCGGGACAGCCATGTGGCCGTGTGGCTGGTGCTGGACGCGACGGCGTCGATGGCGGAGCCTAGCCGGTCGATGGCGGGCGTCGACAAATTGTGGTTCGCAAGGATCATGCTGGCGTGCGTGGCGGCGGTCGCGCAGCGGCAAGGCGATGCGTTCGGGCTTGCGGTCCTCAGCGGCGGCAAGGTCACCCTGATTCCGGCGGCGCGCGGCCCGCGGCAGCTCCAGCGTGTGCTGGCGCAGCTGACACGCTGCGAGGCGTCCGGGGATCTGCCGTCGGCCGAGGCGCTGCGCAAGGCGCTGCGGTTTGCTGCCAGCCCGAGCCTCGTGTTTGCGGTCAGCGATTTCCTGGACTGGCCGTCGCCGCTGGCCGAAGCACTGACACGTCTGCGGGCGATGCGGCACGATGTGCGCGTGCTGGCGCTGCAGACCCGAGCGGAGGCCGACGCTTCGTTCGATCCGCGCGAGAGTTATGTCGACCCGGAGGCGGCGCGCATGGTGCGCTTCGATTCAGCGGAGTACGCGCAGCGGCGGTCGTCGCACTTCGATGGCGTGGCGGCGGCATGGAAGAAGGCGGATGTGCCTTACTTGATGGGCACCATCGAGGAGCCGGTGGGGCAGGTGCTGCGGGCCTGGCTGCGGCTGGCGGAGCGCCATCGATGATCGAATTGGCGAGCTTGTGGTGGTGGCTGCTGCCGCTTGTGCTGGTGCCGATCTGGCTGCACCGGCAGAAGCGGGCGCGCACGGATGCGGTACCGCTGGCGACCGCGCAGTTTTTGCCCGGCGCGCAGCCGCAGGTGCGGCGCGTGTGGCGCTGGCAGGACTGGCTGCTGCTGCTCGTGCGCTGCCTGCTGCTGGTGGTACTGATTGCGTGGCTGGCCGATATCACGCTCCCGTGGCGCAAGGATGCAGTACTGGTGGTGCCTGGAACGGACGGGAAGTGGCTGCAGGGACAGTTGCACGCCGGGCCGTTCGCGGATGCGCAGCGGATTGCCGTGCCGGACGGGCAGGCGCTGGAATGGTTTGCCCAGCATGAGCGCGAGTGGACTCGCGGCGCGCGCGTGCTGATCGCGGGCGATGTGGCGATGCCAGAGCAGCGGCCACGCTTCCGGCACGAGGTGCTGCTGATGACGCGCGCAGCGCCAGCCGCACGCATTGTGCGCAGAGTCCTCATCGAGTCAGACGCCCCCGCCGCCTGGCAGCGCTTCTTCACCGCCGCTACCGACGGCTCCGTGCAGTACACGCCCGATGGCGCCGCAGCGGCCGCGCCTGACCTGATCGTCTGGGACCGCGCCGCGCCACCGCCCACCAGCATGAAGGCGTCTCTGTGGTGGTTCACCCCCAGCGCCCACAAGACCGTCAGCACCGTCGTGTGGCGCGCGGCCCATGCTGCCGGCTCAGAGTCGGCGCCCGCGCGCCCGCCAGGCGAATCAGCCCGGGTCCAAGGCGCGGGGCAAGGGCAGGGCGCACTGGCTGCGGTAGCGGACCTGCCGGGCGGGCGGGCATGGCTGCTCGCGCAGGATGCGGCCACCGATCCGGCTAAAGCCGCAGGGCTGGTGGAGGCTGCGGAGCGGTTGCACTTTGGCGTGCAGCCATACACGGCGCCGCCGGTGCGCCTGGACGCGGACCCGCGCGCGCCAGTGGATACAACAAGGCAGGGCGACCTGCGCCCGCTGCTGCTGATGATATTGGCCGCGCTGTTTGCGGCGGAACGGATCCTCGCTCATGTCAGCCGCCGTTCCTGACATTGTCTCCCGCCTGCGCCGCGCCGTGCTGCTGCGGCGCGCGCCCGCATGGCTGCTCGCCGTGCTGCCGTGGCTCATCCTGGGCGTGCCGCTGGCCGCACTGCTGGCACTCGCCTTCGTCCTGGCCGACGCTTATCGCCTTGTGCGCCGCGTAGACAACTGCTGGCCAGCGTGGCTGGACGACTGCGTCCCCGAGCTCGAAGACAGCAGCCGCCTCCTAGCCGACGCCGCAACGCCGCTCGCCCGCCTCCAGCAGGCTCGCCTCATCGAACGCGCCAGCACGCTGCTGGACCGCGCCGCGCTCACCCGCATCGCCGCGCGCTACAACGGGCGCGCACTCCCGCTGGGCGCCATCAGCATGGTCCTGGCCGCGCTGTGGTGGTTCGGCCACCATCTTCCGCAAGGGCGCTCTCAGGTGGCAGTACCGCAAGCCCTCGCGCCGCATGCGGGTGCGCTGCGCGTCTCGCTGCACGTCACTCCGCCTGCCTACACCGGGGTCAAGCCATTCGACAGCGCTCCTCGTGACATCCAGGTGCCGGCTGGCAGCCGGGTGAGCTGGTGCGTCGAAGGCGGCGCAAGCAAGGACACGCGAGCCCGTGCAATCGAGCTGTCCAACGGCCAGTCGCTGAAGGCCTCGCCGTGCGTGGAATGGACCGCCACCGAGTCCATTTTTTGGCGCTGGTACGGCACTCGCTACACCCTCCGCGTGACCCCGGACGAGCCGCCGCGCATTACGCTCACCACACCCAAGGACATGCTGACCATCCTCTCCGAGTCGACGACTTCCGTCGCACTCAACGCGGACGTCACCGACGACTACAAGGTCGCCAAGGCCACGCTGCACCTCACCCTGGCGCGCGGCAGCGGCGAAAACATCCGCTTCAGCGACCGCGAAGTACCGATCGATGCGGACGCCGACCTGCGCACCCGCAAGCTGCAGCGCCGCTGGACGCTCAAGGAGCTGGGCATGGAGCCCGGCGATGAGTTGTACTTCTTCATCCGCGCATCTGACAACGCCGAGCCGGCGCACCAGGTGCAATCGCCCACTTACACCTTGCGCTTGCCGGGCCCGGTCGCCGAATCGGAAGACACCAGCGCCGTACCGGTGCTGGTGAAACCGGAGAGTCTGCGCAGCCAGCGGCAGATCATCATCGACACCGAGCAGCTGATCGCGGACATGAAGCAGAACCCGCGCATGGCGCCGGATACAGTTCGTGCCAGGAGCGAGGCCATCGCCAGCGACCAGGCGCTCCTGCGACGGCGCTACGGCCAGTTCCTGGGCGAGGAATCGTCGCTGTTTGGTGGCGCCGAGCACGATGAGCCGGAGCACAAGGGCAAGGACGGGCAGGTTGACGTCCTCGCCGAATACGGCCACGCGCACGATCAGGCGGAGAACGCGACCTTGTTCGACGACGCAACGAAGAAGGTCCTGCGGCGAGCGCTGTCGGCGATGTGGGACGCGGAGAAAGCCTTGCGGGCGATCGCGCCGCGCACGGCTCTGCCGCCGGAGTACACGGCGCTGGACGCCATCAAGCAGTTGCAGCAGGCGGACCGGATCTACCTGCACAAGACGGCGTATGCGCCACCGCCCATCAAGGAAGAGATCCGCATGAGCGGCGATGTGGTGGGCGTCAAGCCCTACAAACGGGAACAGGACGCGGCGCCGGAAGCCGCCGCACCATCCGTGCGTGCGCTGCTGACGGCATTGGGCAATGACCAGCCGCTGCCTGCGCTGTGGACGCGCGAGGCTCTGGACTTTTTGCGCGAGCGCGTGGCCGACGACGAGCAGCGCCTCGCCGCGCAGCGCGCCGTGCAGGACGTCGCCGACGGCTGCGTGCAGTGCCGTCCAGTGCTGCGGGCGTGGCTGCGCGGCGCGTTGGGTGAGGCTCCCCTGAACTTGCAGGCGCCGATGCAGCACGACAGCGGGTTCGCACGCAAACTGCGGGGAGAGCAGAAATGATCGCGGCTGTGTGCATCGTGGTGGCAGCCGTGGCGAGTGCGCTGCTGTATGCGCGCAAGCGGCGCTGGCCTGATGCCGCGCTGGTCCTGATCGCGGGCTGCGCGCTGGCGATGCTCGGCTTCGGCAGTACCGTGCCGTCGGGCGAGGGCGCCAGCATGGTTGGCGGAGTGGCGTGGACCAGAGGCGCCGATCACTTCGGCGGAGGCGCCGGCAAGGGGAGGGGCGAGGCGGGGGCCACTGACGGCGGTCAACGCGGCGAGGGAGCGAGCAAGGGAGGGCGCGGGGCGAGGACCCGCGGCGCCGATCACCGCGACGAGGGCGCGCTGCCGGCGCTGCAGGATGCAGTGCGGGTCGAGTTTGCGAGCGAGACGCCTGTCGGGCGGCCGTTCCGGTTGCGCGTCGTTCGCGCCGATGCGGGGCCCGCGGCGCTGCAGCTGTTGGCGGAGAATGGGCGGGTGCTGGCGGAAGCCAAGGGAGCGACCCGCGAGCTCGCGGTGGAGTGGGTGCCCCCGCTGGCCGAGCCTTTGCTGCTCACGGCGCGGCTGCTGGATGCGCAGGGCAAGGTGATCGAATCCGGCCCGGTGCCGGTCACCGTGCATGACGCCGCGGTCCTGCATGTGGCGGGCCGCTTCAGCTCACCGTCTTTCGATATCCGCGCGCTCAGCGATCTGCTGACGCAATCGGGCGCGGTGCTCGATTGGCAGACGACGCTCGGCAAGACCGTCACGCGCACCGAAACGCCGCGTGAGCCGATCGCTGCCCCTGAACTTCTGGTGGCCGATGCGGCATGGCTGGAGAAAGCCCCCGCCATCGAGCGCGCCCGCATCCTCGACGCCACCGCCGCCGGACGCCCGCTCCTGATCCTTGGTGCCACTGCGCGCGATACCGCCTTCTGGAAGCGTGAGGTCGGCCTGTCCCTCGTGCCGGGCAGCGGCACGGTCGGCGAACGGCTGGTGCTGACGGCACCGGCCCTCATTCCGCGCGGCGACGGCAACTGGGCCGCCCACGTCACCCGCGATGGTGCTGGCACCATGAACAGCACCGGCACCGGCACCGGCACCGGCACCGGCACCAGCGCCAACGCCAACGCCAACGCCAACGCCAACGCCAACGCCAACGCCAACGCCAGCACGGGCGTCGCCACCCGACAGTGGAAAGCAGGCCGCATCGCCTGGCTTGGCGCCGCCGACTGGCACCGCTACGCCGTCACAGAACCGCGCGCACTGCGCGACTGGTGGCAGTCCGTCATCGACGCCAGCGGCGTGCACCGCGAACAGCCCATCACCTGGCTGCCTCCGCGCACCCTCCCGCTGCCCAACCTGCGCATGGAAATCTGCGCCACCGGCGTCACCGGCAGCGCCGTCATCCCCCAGCTCCAGCAAACGCGTACCTGGCAAAAGCGTGGCGAATATCCCGATGCCTCCTGCATCGCCATCTGGCCACGCCAACCCGGCTGGCTGACCGTGGAAACGGCAGACCAAAAGGCATCCGCCCGCTACTATGTCTACGACACCAAGGACTGGCCGCGCTGGCAAGCCGCCCAGCGCCACGACGCCCAAGCCTACGCCGCCCTCCGCACCCCAGGCGGCGCTGCAAAAGAAAAGAGCCAGCCGTTCCCGGTCTGGCCCTTCGCCCTGATCTTCCTGGCCGCGGCGCTCACCCTGTGGTGGCGCGAGCGCCGCTAAGCCAAACGCACTACACCTTCATAGGCTCATATCCAGCCGCGCGTAGTACGAGCGGCCGTTGATGCCAAACGGGCAGGTCTCCCAGCAATAGGTAAAGCCCAGCTGCGGGAACGGCGCCGCCTTCACCGGATCCCACTTGGTCGGGAAGGTGTTGAAGAGGTTATTGGCGCCGGCGGTCAGGCTGAGACGCGGCGTGAACGCATAGCGGATTGCCGCGTCCACCAGCCACTTGGCTTCCCAAGTCTGGATGAACGGCGCGGTAAAGCCCTGGCCCTGCACTTCGCCGTAGTAGTTGGCGCGCACGTTGCCGTTCCAGGCGCCGGCGGTGTAGTCCACCGCGAGCACGTGATGCTGGCGCGGCTGGCCGCGTTCGATCAGCGTCACTTGCGCGTCGTCGAACAGCTGCGCCCCGGTCAGCACCGGCGACAGCGAATGGCGGTCCTTGACGGTGGTGCGGTTGAAGCCCAGTTGACCCGAGAGCACCAGCGTGGACCCCTGCATGCGCGTGGTGTGCTCCGCCACGATGTCCAGGCCATTGGTGCGGGTGTCGATCGCATTGGTGAAGAACTGCGCCTGGCCGACCTTCAGCGGATCGAGGATGGACTTGATCGGGCAGGCCGCCGCGGTGGCGCAGGCGCCGCTTTCGGGTGCGATGTTGGACGAGAACACGATGCGGTCATCGATGTCGATGCGCCACAGGTCGGCCGTCAGCGAGAAGTTCGGCATCGGGCGCAGGATCATGCCGATGCTGGCGCTCTTCGACTTCTCTTCCTTCAGGTTCGGGATGCCGAAAGCCTTGGTGACCGCGCTGCCTTCGCGCGCGGTCAAGGTCTCGGTCAGTACGCCGGCCGCATTCAGGTTGGTCGAGACGGAGCTGTAGAACTTCTGCTGCACGCTCGGAGCGCGGAAGCCAGTCGACAGCGTGCCGCGCACGCCGAACTCACGGCTCGGGTCAAAGCGCAGCGAGAGCTTTCCGGTGGTGGTGCTGCCGAAGTCCGAATAGCGCTCGTGGCGGATGGCCGCACCGGCCAGCAGCTGCGGCGTCAGGTTGTGTTCCAGGTCGATGTAGAAGGCCGTGTTGTGGCGGCTGTCGTCCACCGCGGTGCCGGGCGTGTAGCCGGGGAAGCCCTGCGTGCCGGAAGCTGCGGCCCCACCCGTCTGGTCCTTGATCACCACGGCCGGATTGTTGGTGCGGCCGTACTGGTAGGAGACCGGGTCGCCCGCGTCAATGGCGTAGCCGTCGCGGCGCCATTCGAAGCCGGTCGCGAAGCTCACGCGGGTGCCGCCCAGGTTGAGCGGGCCGCGCAGGTCGGCGTTGAAGGTCGTCTGGCGGAATTTCAGCTTGCCGGTATCGGCTTCCAGCGGCGAGTCGGCGTAGATGCCGCCGCCCGGTTTCGGTTCGTACCAGTAGCTGACGTTGATGGTGTTCCGCTCGTGGAAATCGAGCTCGCTGCGGCCGTGGTTCAGGCTCAAGTCCAGCTTCCACTCGTCACCCAGGTCGGTGCGCCAGCCGGCAGCCAGCGACTGGTCCTTGACGGTGGTGATGATATTCGGGAGGAAGCCGTTGGGGTACACGGCCGGCACGTTGCGGCCATCGCCCGAGGGGCGGAAGAAGCCCGCGGAGTCGCCGCTGCGGTGCGAGACGCCGCCGAACACATAGAACTCGCTGTCCTTGGAAGTGGGGAGCGAGGCGTTCCACCAGAAGTACTTGTCGCGTGCTTCGCTGTCGCCGATGCGCTGGGTCACGCGCGGGGGATCGACGCGCAGGGTGTCCACCCCGGCGCGGTTGGTTTCGCCGCGGTGGCGGCCTTCGAGCGTGAAGTTGACGTAGCCGCCGTCACCGATGGCCCAGCCCTTGTTGGCGCTGGCCGAATACAGTTCGCCGCCGCCTTCCGAGGTGCCACCTGCAGTGGCCGAGAGCTGGTAGTCCGCGGTCTGCTGCTTCAGCACGATGTTGATGACGCCTGCGATGGCGTCCGAGCCGTATTGGGCGGCGGCGCCGTCGCGCAGCACTTCGATGCGCTGCACGGCGCCCATCGGGATCGCGTTGATGTCGGTACCGGCCGAACCGCGGCCAATGGTCTGCTGCACATTGACCAGCGCCTGCTGATGGCGGCGCTTGCCGTTGACCAGCACCAGGATCTGGTCCGGGCCGAGCGAACGCAGGGTGGCCGGGCGGATGATGTCCGTGCCGTCCGAGATAAAGGTGCTCGAGAAGTTGAAGGATGGGTCCAGCGTTTGCAGCAGCTTCCCCAGTTCCAATGGGCCGGCCATCTGCATGTCCTTCTGGCCGATCAGGCCCACCGGGGCGGCAGAATCGAGCGCGGTGCGGGCGGTGGAGCGGGAGCCCAGCACCACGACCGCGGGCGGCGCCGGCTCTTCGGAAGCCTTGGCGATGGCGTTGTCGGTGGGAGCCTGCTGGGCGCTGGCGGAGTGGAATGCCAGCAGGAGGGAGGTAGCGAGTAGGGTTGGAGTGAAGCGTACGATAGGCCGTGCATTGGATCGTTTGGTCCGTGTCATTATCAGTCCTCGTGCGAGTTATTATCGGTGCCACTGGTATGGCCACGCCGGACGTCGCCACCCAGTGTGCGGCGAGTCTAACGAGCACGATTGGTCTGGACAACGGGACTGTTGGCGAGTGTTGTTATTACGTGCCAGTTCGATAAGCTTGCATTCTCGGCCACGCGAAAAGCAGGTATGCTGACACGTTCGGCCGCGCCGGTCAGGCGTGGTCCCGCATCCAGTTTTTCAGGCCGTTGACCCAGTTCTTGGCGGGGAGGTTGTACTCGCGGCGGATGTCGCCGGCGCGCTGGTACAGGGCCGCGAAGTCCACCTGCGGCGCGCGTTTGAAGGCGACGACCACGATGTTGGCGTCGTGGACTTCGGGCAGCCAGACCACGGCGTCGAAGGCCTGCTCCATCGCTTGCAGGTTCTTGTCGTAGTTATCGAAGTCGCCGAATACGTTGGCGGTCATGATGCCGCCTTCGCTCAGGCAGTCAGCGCAGGCCTGGTAGAACTCGGGCGTGTCCAGCACGGGGCCGCGCGCTTCCTCGTCGTACAGGTCCACCTGCAGCACGTCCACGGTGCCGTGATTCGCTTTGTCGTTGACGAAGTCCAGCGCGTCCATCTCGCGCACGTCTAGGCGCTCGTCGTTGGGCGGGAGGCCGAACAGGGCGCGGTCGATGGCGATCACGTTGGGGTTCAGCTCCGCGACCGCGACGCGCGCCTCCGGGAAGCGCTGGTAGCAAAACTTGGTGAGCGCCGCGCTGCCGAGGCCCAGCTGCACGATGCGGCGCGGGCGCTCGATGAAGAGCATCCACATCATCATCATCTGCACGTATTCAAGTTCAATCGCGTCGGGCCGCGACAGCCGCATCGCGCCCTGCACCCAGCTGGTGCCCAGGTGGAGGAAGCGGACGCCTTCGAATTCGGTGATGGTAGCGGGCGGGTGGCCCGGTGCGGAAAAGCGGGGATCTGGCTGCGACATGATCGCGCCAGTATAGCGCCCGGCGCTACGCGGGTGAGGCCGGGAGGATGAGGGTGACCGTCAGGCCGCCGCCGTCGCGGTTGTTGAGGGTGATGCGGCCGCCGTGCGCTTCGGCGATTTCGCGGGCGAGGGCGAGGCCGAGGCCTGTGCCGGTGCGCTTGGTGGAGTAGAAGGGAACCAGGGCATTCGTGAGCACCGCGTCGTTCATGCCCTGGCCGCGGTCCGAGACTTCGATGCGCACCATGCCTTGCTGCTGGCGGATCGAGAGCTCCACTTCATCCGCGGCCGAACCCGATTCGTGCGCATTCTTGAGGAGGTTGATGAGCGCCTGCTCCAGTTGAGCGGCGTCGAAATGTCCCGGCTCCGGCGGCAGCTCGGCGGCAAGGCGGAACGGGACTTCATCGGCCAGCCGCGCCACGAAGTCCGGCCACGCGTGCGGCTCCACGCGCGGGGTGGGCAGCTTGGCAAAGCGCGCATAGCCGAGGATGAAACTCTCCAGGTGGCGCGTGCGCTCGGTGATGGTGGCGAGGATCTGCGGCAGGCGCTCCGGTTGCCCGCGCCGCACCAGCTCGGCGCCCGAATGCGCCAGCGAGGTCAAAGGCGCCAGCGAGTTATTCAGCTCGTGCGAGATCACGCGGATCACCTTCTTCCACGTCTGCACCTCCTGCCGCCGCAGCTCCAGCGTCAAAAGCCGCAGCAGCAGCAGCTCGTGCTTGCGGCCATTGAGCGAGAAGCTGCGCCGCGCGAGATGGTAGACCTCTTCGCCATCCGCATCCTGCCCCGGCACCGTGAACAGGCCATCGCCGCCCCGGCCCACCGCTTCGCGCAGCGCGGGAGAGGCATGTTCGAGCACTGTGGACAGCTGGTTGCCTTCGAGCTTGCGCCCGTGGTTGAGCAGCTGGCGCGCCGCGATGTTCGCATACACGATCGGCCCGCCCTCGGTCACCAGCAGCATGGCGACCGGCGTGTTCTGCACCATGGTGTCGAGCAGCAGCTCGCGCTGCACCAGCTCCAGGCGCTGGTTGCGCAACACGCCCCCGAGTTCATTGTGGGCCGCCACCAGGTCCGCCAGCTCGTCGTTCTGGGGCCAGTGCAGGCTGAAGGAAAAGTCCCCGTCCTTGTAGCTGGTGACGGTGCCCTGCAGGGCGCGGAACAGCGACAGGATGGGCTGGATCTGCGAGCGGATGGTGATGATGGAGATCGGCACCACGCATGCGAGGCAAACGATGAACACCAGCACCGGCCGGTCTGGCAGCAGCCGGTCCAGCGCCATCGCGATCAGCACGCCGAGCGCCAGCAAAGTGCCGACCAGCGCGGCGCAGCGGGTGACGAGGGAGAGACGGAAGCCGCGGCCGGGCTGCCGCTGCATCATGGACGGGCGATCCCGAGCCGCTCCATGCGGCGGTACAGGGCCTGGCGCGACAGCCCCAGTTCCGACGCCGCCTGCGCCACCACGCCCCCGCAGCGGGCCAGGGCGGCGGCGATGGTGTCGCGGTCCGGCTCATTCTCGGCCGCGGCGATCGGCACCAGCGGCAGGCCCAGGTCGTCGGCGCGGATGCTCGTCCCGGTGGCCAGCAGCGTGGCACGCTGCATCACGTTCTTCAACTCCCGCACGTTGCCCGGCCAGGCGTGGGCCAGCAGCGCCGCTTCGGCCGCTTCGTCCAATGTCTTGTCGCGGTGGAGGAAGCTGCGTGCCAGCGGCAGGATGTCGGCCGGGCGCGCGGCCAGCGGTGGCAGGCGCAGTTCAATCACGTTGAGGCGGTAGAACAGGTCTTCGCGGAAGGTGCCCGCGCGGATCATGGCCGGCAGGTCGGCGTTGGTGGCGCTAATGACGCGCACCCGCACCTGGCGTTCGCGGTTGGAGCCCAGGCGTTCGAAACGCCCGGTCTCCAGCACCCGCAGGAGCTTCATCTGCCCCGCCAGCGGCAGGTTGCCGATTTCGTCGAGGAAGAGGGTGCCGCCGTCCGCAGCTTCGAATTTGCCTTCGCGGGCTCGGGAGGCGCCGGTGTAGGCTCCGGCCTCGGCGCCGAACAGCTCAGCCTCAATCAGTTCACCGGGCAGGGCGCCGCAGTTCAGGACCACAAAGGGCCCTGTGGCCACGGCGGAATTGGCCTTGATGATCTCCGCGATGCGTTCCTTGCCGCTGCCGTTCGGCCCCGTGATCAGCACCGGCACCTCGGCGCGCGCAACCTGGCACGCCAGGTTCAGCACCCGCTCGGTGGCCGGGTCTTCCCACACCATGCCGCACAGGTCGTACTTGGTTTCGAGCTCGCGCTTTTCGCGGCGCTCGCGCTGCAGGCGGCGGCCCAGCGCGCGGTTGGCCTGCCCCAGTTCGATCAGGTTGGTGACGGTGGCCAGCAGGCGCTGGTCGTCCCACGGCTTGGCGAGGTAGTCGGCGGCACCGGCCTTGACCAGGTCGACCGCCGCGTCGAGATGCGTCCACGCCGTGAGCAGGATCACAGGCAGGTCCGGGTGGCGCTGGCGAATCTCGCGGAACAGCGCCACGCCTTCCGCACCGGAGGTGGTGTCAGCGGTGAAGTTCATGTCCTGGATGACCAGGTCCACCGGGTGCCGCTCCAGCAGCGCCAGGCCTTCCTCCGGCGACGCCGCGCACAGGGCGGCGATATCGTGGAGGGAGAACAGCACCTCCAGCGCCACGCCCACGGCGGCGTTGTCGTCGATGATCAATACGGTCGGCATGAGCGCTAGCATATCATCCGGGCCGAGGCCTCAGGCCGTGCGCGTGGCCATGGCCGGCGAGATGCTGGCCGCGCGCCACGCCGGGCCATAGGCGGCGAAGAAGCCGAGCAGCCAGAAGATGCCCGCGCCGCCCACCAGATACATCAGCGGCAGGCGCGCCAGCTCCAGCTTGGACACCAGGAAGGCGTTCAGGCCGATCGCACCCAGCACCCCGGCCACGATCCCCAGGCTGGTGATCATGAAGTTCTCGGTCAGGAAGTAGCGCAGGATGTCGATTTTGCGCGCTCCCAGCGCGCGGCGCACGCCGATTTGCTTGCGCCGCTGCGTGACCCACAGGCTGGCCATGCCGACAATGCCGGAGGCCGTAATCAGCAGCAGGAGCACGGAGACGGTGACGAGCATCCACGCCATCGCCATGTCGGCGCGATAGCGCTCGTTGCGGATCTGCGGCACCGACTTGACGCGGGTGATGACCGGGTTGGGCGCCGCCTTGCGCAGCGCGGCTTCGGCTTCCTTGATCACGCGGTCGGTCTGCCCCGGCTCCACGCGCACGGCATAATTGGCGCCATTGTCGAACGGGACGCGCTCGGGCTGGATGGTCGAGTACTCGCCAGCGTCCTTCACTTCGGCGCCCGGGCGCTGCAGGCGCTCCACCACGCCGATCACCTCGACCTCGGTCGCGTTGTCGCCCGTGCCGAAGTAAAAGTGCTTGCCCACCGCTTTCTGGCCGGGGAACAGCTTCTCGGCCAGTGGCTGGGTGATGAGCGCGATCTTCGAGCCTTCGGTGTCCTTGTCGGGGTCCAGCTCCAGGTACTCCTCGGAGCGGAAGTCACGGCCGGCCACCAGGTTGAGACCGAGCGTCTTGATCATGTTGCCGCCGGTGGAGAACGAGGCCGCGCTGGTGGTGACCTTGGCCTGCTTGCGGTCGACTGCAAGACCGCTGTAGCTGCCGTTGCGGGTCATCGGCATCTGGTTGACCTGCGCGACCTGGGTCACGCCGCTCACGGCGCGCAGCGTCGCTTCTTCCCGGTGCTGCGTGGCCAGGCGCTGCTCGAAGCCGCCGCTGGTCAGGTTCTGAACCTGGATGTAGAAGACATCGGTTTCGTTGGCGATGCCGCTGGGGCGCGCGGCCACCGCCTGGCGCACATTCACGATGTGCAGGGCATTGGCGAGGATCGCCATGCTGATGGCCACCTGCAGAGCGATCAGGATGGCGCCAGTCTTGTTGCGGAACAGCGCCGAGAGGATGGGACGGATTTCCATGATGTGATCCTTGTGCGTCTCAGTCTTACTGCGACTTCAGTTGCAGGGCCGGCGTGACCTGGCAGGCGCGCCAGGTCGGCAGCAGGCCGGCGAGAATGGCGGCGGCGACTGACATGATGAAAGTAGTGGCCAGCATCGCCCAGTCCATGTGCGCCACCACCGACATGGCGTTGGACTGCATCGCAATCAGCGCCAGCGCGCCGAAGGCCAGCAGCAGCCCGAGAACGCCGCCGGCCAGGCCGACCACCGCGGTCTCGATCAGGAACTGGTTGAAAATCTCGCGGCGCGAGGCGCCCAGCGCGCGGCGCACGCCCACTTCGGAGGCGCGCACCGAGAACTTGGCCAGCAGCAGGCCGATGGTGTTGACCAGGCAGAGGATCAGGAACCCGAACGCCAGCCAGGCCTGCAGCTTGCTGTCGTTGCCGACGACCTTGCGGTATTCCAGCCATTCCATCACGTTCCACACATAGTTGGGGGCCTTGCGCTGCAGGCGGCCCAGCTTGCGCTGCTCATTGGCATAGTTGTCCAGCCAGGCGTGCACGTCCACGCGCTCGGACGCGCTACGCGTTTCGATCCATGGCTGGATCCAGGTGCACTCGGAATTGAGCAAGCCCTGGAAGCCCGGGTCGCGGTTGCCGTCGCAGCTCATGCTGCCCGAGTGCGAAGTCTCGTGGCGGATGGCGGAGTTGAAGGGGATGAACAGGTCGTCCGGTTTGCCGAAGCTGCCGGGGCCTCCGATGATGTGGTGGTAGTGCGGCAGCGGATTCCAGTAGTCGATCACGCCGATCACCTTGTACGGGAAGCCCATCAGGCGCAGGGTCTGGCCCACTGGATTGGTGTTCCCGAAGACCTTCTCGGCCAATTCGCGGCCCAGCACCACCACGTCGGCGCCGGCCTTGTCCTCGGCTTCGCCCCAGCCCTGGCCATACAGGAACGGCACTTCGAACATGGCAAAGAAGTCGGCAGTCGGCGCGATGCCGCTCACGTTGAAGGCGCCCAGCTCCGCGCGCGGCGGCTCCACGGATGGGCCGAAGCCGTACATGATCACGCGGCGCACGCCCACCCTGGCGTTGAGGATGGCGATGGCGTCCTTGTAGCTGGACTGGTCGTCATTGAGCTTGTCCCCCGGGGTGTAGCCCTTGGGCTGATTGTTGTCCACCAGCGGCACGAACAGGCGGTCGCTCTTGGACGGAATGGGGTCGCCCGACATCACGTGCAGGATGGTGAGGGTCGCCACCGAGGCGGCCACGCCGACGGCCAGCGTCAGCACCATCAACGCCGTGAGGGCGGGGTTGCGGCGCAGGCTGCGCACGCCGAGCTTGAAGTAATAGCCGAACATGTTCGCGGGCTCCTTGCTTACGCCACCAGCGTGGGCGTCTTGCGCACCAGGTCGGACACTTGGCCGTCGATGATGTGGACGTTGCGCTGGGTGCGGGTGGCCAGTTCCGGGTCGTGGGTGACCATCAGGATGGTGGTGCCTTCGGCGTTGATCTCTTCCAGCAGTTCCATCACGCCGCGCGCCATCTGGGTGTCCAGGTTACCGGTCGGTTCGTCCGCCAGCAGCAGCTTGGGCGAGCCGGCCAGCGCGCGCGCGATCGCCACGCGCTGCTGCTGGCCGCCGGAGAGTTCGGCCGGGTAGTGCTTCATGCGCGAGGCCAGGCCCACTTTCGCCAGCGCATCCTCGATGCGCTCCTTGCGCTCGGCCGCATTGAAGCCGCGGTAGCGCAGCGGGACGTCGACGTTGTCGAACAGGTTCAGGTCGGGGATCAGGTTGAAGCCCTGGAAGATGAAGCCCAGCTTCTCGTTGCGCAGGCGCGAACGGGCATTGTCGTCCAGGCCTTTCACGTTGACGCCATCGAGGACGTATTCGCCGTCGGTGAAGTCTTCCAGCAGACCGGCGATGTTGAGGAAGCTGGTCTTGCCCGAGCCCGAAGGCCCGGTCACGGTGACGAATTCACCCTGGTTGACGGTGATCTCGAAACCGCGCAGCGCGTGCGTCTCGATCATGTGGGTGCGGTAGACCTTGGAGAGGTTTTTCATGCGCAGCATGGTGAGTCCTTTCGGTTTCGTACGAGTTATTTGTTGATCGAGACCCGCTGGGCGTTCTCGAAGGCGTCGGTACCGGCGATGACGATCTTGTCGCCCTGCTTGGCGCCGGACAGGATTTCGACGGCGGAGATGGAGGTGGCGCCGATCTTCACCGGGGTGCGCACGGCCACGCCGTCGTGTACCACGTAGGCGTAGCGTCCACCTTCGCTTTCGACGAACGGGCCGCGGGCGACCATCAGCACGTTCGGCTTCTCTTCGATCAGCAGGCGGGCAGTTACGCGCTGGCTCTGGCGCAGGCCCGGCGGCTGCTGGCCTTCGAAGCGGGCGCGCGCCAGCACCTGGTTCTTGACCACTTCCGGCGACAGGGCCGAGAGCTTGGCCATGGCGGTGGTACCGTTGAAATTCACTTCCACGTTCATGCCGATTCCCAGGTCAGACACGTAGGTCTCCGGCACTTCCAGTTCCACTTCGAGACGGGACAGGTCGATCAGCGTCATCAGCGGGCCGTTGGCCTGCACCACGCTGCGGTTCTGCACATTCAGTGTGCCGATCAGGCCATTCACCGGAGCGCGCACGGTCAGCTCGTCGACGCGGCGCTGGGCGTTGGCGAGGCTGAGCTTCTGGCGTTCCAGCTGGTTGATCTTGGACTTCAGTTCGAGGGCCACGTCGTCTTTTTCCAGGGCGGCGGCGGAGGCGGCATGCTTGGCCTTGATCTCGGCGGAATTGAGCGCGTCCTTGGCTTTCTGGAAATCGATCTTGGCGATGATGCCCTCGTTGGCCACGCCCTGGTAGCGCTCCAGCGTGCGCTGGGCGGACAGCCGCTCGATTTCAGCGACGTCCGCCTCGCGCTGGGCCAGCAGCTTCTGCTTGCGGGCGAGGATTTCCTGACGCGCGACTTCGGCCACCAGCTGGTCGTAGGTCGATTGTTCGCGCTTCAAGGCATCGGTAAGGTCTGGCGATTCCACGATCGCCAGTACGTCACCTTTCTGGACCGTGTCGCCGGCCTGCACCTTGAGGGTGACGGGGCCGGCGGCCGTGGAAAACATGGTGGGCGAGACGGCGGCGACGATGCGGCCGTTCACCTGGGCGTCGCGCACCAGCGTGCCGCGCCCGACTTCCGCGATGCGGATGCGGGCGGCGCTGACCGAGCCCTCGCTGCTGCGCCAGGTCCCGAACAGGGTGGCGGCGGCGACGATGGCGATGGCGGCGCCGCCGATCCAGGCGGCCTTCTTCTTGTACTGGTGGGCCGGATGCGCGGCGATGACGGCATCCTGGGCTGAGGTATCGCGAATCATGGTTAGGCTCTGTGCAAATGACGAGTCCCTGCAATGCAGGAAGCGTGCCATGAGCTAACTCATTGATTCATAAGCCATGCATACGTGTCCGCGCCGTCCGCGCCCCACCGTACGGACACCCGGGCGGACAGCGGCGCCAGCCAGCGCGACCGTGACTAGGGCGGCAAGCGTCGACGGTGTGACGGTCGCCGCTCCGGAGCCGGTTGCGCCAGGTGCGAAGCCCTGTACTCGCAACTTCCGGGGCGGGCTTGAAAAACTCATCAGTGCCGCAAACTGGTGAGCATTTCAATAACGGCCGCGGCCGACCTGCGATGCCCCATCCCCTGTCGTTCCTGTCCACCCGCGCGGCCAAGGCCGTGCGCGGCCTGCTCGATGTGCCGGACCATGCCCCTTCGGACTACCCGTTCGCTCCCAGCGACATCGCCGCCTTGCACCGCGCCACACTGGCCGGTGGCGCGCAGGTGGACGAGCAGACCTGGCAGGACCTGATGCTGCCGGACTGCCTGGAGCGGATCGCTCCCGGCGCGCGCACCAGCCTGTTCGGCCGCCAGTGGCTGTACCGCGCGCTGCGCCGGCAGGACGGTCGCGAGCGCGGCCTGTATGCGGATGCGCGGGCGCTGAACGGGGACCCCACGGAGCGTGAACGGCAGCGGGCCGCACTGTCCTGCCTGCGCAGCGCCGATATCGAAGTCTACGAGCGCATCGCGGAGGACGGGCCGCCCCCCGTGCTGCCGTGGGCGCGGTGGGTGCCGGTGCCGCCCTGGCTGCTGCTGGTGTCGCTGGCGTCCGCACCGTGGTTTCCGGTGGCCTGGCTGGGCGTGTTCGTGGCGCTGGTCGCCCTGATGTGGTTCAACGTAGCGCAGCACAGCACCATCGAACTGGCGCGCCGCCGCGGCCACGCGCTCGCCATGCTGTTGCGGGCGAAGGTCCGGCTCGATGGCGACAAGGAGGCCGCAGCGCTCAACCGCGCCCTGTCGCCCGGGGTGCTGGACCTGGCACCAATGACCAAGGACTACCGCGAGTGGGTGCTGCTGGCGAAGGTGAAGCACTACCTGCGCTGGCGCCGGCGCGTGCATGACAACCGCGCCGTGCTGCGGGCCGCCTACAACCGCTGTGCGCGTGCCGAGGCGGTGCTGGCGCTGGCGCTGTACATCGAAGGCGAACGTACCTGCGCGGCGCAAGAGGGGGAGCTGCAACTCGACGCAGTGCGCCACCCGCTGCTGGCGGCGGGGCTGCCGGTGTCGCTGGCGCTGCACGGCAAGGGCATGTTCATCTCGGGCCGCAACGGGGAGGGCAAGAGCACCCTGCTGCGCACCGTGGGGCTGAACGTCGCACTGGCGCGGGGCCTGGGCTTCTGCCACGCGGACGCCGCGCGCGTGCCTGCGCTGCCGGTGTATGCGAGCCTGCGCAACGACGATTCCCTGCTCGATGGCGAAAGCCTGTACGTGGCCGAACTGCGGCGCGCCCGCGAGCTGCTGGCCGCGCCGGCGGGGCTGTACCTGATCGACGAGATTTTCCGCGGGACGAACCACCTGGACTCGGTGTCGTCCGCCGCCGCGGTGCTCAACGAGCTGGCAGCGCGGGGGCCGGTGCTGGTCTCGTCCCACAACGTGATCCTGGCCGCGCTGATGCGGCACCGGCTCGATGCGGTGTGCGTGGAACGTGGCCGCGACACCGTGGAGCTGCGCCCCGGCGTGCTTACTGAGACCAACGGTGTGCCGCTGCTCGGCGCGGCGGGCCTGGGCGGCGCAGTGCTGGCCAATGCCCAGCGCGTGCAGGGCTGGCTGGCGCGCTACCTGGCCGATCCCGCGGAGGCGGAGCGGGTGCTGGCGCCGCCGGCCCAGCCGCTCGCGTCAACGCCGCTTACGGCTGCGCCGGCGGCACCGGCTTGATCCACGCGCGGCTGTTGGCCAGGTCCAGCGTCACCACGGCCTGGCGCAGCAGGATCATGCCGACGTTTCCGTCGATGATCATATCGGGCGTCATGCCCATCTCCGACTCCAGCGTGTAGCCGGGGGCCAGCTCCAGGCGCACCTTCTGCGGGCCTTCCTTGGCCGGATCGAGGTTGAAGAGGGACGCGAAGGGCTTGGACACCAGCACCACGCCGCCATTGCCGGAATCGAGCTCGAACCACACCAGGCCCTTGGGCGATTTCACGCCCAGTGACACGCTCAGGGTCCGCCCCTGCCACTCGCGCGCCACGCGCATCGGCACTTCGATGGCACCGGCGACGCGCTCGCGCAGGCTGTCGGGCGACTCCACGTACAGGTGCATGTGCGGCACGTCCAGGGTCACCACCTTGCCCTCGAAGAGGTCGAGCGCGAGGTTGCCGTCGATGGGCAGGGTGTTGTCCTTGGCGTAGAGCGGGGCCACGTCCATGACGCCCAGTCCGCGCGGCGTCCAGCTCCGGCCACCGAGGGTCACCGGCAGGCCCTCCAGCTGCGGAATGTCGAAGCGGTTGCGCGTCATTGAATACCCGCTCAGCATCCCCCACGGCTGCAGCCCCGCCTTCTGCGCCAGCTGCGGCGACACCAGGCTGATGCCGCCCGCACTGTCGAAGCCAAAGAAGCCCGGCTGGCCCGCCACCGTGGCATGCACTGCGATCGATTTGCGGTAGGGCTCCAGCTTGATGTCGAGTTCCGGCTGGGCCGCGTGTGCGAAGGCGGCGGTGCCGAGGCAGAGGCAAAGGGCGGCGAGGGCGGGGCGGATCATGCGGCGGGTCTCCATGGGCAAAAGAAGAACCGTAGCACCTGTGTATGTGCGCGGGGTGTCGTGAAATTGTCGCGCCATGCATATGCCGCGCGTGCAGCCGCACGGTAGAATCGGCGCCCATGACGGCAGTGATCAGCAGATGCGGGATGTACCGGTATCGCCTGGAGCGCGAGGTGCAGGCGCATGGGCTGGTGTTTGCCTATTTCGGCATCAACGGCTCGACCGCGACGGCGACCGAGGATGACCACACGGTACGCAAGTGGATCGGCTTCACGCAGCGCAACGACGGGCGGCGCTTCATCGTGGGGAATGCGTTCGCGTTCCGCGCGACCGACGTGGCGGAACTGGGCCGCGCGGACGATCCGGTGGGACCGTACAACGACCGCCACCTGCGCGCCATCATCGCGCACGCCGACGTGCTGGTGCCGTGCTGGGGCAGCCGCGCCAAGCTGCCGGTGCGCCTGCATGCGCGGCTCGATGCGCTGCGCGACCGGCTGCTCGCTTCCGGCAAGCCGGTGCGGGTGTTCGGGCTGGCGCAGTCGGGCGATCCGCTGCACCCGTTGATGCTCGGCTACGACACGCCGCTGGTGGACTGGCGCGGCTGAGGGCTAGCCGGGCGCCGCTTCAACAGCCATTGTGCCCACGCGCGGCACAGCGCGAACATCACCAGCAAGACCACTGCCCAGGCCACGTACACCACGGTGAGCGAAGGCTCGGAGCCGTTCGGCATGTGCGGCACGGCCTGGAAGAAGTTGGGCAGGTCGCCGTAGCGCAGCTGCGCATACACGCGCGAACTCGCGTGGATCAGCGCGATGTGGATCACGTAGAAGAACAGCGGGTGGCGGCCGAAGGTGAGCAGTGGCTCGAAGCTGCGCACCCGCTCGAAGGCGGCCAGCAGCAGGAGACCGATGCCGCCGGTGGCGCACAGGTAGAGCAGCGAGGGCGGATACTTCTGCACCTTCATGAAGGCCATCAGGTCGAACATCGTTCCGCGGCCGGGCGACGTCCATGGGTCCGGGTCGCCGTACACATTGGGCAGGCGCAGGATCACGAAGGCGGCCAGCAGCACCAGGCCCGTGCCCCACAGGATGCGCTGGCGGCGCTCGGGCGCAAGCTGGAACACGGGTCCGAAAGCGTAGCCCGCGGCGATCAGGCCGAGCCAGGGCATCAGCGGGTACATGAACATCACGCCGTAGCCACCGGCGACCGGCTGGAAGTTCTGCTCGTGCCAGGCGAACCACAGCGGCGAGGCGACGTGCACCTGATCCAGCAGGTTATGCGGCAGGATCAGCGCCGCCGCGACCAGCGCGATGGCCCAGCGGGGCAGCCACGCCAGGGCCGCGAGCACGATCATGCCCGCGCCGAGGGCCCACAGCACCTGCAGGATGGTGAACTGGTAATTGAGCTGCCACGAGAAGCTGATCCACGTGACCTCCAGCGCGATCAGCAGCAGGCCGCGGGTGACGAGGTAGCGCGAGAGATCCGGCAGCCCGGTCTTCTGCCCGCGCAGGAAAGCGGAGCTCCCGGCCAGGAAGACAAACACCGGCGCGCACAGGTGGGTGATCCAGCGGGTCCAGAACCAGCCCGGCGTGGTGGCCGCCAGGTCTTCCGCGATGAAGGGCGCGAAGCCGTAGAAGTCCCGCACATGGTCCAGCGCCATCAGCGCCACCACCAGCCCGCGCAGCATGTCGATTGAAACGATCCGTTTGCCTCCGTCCATGCTGCGCCTCCGTGCGGATTATTTGTCCTGCTTGAGTGGCTTGCCCTTGTCGATCACTTCGCGGCAGTCGCCTTTGAAGCTGGCGTTATCGTAATTGGTCCAGCCGTAGCTGTCGACATAGCGCTTGTGCGGCTTGAACTGCGGGTTCACGAAGCTCCAGTCGAGGCGCTCGGTGGGGTAGCGGATGTCGCCCATGTCCAGCAGGGTGTGGAACATGTTCTCGGTCGCGAGCCTGGACTTACGGTGCATGACCAGCTGCTCGACCTTGCCCGGATAGCGCTCCTTGAACTGCTCCGAGTACCAGACGAAGGCGGGCACGTGGAATTCGTACTGCGTGTTGTGGCCGTGGAAGGCGAGGTTGCAGCTGTTGTCGTACAGGGTCTGCCCGTGGTCGGACACGTACACCAGCGAGCTCAGTTCGTTGGCGTGCTTGAGCGTGTCGATCACGTTGGACAGGAACCAGTCCGTGTACAGGATCGCGTTGTCGTAGCTGTTGTTCAGCTGCGGCTTGATCTTGAGGTCCGTGTAGACCGGCTTGTCCACGCCGTACAGCGAGGGCTTCCATTTGTCGAATTCGGCCGGGTAGCGCTGGCTGTAGTTCCAGTGGCTGCCCAGCGAGTGCAGCACGATCAGCTTTTTCGGCGCGGGGTCGTTGAGCGCGATCTTGAGCGGGTCGAACAGCACCGAGTCGAAACTGGACGCATTGGTGAAGCCGCCCAGGTTCAGGAACTGGATCACGTCCGCCTCCTTGGCGAACACCGACACCGGCGTGTCGAACTGGCCGAACGAAATCTGGTTGGACAGCCAGAAGGTCTTGAACCCGGCTTCCTTGTAGGCGGTGAGGAAGGACTTTTCGGTGAAGCCGTCCTTCAGGCTTTGCATCGCGGGCTTGCGCGAGATGATGACCGGGACCGACAGGCGCGTGGCCGAGACCGAGGTCACCACATCGGGCAGCACCACCAGGTTCTCCTGCTGCTTGAGCAGCGGGTTGGTCTCACGCTCGTAGCCGTTCAGGCTCCAGCGGTCGTAGCGCGACGATTCGCCGATCACCAGCACCACCACTTCCGGCTTGGCGTCCTGGGTGGCCTGGTGCGCGCCGAACTTGAAGCTGGCGCTGCGCTGGTTCAGCTCCGCCAGGTACTTGCGCTCGTTATAGAAGTCCACGCCGCGCGCCATCAGGCCGAACGGCCAGGTCTGGGCAAACTCGTCGAAGTGGAAGGGCAGCTTGGCCCAGTGCGGCAGCTCGCGCCACTTGAGGCCCGTCTTGTGCACGCCGTCGACGGCTTCGTCGTCCGGATTGGTCTCTTCTTCCTCGTCGTCCTCTTCACTGGCCGCGCTCACCACGCTGCTGGCGGACGGAATCGGGGACGCCTTGGGCGGCACCGGCCGCTTGCCGGCCGCCTTGGTCAGGTGAATATTGGACGGCAGCGAGTGCGACACCGGCGAATCGGTGACGATGGAGGCCGACGCCACCACCGGCTCCACGTCCTTGGCTTGGATGCCGAATTCGTAGCCCCAGCCCAGCACGCCCGCACCCACGGCGAGCACCGCCAGCGCCACCCAGCGCGACATATCGGCCCAGTCCAGGTCGCGCGTTTTGAGCGCCACGCGGAAGGTCGTGCCAAACCATAGGATCACCGCCAGCAGCACCCCCGCCAGCAGCCACACCTTGGAGCCCATGAATTCCATGGCCTCCTTAGGGCTGGTCTCGGCGATGATGCCCAGGTGGTGAGTGGAGATGCCCTGGCCGTAGAACTTGAACAGGTACAGTTCGGTCGGCAGCGCCAGGAAGGCGGGCAGCAGCAGGATGTGGAACCAGGCCGGGCGCTTGAACACGGCCCAGGCCGCGATCCAGCCGATCACCTCGATGCCCAGCACCTGGTACGGGTGCTCGACCGGCTTGCCGAACAGGTTGCCGGCAAACGGCACGGCCGAAATCAGCACGTAGGTGACTAATAAATAGAGATTTGCGGGGCGCAGCAGGTGTCGCATGTGAAGCGGGAACAGGGGCGCCCGGGCGGCGCAAAGGGTCTATTATGTGCCTATTTTCCGCGCAGATACAGCATTTCCTTAGAGGAACCGTTGCAGCGCGTCGTCACTTTCACCCCAACGCCTGAGAGCGAAAGCGGTTGACCTGCGTCAGTCACCGGTCTATACTCGCGAGTTCTCGATTTTATTCTGCACATCGTTTACGCATCTTTGGCCGCTCATCTGCGTTGAGTGGCTGTCGGCGTCTCTGAAGTACAGTGGTCGGGACAAGGTTTTAGCCCCTGAACCCATAGGTAGATGGGTCCGGGATGTCAATGTAGCAGCACTTAGTTGGAAATAAAGATGCCAACCATCAATCAGCTGATCCGCAAGCCCCGCGTGGCTGCGATCGTGAAGAGCAAGTCGCCGGCACTTGAAAACTGCCCGCAAAAGCGTGGCGTGTGCACCCGCGTGTACACCACCACTCCGAAGAAGCCGAACTCGGCACTTCGTAAAGTCGCCAAAGTGCGCCTGACCAACGGTTTCGAAGTCATTTCGTACATCGGCGGTGAAGGCCACAACCTGCAGGAACACTCGGTCGTGCTGATCCGCGGCGGCCGTGTGAAGGACTTGCCGGGTGTGCGTTACCACATGGTCCGCGGCGCGCTGGATACCCAGGGCGTGAAAGACCGTAAGCAGGCTCGCTCCAAGTACGGTGCGAAGCGCGCTAAGCAGGCGAAGAAGTAATTTCGCTTTTAGCTTTTTAAGATTGAGTTGAGGCGGCCGCAAGGCCGAGTAAGTGTGAGGCCATGAGGGCCCACGCGGGTGCCAGCAAAGAGGCACTCAACTGAAGACAAGGAAGGAATTGAAATGCCACGTCGTCGTGAAGTCCCCAAGCGCGAGATTCTGCCGGATCCGAAATTCGGCAATACCGATGTCGCCAAGTTCGTCAACGTTCTGATGCTCGACGGTAAAAAGTCGACCGCGGAATCCATCATCTACGGTGCGTTCGATGTGATCAAGACCAAGTCGGGCAAGGACCCGCTGGAAGTGTTCACCGCCGCCCTGAACAACTGCAAGCCGATGGTCGAGGTGAAATCCCGCCGCGTCGGTGGCGCCAACTACCAGGTGCCGGTGGAAGTTCGCCCGGTGCGCCGGATGGCTCTCTCCATGCGTTGGTTGCGCGAAGCCGCAAACAAGCGGAGCGAAAAGTCCATGCCGCTGCGCCTCGCCGGTGAGCTGATGGAAGCTGCGGAAATGCGTGGTGGCGCGATGAAGCGCCGCGACGAAGTCCACCGCATGGCAGAAGCGAACCGCGCGTTCTCGCACTTCCGCTTCTAAAGCACAGCAGTACCCGGCTATCCGCGTGGGTGGCCGGAATGACGTTCAGGCCGAGCACATTTTGCGTAACGCAGTGGTGCTCGGTTTTGTCCATTCAAAGATTTAGGATATTTTTATGGCACGCACTACCCCCATTGAGCGCTACCGTAACATCGGTATTTCCGCTCACATCGACGCCGGTAAAACGACCACCACCGAGCGTATCCTGTACTACACCGGTGTGAACCACAAGATCGGTGAAGTGCACGATGGCGCCGCCACCATGGACTGGATGGAGCAGGAGCAGGAGCGTGGCATCACGATCACCTCCGCCGCGACCACCTGCTTCTGGAAGGGCATGGCGAACAACTTCGAGCCGCACCGCTTCAACATCATCGATACCCCGGGCCACGTGGACTTCACCATCGAGGTGGAGCGTTCCATGCGCGTGCTGGACGGCGCCTGCATGGTCTACTGCGCCGTGGGTGGCGTGCAGCCGCAGTCGGAAACCGTGTGGCGCCAGGCGAACAAGTACAAGGTGCCGCGTCTCGCCTTCGTCAACAAGATGGACCGTACCGGCGCCAACTTCTTCAAGGTGTACGAGCAGATGCGCGCGCGCCTGAAGGCCAACCCGATCCCGCTGCAGATCCCGATCGGCGCGGAAGACAACTTCCAGGGCGTGGTTGACCTGGTCAAGATGCGCGCGATCTACTGGGACGACGCGTCCCAGGGCATGAAGTTCGACTACCGCGACATCCCGGCCGAACTGCAGGCGCAAGCCGAAGAATGGCGCGAGAAGCTGGTCGAGACCGCTGCTGAAGCGACCGAAGACCTGATGAACAAGTATCTCGAAGAGGGCGAACTGTCCGAAGAAGAGATCAAGAAGGCGCTGCGCACCCGTACCATCAACGGCGAAATCGTGCCGATGATGTGCGGCACCGCGTTCAAGAACAAGGGCGTGCAGGCCATGCTGGACGCGGTCATCGAGTACCTGCCGTCGCCGGTCGACATTCCGCCGGTCGCTGGTACCGACGAGGACGACCAGCCGGTCACCCGCCGTGCGTCGGACGACGAGAAGTTTGCCGCGCTGGCCTTCAAGATCATGACCGACCCGTTCGTGGGCCAGCTGATCTTCTTCCGCGTGTATTCGGGCGTCATCAACTCGGGCGACACCGTGTTCAACCCGATCAAGGGCAAGAAAGAACGCGTCGGCCGTATCCTGCAGATGCACGCCAACCAGCGTGAAGAGATCAAGGAAGTCCGCGCCGGCGACATCGCCGCTGCCGTGGGCCTGAAAGAAGCGACCACCGGTGAAACCCTGTGCGACCCGGCCGCTCCGATCATCCTGGAAAAGATGGTGTTCCCGGAGCCGGTGATCCAGCAGGCCGTCGAGCCGAAGACCAAGGCCGACCAGGAAAAAATGGGCCTGGCGCTGAACCGCCTGGCACAGGAAGACCCGTCGTTCCGCGTGCGCACCGACGAAGAGTCGGGCCAGACCATCATCGGTGGTATGGGCGAGCTGCACCTGGAGATCATCGTCGACCGCATGAAGCGTGAATTCGGCGTGGAAGCGACCGTCGGCAAGCCGCAGGTGGCCTACCGCGAGACCATCCGCAAGGCCGTCACCGACGTGGAAGGCAAGTTCGTCAAGCAGTCGGGCGGCCGCGGCCAGTACGGCCACGCAGTCCTGACCGTGGAACCGCAGGAGCCGGGCAAGGGCTTCGAGTTCGTCGACGCGATCAAGGGCGGCGTGGTGCCGCGCGAGTACATCCCGGCAGTGGAAAAGGGTGTGCGCGAGACGCTGACGACCGGTGTCCTGGCGGGCTACCCGGTGGTGGACGTGAAGGTCACCCTGACCTTCGGTTCCTACCACGACGTGGACTCGAATGAAAACGCGTTCCGCATGGCCGGTTCGATGGCATTCAAGGAAGGCTGCAAGCGCGCGTCGCCGGTCATCCTGGAGCCGATGATGGCCGTGGAAGTGGAAACGCCGGAAGACTACGCCGGTACCGTGATGGGCGACCTGTCGTCCCGCCGCGGTATGGTGCAGGGCATGGACGAAATCCCGGGTGGCGGCGGCAAGATCATCAAGGCCGAAGTGCCGCTGTCCGAGATGTTTGGTTACTCGACCTCGCTGCGTTCCGCAACGCAGGGCCGTGCGACCTACACCATGGAATTCAAGCACTATTCGGAAGCGCCGAAGCACGTCATCGACGCGATCGTGACCGCGAAGTCGAAGTAATACAGTTTGACATCCTTAGCCTCCGGGTCTTCCGGTCCGGAGGCAATCATTCAAGTAAATCGCTCTTTTAAGGAAGATTGAAATGGCAAAAGAAAAGTTCGAGCGGACTAAACCGCACGTCAACGTCGGCACCATCGGTCACGTCGACCACGGCAAGACCACCCTGACCGCTGCAATCGCAACCGTCCTGTCGAAGAAGTTCGGCGGCGAAGCGAAGGCCTACGACCAGATCGACGCGGCGCCGGAAGAAAAAGCACGCGGCATCACCA
>NZ_SPVF01000180.1 GCF_004614185.1 Zemynaea arenosa | reverse complement strand
GCGGCATCCTGGGCGGCGCGCTGCTGGGCCTTGGCCTGGGCGCGCTGTTCTCGCACTTCGGCCTGTCCAGCGCCCTCGGCTCCATGCTCGGCACCGTCCTGATGCTGGCGCTGCTGTTCTTCGCGGTCACCTTCATCATCCGCATGTTCCGCCGCAAGGACACCCCGGCCAACCAGAGCTTCTCCAACTTCAACCGCGCGCCCCAGCCGGCCTACGGCGGCAGCACCACGCCCGACATCGGCTCCGGCCTGAACCAGCAGCGCAGCGCTTTCGAGCCGGTGCAGCAGCCCGGCGGCACCATCAATCTCGGTAAGCCGGCCGATGAACCGACCTGGGGCCTGCCCGCCGACTTCGACAAGGACGCCTTCCTGCGCCAGGCCAAGTCCACCTTCATCCGCATGCAGGCCGCCTGGGACAAGGGCGACGTCTCCGACCTGCACGAGTTCACCGCACCTGAAGTCTTCGCCGAGCTGCGCATGCAGATCACCGAGCGCCAGTCGCCTGACTTCACCGACGTGGTCTCGATCGACGCCGAACTGCTGGGCATCGAGGATACTGGTGGGGAGTATATGGCGAGCGTGCGTTTCAACGGCATGATCAAGTCCGCGCCGACCGCCCAGCCAGAACCTTTCGCCGAGGTCTGGAACATGGTGAAACCCAAGTCCGGCACCGGTGGCTGGGTTCTCGCAGGAATCCAGCAGCTATCGTGATGCCAGTCTGGTAAGATCAAGCCGCCCGCGTACGAGCCGGGCGGTTTTTTTTTGCCGAATGAGTCCATGCCAGCCTCTCCCCCGTTGAATGCCTTGACCGCGCCGGTCGCCGCCACCATCAATCACTTGCTGGCCCAGGAGGCGTGGGCGCGCGATGCGCTGGCCCGCCACGCGGGCAAGGAGGCCGTGATTGACGTGGGCAGCTTCGCCCTGCGCCTGCGCGCCGCGCGCGACGGCATGATCGAGAGCTCGAACGGCGAAGGCCCGGCCAACGTCACCATCCGCGTCAAGCTGTCCGACCTGCCGCTGATCCTGCAGAACCGCGACCGCGCGTTCTCGTACGTGCAGATCGAGGGCGACGCGGAATTCGCCAACACGATTTCGCAGCTGTCCAAGGGCCTGCGCTGGGAGGCTGAGGCCGACCTGGAAAAACTGGTCGGCCCGATGGCTGCGACCCGCCTGGCCGGCGGCGCCCGCGCCGCTGTGGACACGGCCCGCATCATCAACCGCAAGTTCGCCGAGAACGTCGCCGAATTCCTCACCGAGGAGCAGCCGCTGCTCATGAAGCACGCCGCCATCGAGGACTTTGGCGCCGACGTGGTCCGCCTGCGCGACGACGTCGAACGCACCGCCAAGCGCATCGCCCGCATCGAACAGCAGCTGGCGCAGCGCGCCCGCGCTGCACGGCCGGAGCCGGTCACTCCCGCCAGCCAACACACCCTGGACCTTGAATGATTCGGAAATTCCTGCGCCTCCTGAAGATCCTGCGCGTCGCGATCAAGTACGGTCTCGACGAAATCGCACTCTCTGGACTTCCCGTCCCCCGCACCAGCAAACTGTTCGACCGCCTGTTCTGGTGGCGCGACATCTCCGCCCCGCGCGGCACGCGCCTGCGCATGGCGCTCGAGGAGCTGGGGCCGATCTTCGTCAAGTTCGGGCAGGTGCTGTCCACCCGGCGCGACCTGATCCCGCCCGACATCGTCGACGAACTGGCGCTGCTGCAGGACCGCGTGCCGCCGTTCTCCTCCGAGCTGGCGATCGCGCAGATCACGCGCTCCCTGGGCGCGCACCCCGACCTGCTGTTCGCGAGCTTCGAGCGCGAGCCGGTGGCCTCGGCCTCCATCGCCCAGGTCCACTTCGCGACCCTGAAGGACGGCCGCGAAGTCGCGGTGAAGGTCCTGCGGCCGGGCATGAAACAGTTCATCGACGAGGACGTGGCCTTGATGCACACGGCCGCCGACCTGCTCACGCGCGTGTGGTCCGAGTCCAAGCGCCTCAAGCCGAAGGAGGTGATCGCCGAATTCGACAAGTACCTGCACGATGAGCTGGACCTGATGCGCGAGGCGGCCAACGCCAGCCAGCTGCGCCGCAACTTCGCCAATTCCAGCCTGCTGCTGGTGCCGGAGATGTACTGGGACTACTGCTCGCCAAGCGTGATCACCATGGAGCGCATGCACGGCATTCCGGTGTCGCAGACCGAGCGCCTGATCGCCGAGGGCGTGGACCTGGCCAAGCTGTCGCGCGATGGCGTCGAGATCTTCTTCACCCAGGTGTTCCGCGACGGCTTCTTCCACGCCGATATGCACCCCGGGAACATCCTGGTGTCGGTGAAGCCGGAGACCTTCGGACGCTACATCGCGCTGGATTTCGGCATCGTCGGCACCCTCAATGACTTCGACAAGGACTACCTGTCGCAGAACTTCCTGGCCTTCTTCCGGCGCGACTACAAGCGGGTGGCACAAGCGCACATCGAATCGGGCTGGGCGCCCAAGGACACCCGCGTCGACGAACTGGAGTCCGCGGTGCGCGCCTGCTGCGAGCCGATTTTCGACCGGCCGCTGAAGGACATCTCGTTCGGCCAGGTGCTCCTGCGGCTGTTCCAGACCTCGCGCCGCTTCAACGTGGAGGTCCAGCCGCAGCTGGTGCTGCTGCAGAAGACCCTTCTGAATATCGAAGGCCTGGGACGCCAGCTCGACCCCAATCTCGACCTGTGGAAGACCGCCAAGCCTTACCTGGAACGCTGGATGTCCGAGCAGATCGGCATCCCCGGCCTGCTGGAAAAGCTGAAGGAAGAAGCGCCGCGCTTCGCCCACATCATGCCCGTGATCCCGCGCCTCGTGCACCAGGCCCTATGCCAGGCCGTGGAGCTGGAGCGCGCGGACAGCGCCCTGCTGCGCCTCCTGATTTTGGAGCAGCAGCGCATGAACCGCCTGCTGATGGTGATGATGATCGCCGGTGCGGGGGCGGGAGGCGCCTACCTGCTGCACTACCTGAAGCTGATCTGACCTGCATCGGAGCGACTCGATGGCCGACTTCGCGACCCGCGACCCGCTCTCGCCCGCGTTCTGGGATGAACGCTTTGCGCGCCGTTTCACGCCCTGGGACCGGGGCGGCGTGCCGCAGGCGCTGCACACCTTCGTGGCCCGCAACGACCGGCCGCTCGCGACCCTGATCCCCGGCTGTGGCACCGCGTATGAACTGGTGCATTTGTCCGAGTCCGGCTGGCCGGTGACCGCGATCGACTTCGCGCCGGAAGCGGTGGCGCTGGCGAAGCAAGGGGCAGGGCTGTGGGCCGGGCGCATCGAGCAGGCTGACTTTTTCAAGTGGACGCCGCAACCGGGCGCGGAGCTGGACTTCATCTACGAGCGCGCCTTTTTGTGTGCGCTGCCGCCGTCGATGCGCGAGCAGGTGGCGGCCCGCTGGGCCGCGCTGCTCAAGCCGGGCGCGCTCCTGGGCGGCTTCTTCTACTTCGACCCCAGTCCCAAGGGCCCACCTTTCGGCATCCTCCCCGAGCAGCTCGACGCGCTCCTGTCCCCCTATTTCACGCGCCTCGAAGACCTCGAAGTCACCGATTCCATTCCCGTCTTTGTGGGCAAGGAACGCTGGCAGGTCTGGCAACGCAGGTGAGCCTCACACCCGACCAGGAGGCCGCCGTGGAAGCGACCATGAGTTTCAACGTGATCTACCCGAACCGCGAGGGTGCGCGCTTCGATACGCACTACTACCGGGAGACCCACATCCCGCTGGTGCAGAGGATCTTCCACCCCGCCCGGGTGACCCTTATTGAAGGTGTACCGATGGGCGGCGCCGCGCCGCCTTTCGTGATGATCGCCCACTTCGAATTCGCCTCCCTCGGCGCGCTGAACGCCGCCTTGAGCGCGCCGGATCGGGGAGCGCTGCGGGCCGATCTCGCCAACTTCACCGACATCGAACCGACCATCCTGCTCGGAAAACAATGCTCCGGTCCCAAATGAAAAAAGCCCGCTGCTGCGGGCTTTTCAGGGACGGGATGTGTTCTTAGCTACGCTTGTTGCGGAAGAAGTAGCCGATCATGCTGATGGCAGCGGCCAGCAGCGCGCACGACACGGATTCCGGAAGCGGATTGATGTTGTAGCTGGTGGCGGTGAAGTCGCCGACAGCGCCTGCGGTGAGCATTGCGATAAAAAGCAGCTTTGTCATCTTTCTTCCCTCTTGATTATTTACTACTGATTTCCGACTACAAGAGTTTGTTCTAGTTCAAGTATCTTATCCTTACTCTTAATGCAACACAAGTTTTTTCAGAGAATTATGTGTTGTAAAAATGTTTCCGACTCGAACTCCCGGTTTGTCAAGGTCTATTTAAAGTCCGGCGGGCCGGCCCCATCTAGGGGACCCCGGCCTGAAAAAGCTTTATAATTCAGGGTTTTTGAAAGTTTTTTGCGGAGAAACCATGCCAATCTACGCTTACCGTTGCGACGACTGTGGATTTGCCAAGGACGTGTTGCAAAAGATCTCTGACGCCCCGCTGACCCTGTGCGAGTCCTGCGGCAAACCGTCGTTCCGCAAGCAGTTGAGCGCCCCCGGCTTCCAATTGAAAGGGACCGGCTGGTACGTGACCGATTTCCGAAACAAGGGCGGCTCGGGCTCGACCGCCGCCACCGGTTCGGGCAGTCCCACCAGCGGTGGGGGGAGTTCGGGCGGCGGCGAATCGTCGTCTCCGCCGGCCTCGTCCACGGCCTCCAGCGACGTCTGAGGTCTTAACAAAAGTACATGCGTAAATACTTCCTTACTGGCCTGCTCGTCCTGGTCCCGATCGCCACCACGATCTGGGTGCTGAACTTCATCATCGGCACCTTGGACCAGTCGCTCGTGCTGCTGCCCGAGGCCTGGCGCCCGCAATCGCTGGTCGGTTTCGACATCCCGGGCGTCGGCGCGATCCTGACGCTGGCCATCGTGTTCCTCACCGGCCTGCTGACGAACAACCTGGTCGGCAACTATGTCGTGCGCCAGTGGGACAAGCTGCTGACCCGCATCCCGGTGGTCAGCTCCCTGTACACCAGCGTGAAGCAGGTGTCGGACACGCTGTTCTCCTCGTCCGGCAACGCCTTCCGCAAGGCCGTGCTGATCCCGTATCCGCACGAGCACTCGCGCACCATCGCCTTCCTGACCGGCACGCCGGGCGGGGACGCGGCCAATCATCTTGAGGGCGAGTGGGTCAGCGTGTACGTGCCCACCACCCCCAACCCGACCTCCGGCTTCTTCCTGATGATGGAAAAGAGCCGCGTCGTGGAACTCGACATGTCGGTCGACGTGGCGCTCAAGTACATCGTCTCGATGGGCGTGGTCGCCCCCGAGCCCGCGACCCCGGCGGGCATCGTCATCGCCAAAGAATAAGCAGTCGCGAAAAATAAGAAGCACCCCATACATCAACCTTCACCGAATAACCACTATGTCCTCCATGCGTACTCAATACTGCGGCCTCGTCACCGAAGAGCTGCTCGGCCAAACCGTGAGCCTGTGCGGCTGGGTGCACCGCCGCCGCGATCACGGTGGCGTGATCTTTATCGACCTGCGCGACCGTGAGGGCCTGGTGCAGGTGGTCTGCCATCCGGACCAGGTGGAAGCGTTCAAGGCCGCCGAACATGTGCGCAACGAGTACTGCCTGCGCATCACCGGCACCGTCAACAACCGCCTCGAAGGCACCATCAACAACAACCTTAAGTCCGGCAAGATCGAAGTGGTCGCCACCGCCGTGGAAGTGCTGAATCCTTCCGTGCCGGTGCCGTTCCAGCTGGACGACGACAACCTGTCGGAGACCACCCGCCTGACCCACCGCGTGCTCGACCTGCGCCGCCAGCAGATGCAGGACAACCTGCGCCTGCGCTACCGCGTGTCGATGGAAGTGCGCAAGTATCTGGACGCGCTGGGCTTCATCGACATCGAGACCCCGATGCTGACCAAGTCCACGCCGGAAGGCGCGCGTGACTACCTGGTGCCGTCGCGCGTCAACCCGGGCAACTTCTTCGCGCTGCCGCAGTCGCCGCAGCTGTTCAAGCAACTGCTGATGGTGTCGAACTTTGACCGCTACTACCAGATCACCAAGTGCTTCCGCGACGAAGACCTGCGCGCCGACCGCCAGCCGGAATTCACCCAGATCGACTGCGAGACCTCCTTCCTCACCGAGCAGGAGATCCGCGACCTGTTCGAAGACATGATGCGCACCGTCTTCCGCAACACCAAGGGCATCGAGCTGCCGAACCCGTTCCCCGTAATGGACTTTGCCACCGCCATGGGCATGTACGGTTCGGACAAGCCGGACATGCGCGTCAAGCTGCAGTTCACCGAACTGACCGACGTGATGAAGTCCGTCGAGTTCAAGGTCTTCAACGCCGCCGCCAACCTGCCGAACGGCCGCGTGGTCGGCCTGCGCGTGCCTCAGGGCGGTTCCATGCCGCGTTCCGAGATCGACGCCTACACCCAGTTCGTCGCCATCTACGGCGCCAAGGGCCTCGCCTACATCAAGGTCAACGAAAAGGCCAAGGGCCGCGATGGCCTGCAGTCCCCGATCGTCAAGAACCTGGATGACGCAGCGCTCGCGCAGATCCTCGAGCGCACCGGCGCCGAAGACGGCGACCTGATTTTCTTCGGCGCGGACAAGGCCAAGGTGGTCAACGACGCCATCGGTGCGCTGCGCATCAAGATCGGCCACTCCGAGTTCGGCAAGAAGGCCGGCCTGTTCGACGACGCCTGGAAGCCGCTGTGGGTGGTGGACTTCCCGATGTTCGAGTATGACGAGGAAGACGACCGCTGGACCGCGACCCACCACCCGTTCACCGCGCCGAAGGACGGCCACGAGGACATGCTGGAGTCCAACCCGGGCGCCTGCTTGGCCAAGGCCTACGACATGGTGCTGAACGGCTGGGAGCTGGGCGGCGGTTCGATCCGTATCCACCGCGAGGAAGTCCAGTCCAAGGTGTTCCGCGCCCTGAAGATCGGCGCCGAGGAAGCGCAGCTCAAGTTCGGCTTCCTGCTGGACGCGCTGCAGTACGGCGCGCCGCCGCACGGTGGCCTGGCCTTTGGCCTGGACCGCCTGGTCACCCTGATGACCGGCTCCGAGTCGATCCGCGACGTGATCGCCTTCCCGAAGACCCAGCGTGCGCAGGACCTCTTGACCAACGCGCCGTCGGAAGTCGACGAGAAGCAGCTCAAGGAGCTGCACATCCGCCTGCGCGCGGCCGAGCCGAAGGTCGCCTAAGCACGCGCAAGTACCACCGCACCGGCCCGCGCGGCTGGTGCGGCGTTCCGCGCGCCGCGATGCATCGCCATGCATAAGATCCCCGAGTCCGTCCTGGTCGTGGTCCACACCGCGGACCTGGACGTGCTGTTGATCGAACGCGCGGACAAGCCGGGCTACTGGCAGTCCGTCACCGGCTCCAAGGACACGCTGGACGAGCCGCTGATCGAGACGGCGCGCCGCGAACTGTTCGAGGAAACCGGCATCGTCGCCGACGGAAAGGCGATCGCGTTGCGCGACTGGCAGCTCTCCAACATCTACGAGATCTACCCCGTCTGGCGGCACCGCTATGCGCCCGGCGTGACCCACAACACCGAGCACGTGTTCTCCGCCTGCGTCCCGCGCGATGTGCCGGTGATCCTCAGCCCGCGCGAGCACACGCACTACGTGTGGCTGCCCTACCTGGAAGCGGCGGACCGCTGCTTCTCGCCCTCCAACGCGGAAGCGGTGCTGCAGCTGCCGCGGCATGTCCCATGATCCTCGTGGCTGTCGCGCTGGCCCTGTCCCTGACGTCATTGGCCGCCCAGGCCGCGGCGCCGCAGCTGCGCATCACCACCGAGGAATCGCTGCCCGCCGTGATGGTCGAGCAGGGCAGGTTCACCGGCTACGCCTACGAAAAACTGCGCGAGGCGATGCGCCGCGCCGGCATCACCTTCAGCATCGAACTGATGCCGTGGATGCGCTCCTATACCCTGGCCCAGCAGGACCCGGGCACCTGCGTGTTCCCCACCACCCGCACGCCCGAGCGCGAGAAGCTGTTCACCTGGGTGGTGCCGGTGGCGCGCACCGATTGGTGGCTTTACGGCCTGGCCAACCGCGACTACCGCGTGCACAAGCTGGAAGACGCGCGCCAGCTGCGCTTTGGCGCCTACAACGGCGACGTGCGCGGCGAATACCTGAAGGCGCGCGGCTACCAGGTCGACTTTGCGAGCAACGACGACGCCAATATCCGCAAGCTGATGCTGGGGCGGATCGATCTGTGGGTGGCCAGCCCGCGCTCGGCCCAGGTGCGGCTGGCGCGCGAGTCGCTGCAGAACGAGATCACGCCGATCATGATGTTCAATTCTGTCGAGCTGTATCTGGCCTGCCACCCGGCCACGCCGGCCGCCTTGGTGCGCCGCCTGGCGGCCGCCTTCACCGCCATGGAGCGCGACGGCACCTCCCGCGCTATCGAAGTCCGCTACGACGTCCCGCAGCGCTGACGCGACGCCCACGCGAATGCGCGCCAGCGCACTGAACGGGGTTTTGCGGACGGCGTAGAATGGCCTCCATGAAGCTCCGCGTTGCCACCTACAACATCCACAAGGGCGTCTCCTCCATCCGCAGCTCGCCGCGCGTGGTGGCCCTCAAAAAGGCCATCCAGCTGTTCGAGGCCGATGTCGTGTTCCTGCAGGAAGTGCAGGGCCGGCACGACCTCAAACTGGCCAAATATGGCGACACCAACCACGGCCACCGCCATTGGCCGGAGAAAGCGCAGCACGAGTTCTTTGCGGATGACGGCCACCACACCGCCTACGGCCTGAACGCCAAGTACGATCATGGCCACCACGGCAACGCGCTGCTGTCGCGCTTCCCCATCGACAAGTATCACAACCACGACGTCTCCGACCACGCCTACGAGCAGCGCGGCATCCTGCACTGCGAGCTGACCACGCCGCAGGGCTCGGTGCATTGCTACGTGATCCACCTCGGCCTGTTCGAGTCCAGCCGGAGACGCCAGGCCGCGTCGCTGATCGAAGCGGTCAATACCTCGGCGCCGAACGGCGAGCCGGTCATCATCGCCGGCGATTTCAACGACTGGCGCAACACCCTGTCGGACGAGTTGCGCAAGGGGCTCGGCGTGGTCGAGGTGTTCGACGAACTGGAGCGCCATTCGCGCCTGCGCGGGCTGATGCGTTCGCTGTCCGGCAAGGACGTCCCGCCGCGCCAGGCGCGCACCTTCCCGGCCGCGCTGCCGCTGTTCCGGCTGGACCGGATCTATGTGCGCGGCTTCAAGGTCGAAGAGGCGGAAGTGCTGCATGGGACGCTGTGGGCCAAGCTGTCCGACCACGCGCCCATTGTCGCGAATCTCACACTGGCCTGAACCTGATCCGGTTGAAAAAGGGCAAAATGGACACCATCTCTGCCCCAATCGAAATCTTCCAGCCACCATGCGAGCGGTAAATTTTGTTGCCCACAACGAAGTCAAGCTGCTGCATTGCGGAACCGATTACTTCCCCGCCCTGATCGCGGCCATCGATGCCGCCCAGTACGACGTTTACTTTGAGACGTACATCTTCGCGGCGGACGAGATCGGTGACGCCGTGCAGTGCGCGCTCGTGCGGGCCGCGCAGCGCGGCGTGACGGTGCACATGCTCACCGACTGGTTCGGCACCGGCCACAAGCGCGTGACGCAGATGGACATCGAGCTGGCCAAGGCTGGCGTCAAGCATCGCGTGTTCAACCCCTGGTTCAAGCGCGGGCTGGCGCGCAGCCACCGCAAGCTGTGCGTGGTGGACCGCGTCGTCGCCTTTGTCGGCGGCATCAACATCACCGACGACCTGTATTGCGAGCACCACCCGGGCGTCAAGCTGACCGCTCCGCGCTGGGACTTTGCGGTGCAGGTGCGCGGGCCGCTGGTGGCGCTGATCCACAAGGAGCTGCAGGCGCAGTGGGCGCGCATCGGGCACATGAACCTGGTCAACCGCATCAAGCTGTTCCGCGAGATGCGCAAGGTGGAGAAGGCCTCGGCCGACAACGCGGTGATGGCCGCTTTCGTGGTGCGCGACAACTGGCGCAACCGGCGCACCATCCAGCGCGCCTACCTGCAGGCGATCGGGCGGGCCAAGAAGCAGGTGCTGCTGGCCAACCCGTACTTCGCCCCGGGGCGCAAGATCCGGCGCGCACTGGCCAGCGCGGCGCGGCGCGGGGTCGAGGTCAAGCTGCTGATCGGCGTGGGCGAATTCTTCATGCAGGACGCGGTGGCGCACTCGTTCTATCCCAAGCTGCTGGAGGCGGGCGTGCAGGTGATCGAGTACCAGAAGACCCAGCTGCACGCCAAGGTCGCGGTGATCGACGACGATTGGGCGACCGTGGGCTCATCGAATTTTGACGGCTTGTCGCTGTTCCTGAACCAGGAAGCGAACGTGATCGTCAAGGACGCCGGCTTCGCGCGCAGCCTGCGCCAGCACATCGAGCTGGCGATGGCCGAGGGCGTGGTGATCCAGCGGGAAGAATTTGCCAACATTGGGTGGATCCGGCGGCTCGGCTACGAAGCTGCGTATGCCCTCTACAAACTGACCATGCGCGTGTTCGCCATCGGCTATGCATGACGCAGCAATGAACTTGACATGAGTGACTGAAAAGATGGACCAGATTCGAATCGACAAATGGCTGTGGGCCGCGCGCTTCTTCAAGACGCGTTCCCTGGCCGCCGACGCCGTCGACACCGGCCGCGTCCGCGTCGACGGCCAGCGCATCAAGCCTGCGCGCGTGGTAAAGGAGGGCGAAACCTACGACATCGACAACGGCTCCGACCGTTGGGAAGTGGTCGTGAAATCACTCTCCGACAAGCGCGGCCCCGCCCCGGTGGCGCGCGGGCTGTACGAAGAAACCGCCGACAGCCTGAAGCGCCGCGAAATGAACGCCGAGGCCCGCCGCCTGCATCCCGAGCCCGGCACCTTCATCCGCGGCGGCCGCCCCACCAAGCGCGACCGCCGCCTGATCGACCGCGCCGGCGACGATTCCTGAAAGTTCCCCTCCCCGCATCCCCACCTTGACCCCGCTCACCCCGGGGTCAGGCACCCCTCTCATACTCACCCCGGGGTCAGGCACCCCTCTCATAGACAAGCCCTGACCCCACCCGCATTTTCCCCTTTCAATTCAAAGCCTTGTGCATTGCTGTTCAGATAACGTTTGGAAACCTCGCGGCCTGACCCCTGTGGAGAACTTTTTGCGGAATGGCCACAATTGGCGGGGGCGGGCGGTCCTAGAACCACACCTCTAGGTTGGCGTTTGACATTTCGCTAGGGCTGGATAATAGTACGAGCGTTCGGATTTTTTCCTCAACGGGTACAGCCATCAATACGACAGCCAAATTCATGCGCAAGGGCGAGATGACGCGCGCGGCGATTCTCGATGTCGCGCTCGAGCTGGCCAGCCGCGACGGCCTGGAAGGCCTGACCATCGGCCTGCTGGCCGACCGGATGAACATGAGCAAGTCCGGCGTCTTCGCCCACTTCGGGTCGCGCGAGGACCTGCAGCTGGAAGTGCTGAAGCTGTACCACCATCGCTTCGAGCAGGAAGTGTTCTACCCGAGCGTCCAGGAGCCACGCGGCCTGCCGCGCCTGACGTCGATGTTCACGCGCTGGATCACCCAGGTCAGCGTGGAGATCACCTCGGGCTGCATCTACATCAGCGGCGCGGTGGAGTACGACGACCGCCCGGGCCCCATACGCGATGAACTGGTCGCGATGGTGCGGGCCTGGCAGGGCGCCATGCTGCGCTGCGTGAAGCAAACCATCGAGGTCGGCGACCTGAAGCCGGACACCGACGCCGGGCAGCTGGTCTACGAGATGTATGGCCTGATCCTGGCCCTGCACCACGATGCCCGCTTCCTGCGCATGCCGGGCAGCGTCGACCGCGCCAAGGCCGGCTTCGAGCGCCTGCTGCGCGACTATCGGCAGGTAGAGAACCGCACACCGACAACCTGACGCGGTCCTGCGAGACAACCGCGTCCCACTTAACCGAATCCACACCCTCACGCCGTCAGGAGAACAAACATGGGTCAATACGTCGCACCAATCCGGGACATGCAATTCGTGCTGCACGAGTTCCTGGGCGTTACCGAAGAGCTGAAGGCGATGCCGCACTACGCCGAAGTCGACGCGGACATCATCAACCAGGTGCTCGAAGAGGGTGCGAAGTTCACGCAGGAAGTCATCTTCCCGCTGAACCACTCCGGCGACCGCGAGGGCTGCCACTTCGACCCGGCCACCAAGTCCGTGACCACGCCGAAGGGCTTCAAGGACGCGTACAAGCAGTACGTGGACGGCGGCTGGGCCGCCCTGGCCTGCGACACCGACTTCGGCGGCCAGGGCCTGCCGGTGGTGCTGAATAATTCGTTCTACGAGATGCTCAACTCGGCCAACCAGGCCTGGTCGATGTATCCGGGCCTGTCCCACGGCGCCTACGAGTGCCTGAAGGAGCACGGCACCGACGAGCAGAAGAAAGTCTACCTGCCGAAGCTCGCCACCGGCGAATGGACCGGCACCATGTGCCTGACCGAAGCCCACTGCGGCACCGACCTCGGCATGCTGCGCTCGAAAGCGATCCCGCAGGCCGACGGCTCCTGGTCCATCACCGGCAACAAGATCTTCATCTCGGCCGGCGAACATGACATGGCTGAGAACATCATCCACCTGGTGCTGGCCCGCGTGCCGGACGCGCCGGAAGGCTCGAAGGGCATCTCGCTGTTCCTGGTGCCGAAGTTCATTCCCAACGCGGACGGCCAGCCGGGCGAGCGCAATGGCATCGCCTGCGGCGCCATCGAAGAAAAGATGGGCATTCACGGGAACTCGACCTGCCAGATGAACCTGGACGGCGCCAAGGGCTGGATCATCGGCCAGCCGAACAAAGGCCTGAACGCGATGTTCGTCTTCATGAACGCGGCCCGCCTGGGCGTCGGCATGCAGTCGCTGGGCCTGACCGAAGTCGCCTACCAGAACGCGCTGGCCTACGCCAAGGACCGCATCCAGATGCGCAGCCTCTCGGGCCCGAAGGCGCCGGACAAGCCGGCCGACCCGATCATCGTGCACCCGGACGTGCGCCGCATGCTGCTGACCGCGAAAGCCTACGCGGAAGGCGCGCGCGCCTTCTCGTCCTACGTCGCGCTGCAGATCGACCGCGAGCTGCACCACCCGGACGAAGAAGTGCGCAAGGAAGCCGCCGACGAAGTCGCGCTGCTCACCCCCATCATCAAGGCCTTCATCACCGACAACGGCTGGATCGCCACCTCCGAATGCATGCAGGTGTACGGCGGCCATGGCTACATCGCCGAGTGGGGCATGGAGCAGTACGTGCGCGATGCGCGCATCAACCTGATCTACGAAGGCACCAATACCATCCAGTCGCTCGACCTCCTGGGCCGCAAGATCCTGATGGACAACGGCGCCAAGCTGCGCAAGTTCGGGGAGAAGATCAAGTCCTTCGTCGAAGAGAATGGCCTGGACGAGTCGCTGTCCGAGTTCGTGACGCCGCTGGGCGAGCTGGGTGACAAGGTCACCAAGCTGACTATGGAAATCGGCATGAAGGCCTTCCAGAATCCGGAAGAAGTGGGCGCCGCCGCCGTGCCTTACCTGCGCGTGGTCGGCCACATGGTGTACTCGTACTTCTTCGCGCAGATGGCGAAGATCGCGCTGAGCAAGGAAGGTGACTTCTACAAGGCCAAGCTGGCCACCGCGCGCTTCTACTTCGCACGCCTGTACCCGGAAACCGCGATGCTGATCCGCCAGGCCCGTTCCGGCTCGGCCTCGCTGATGGCGCTGGACGCAGACCTGTTCTAATCAACTCACGCACGCCGATCGCTCTCTCCGTATCCCCGCGGCGCGGGGATAGTAGTGAACGGGAGAGCGTCTCAACCAAGGAATCCAAATGACCAACTTCATCGTCAAGAAAGTCGCCGTCCTGGGCGCCGGCGTGATGGGCGCGCAGATCGCCGCCCACTGCGTCAACGCCAAGGTGCCGGTGGTGCTGTTCGACCTGCCCGCGAAGGAAGGCCCCAAAAACGGCATCGTCCTGCGCGCCATCGAGAACCTGAAAAAACTGAGCCCGGCCCCGCTGGGCAACAAGGACGACGCGTCCCTGATCGAAGTCGCCAACTACGAGGACAACCTCGACGTGCTGGCCGGCTGTGACCTGATCATCGAAGCCATCGCCGAGCGCATGGACTGGAAGCACGACCTGTACGCCAAGGTCGCCCCGCACATCGCTCCGAACGCGATCTTCGCATCCAACACCTCGGGCCTCTCGATCAACAGGCTGGCCGAGGGCTTCGACGACAACCTGAAGGCGCGTTTCTGCGGCGTCCACTTCTTCAACCCGCCGCGCTACATGCACTTGGTCGAACTGATCCCGACCACGTCTACCAACCCGGCCATCCTGGACCAGCTGGAGTCCTTCCTGACCACCACGCTCGGCAAGGGCGTGGTGCGCGCCAAGGACACGCCGAACTTCATCGCCAACCGCGTGGGCATCTTCGGCATGCTGGCCACCATCCACGAAGCCGAGAAGTTCGGCCTGTCCGTGGACGTGGTCGACGACCTGACCGGCGCGAAGCTGGGCCGCGCCAAGTCCGGCACCTTCCGCACCGCGGACGTGGTGGGCCTGGACACCATGGGCCACGTGATCAAGACCATGCAGGACAACCTGGCCGACGACCCGTTCTTCAGCGTGTACAAGACGCCCGAGATCCTGTCCAAGCTGATCGCCGGTGGCGCGCTGGGCCAGAAGACCGGCGCGGGCTTCTACAAAAAGGAAGGCAAGGAGATCAAGCGCATCGACCCGGCGACCGGCACCTACGTGGCCGGCGGCGGCAAGGCGGCGGACATCGTGGCCCGCATCCTGAAGGAGAAGGACCCGGTCAAGAAGTTCAAGGCCATGCGCGAATCGACCAACCCGCAGGCGCAGTTCCTGTGGGCGATCTTCCGCGATGCTTTCCACTACATCGCCGTGCACCTGAAGGACATCGCCGATAACGCGCGCGACATCGACTTCGCCATGCGCTGGGGCTTCGGCTGGTCGGTCGGCCCGTTCGAGACCTGGCAGGCCGCCGGCTGGAAGCAGATCGCCGAGTGGGTGAGCCAGGACATCGCCGAAGGCAAGGCCCTGACCAACGCGCCGCTGCCCGCCTGGGTGCTGGACGGTCCGCCCGCGCAGCAGAACGGCGTGCATACCGCCGAGGGTTCGTACTCCGCGTCCTCCAACAGCTTCGTGCCGCGTTCCGACCTGCCGGTCTACCAGCGCCAGGCCTTCCGCGCTCCGGTGCTGGGCGCCGCCGCTGAAGATCCGAAGACCGCCGGCGTCACCGTGCATGAAGACGCGAACGTCCGCGTCTGGCACCAGAACGACGATGTGCTCATCATCTCGCTCAAGTCCAAGATGCACACCATCGGCCAGGGCGTGATCGATGGCCTGAAGCTGGCGCTGGCCGAAGCCGAAAAGAACTTCAAGGGCCTGGTCATCTGGAATACCGATGCCGCCGACGGTGGCCCGTTCTCCGCCGGTGCGAACCTGGAAGAAGCCCTGCCGGCCTACATGGCAGGCGGCGCGAAAGCCATCGACCCGGCCGTGAAAGCGCTGCAGGACACCTTCATGCAGCTCAAGTACGCCAACGTGCCGGTGGTGGCCGCGGTCGCGGGCATCGCCCTCGGTGGTGGCCTGGAGCTGGCGCTGCATGCGTCCAAGCGCGTAGCGGCTCTCGAGTCCTACATGGGTCTCGTCGAAGTCGGCGTCGGCCTGGTGCCGGCCGGCGGTGGCCTGAAGGAAGCGGCGGTGCGTGCGGCCAATGAAGCCAAGGGCACGGACATCCTGCAGTTCCTGAAGGGGCACTTCACCAACGCGGCCATGGCTGCGGTGTCGAAGTCCGCGCTGGAAGCGAAAGCGATGGGCTACCTGAAAGAAGACGACGTCATCGTCTTCAACACCTACGAGCTGCTGCACGTGGCCAAGGTGCAGGCGCGTTCGATGTTCGACGCGGGCTACCGTCCGCCGCTGAAGAAGCTGATTCCGGTCGGCGGCCGCTACACCCTCGGCACCATCAAGGCGCAGCTGGTCAACATGCGCGACGGCGGCTTCATCTCCGCGCACGACTTCAAGCTGGGCGAGATGATCGCGGCCATCGTCTCCGGCGGCGACGTGGACCAGGGCTCGCTGGTGTCGGAACAGTGGCTCCTCGACATGGAGCGCAAGGCCTTCCTTGAACTGCTGAACAATCCGAAGACGCAGGAACGCATCATGGGCATGCTGCAGACCGGTAAGCCGGTGCGCAACTGATCCGCCACGCGACCGAACTTTGAGAGATTAATCATGACCAAACAACTGCAAGAAGCATACGTCGTCGCGGCGACCCGTTCCCCGATCGGCAAGGCGCCGCGCGGCATGTTCAAGACGACCCGTCCGGACGACCTGCTGGTGCGCGTGCTGCAATCGGCCATGGCGCAGGCGCCTGGCCTGGACCCGGCCCTGATCAACGACGCCATCATCGGCTGCTCGTTCCCGGAAGCGGAGCAGGGCTTCAACATCGCCCGCATGTCGGTGCTGCTGGCCGGCCTGCCGAAGACCGTCGGCGGGGTGACCGTCAACCGCTACTGCGCCTCGGGCATCACCGCGATCGCGATGGCGGCGGACCGCATCCGCGTCGGCGAGGCGGACGTGATGATCGCCGGTGGCGTCGAGTCGATGTCCATGGTGCCGATGATGGGCCACCATCCGTCGATGAACCTGGAGATGTTCACGGACGAGAACATCGGCATGGCCTACGGCATGGGCCTGACCGCCGAGAAGGTGGCGGAGCAGTGGAAGGTGTCGCGCGAGGCGCAGGACGCGTTCTCGGTCGAGTCGCACCGCCGCGCCATCGCCGCCCAACAGGCCGGCTGGTTCAAGGACGAGACCACGCCGATCGAGATCATCACCCGTACGCCGAACCTGGCGACCGGCGAAGTGTCGATCAAGACCCGCACCGTGGACACCGACGAAGGCGCGCGCGCCGATTCGACCATGGAATCGCTGGGCAAACTGAAGCCGGTGTTCGCGGCCAAGGGCTCGGTCACGGCCGGTAACTCGTCGCAGATGTCGGATGGCGCGGGTGCGCTGATCCTGGTGTCCGAGCGCATCCTGCGCGAGCACAACCTGACCCCGCTGGCGAAGTTCTCGTCGTTCGCGGTCAAGGGCGTGCCGCCGGAGATCATGGGTATCGGTCCGAAGGTCGCGATTCCCGAGGCCTGCGCCAAGGCGGGCATCACCCAGGACCAGCTGGACTGGATCGAGCTGAATGAGGCCTTTGCCGCGCAGGCGCTGGCGGTCATCGGCGACCTGGGCCTGGACCCGGCCAAGGTGAACCCGATGGGCGGCGCGATCGCTCTCGGCCACCCGCTCGGCGCCACCGGCGCGATCCGCGCTGCGACTGTGATCCACGGCCTGCGCCGCAACAACCAGAAGTACGGCATGGTGACCATGTGCGTCGGCACCGGCATGGGCGCCGCAGGCATCTTCGAGCGCGTCTAAGCCAGACTGCTGCCGCATCCAAGGGCGCCTGTGGTCAAACACGGCGCCCTTCCCACATCCAAAGAACAAACGGAGACCTGAATGGACACCCTGACCACCATTGCCGACGGCATCCTCACCATCGAGTTCAATCGCCCGGAGCGCAAGAACGCCATCACCAACGCCATGTACCTGACCGTGGCCGAAGCCCTGCGCAACGCGGAGCAGGACACCGCGGTGCGTGCGATCCTCATTACCGGCAAGCCGGAGATTTTCACCGCCGGGAACGACCTGGAAGACTTCCTGAAGAACTCGGCGCCCGTTCCCGGCCAGGCGCACGAAGACCGTGGCGTCTTCCAGTTCATGCGCGCGCTGGCGGCGTCGACCAAGCCGGTGGTGGCCTCGGTGTCCGGCGCGGCGATCGGCATCGGGACCACGATGCTGATGCACTGCGACCTGGTCTATGCGGCCGACAACGCCAAGTTCTCGCTGCCGTTCTCGCAGCTCGGCCTGTGCCCGGAGTTTGCATCGTCCCTGCTGCTGCCACAGCTGGCCGGGTTCGCCCGCGCGGCGGAGAAGCTGATGCTGGGCGAGGCCTTCGGCGCGCAGGAAGCGTTCGAAATGGGCCTGGTGGCCAAGGTCCTGCCGCAGGAAGAGCTGCGCTCCTTCGCGCACGCCCAGGCGGCCAAGCTGGTGGCTCTGCCCGCCGCCTCCATCCGCGCCACCAAGGCCCTGATGAAGCGGGTCCGCACCCCGCAGATCAACGAAACCATGGCCGTCGAAAATGAAAAGTTCTTCGCCATGCTGCAGGGCGCCGAAGCCAAGGAAGCCTTCACCGCCTTCTTCGAAAAGCGCAAGCCCGATTTCACCAAGTTTGCGTAACTCATAACCAGCGGGTTATACTTCCGTCGACACCTTACCAAGGAGACGGCGATGAGTAACGAAGCTTCTGCACTGATCGACAAGCGCATTGCGGGCCTGGGCGACTGGCGCACCGACACGCTGGCCCGCATGCGGGCGCTGATCCAGGAGGCGGATCCGGACGTCGTGGAAGAGTGGAAGTGGGAGAACCCGGTGTGGTCGCATGACGGCATCATCTGCACCGGGGAGACCTACAAAGGGAAAGTCAAGCTGACCTTCCCGAAGGGCGCTGCGCTGCCCGATCCCAAGCAACTGTTCAACTCCAGCCTCGAAGGCAACGTGCGCCGCGCCATCGACATCCTTGAAGGCCAGCAGGTGGATGCCAAGGCCTTCAAGGCCCTCATCCTTGCCGCCATCAGCGCCAATTCGATGGCGGCCGCGAAGCCGAAACGCGTGAAGGCCAGGAGCGCTGCTACCTGATACGCGCCGAACCATCAGGGCAGGTAGCGCAAGCACGGGAATCAGACGCCGTGGGTGGGCGCCGGGGCCGGGCGCCGCCGCTGCAGCCAGAGCCAGGTCCCCGTCACCATGAAGAACAGGGGCGTGAGACCAAGGATGCTGATGGCGACGCGCCCCGCATTGCCCAGCACCTCCCCCGTATGCAGCGGGAACAGCCAGTTGAAGAAGCCATCGCCGCCCGGCGCATGCAGTGGATCGCGCAGGCGCAGGATGCGGCCACTGTAGGCGTCCACCGTGACGCGTGTGTTCCCATCCCCCTGCCGCACCTCGCCCGGCTGGCGCGCCCGCACCTCATAAGGCACGGACGGCTTGGCCGGCAGGATCACCCGAGACAGGCGGGCCTGCGGCAACCGCTCCTGCACCGCGCGCAGCGCCGCATCGACGGCGATTGGCGCGCGGCCCTGCGCGGCCTCATTCTTCAACTTGTCGGCGGGCGTGACTTGCGCGACCGCCTTCACCACCGGCACTACCACCTCCGGCAAATTGAAGTACACACCCGAAAAGCCCATGAACATCAGCAGCGGTGCCGCCACGAAGCCGATAGCCCGGTGCGCGCTGAAGTTGAACCGCCGCCACGAGCCGCGATAGGACACCGTGAGCGCCTGCCGCAGGCCTTTCCAGGTTGGCACCGGCCACCACAGCGCCACGCCGATGGCACCGAGCAGGAACAGGGCGATGCCATGCGCCCCGATCACCGTCTTCCCGACATCGCCACTGAGCAGATAGCGGTGCACATGAAATAGCGTCGGCATGAGCAGGGGCCGCGACAACCCCGCCTCGCCCCAGTTGCGTTCCCCCGCAATCGCCAGCGTCGCCGGATCGACCATCACCTGCCGCGACACCTCCACCTTCCATGGCGACTTGGCGCCGCCCTGGCGGTACCACGCGACGACCGGCTCGTCCGCCGCTTCGGGCAGCGAGAGCTGGGTTGGCCGGCCATACCCCGGCCGCGCCTCCAGCATCGCCACCAGCGCGCGCACTCGCTCCGGCGCGACCTGGGCCTGCGCCCTCACTGGCACATGGAACAGCGTTGGATTGAGCGCCGCATCCAGCTCATGGATCCACGCCAGCGCCGCCCCGGTCACCCCGGACAGCGACAGCACCACCCCGAACACCAGCGCAATCCAGAGATGCACGCGGCGGAGCAAGGTGCGGGCGGAACCGGTAACCATAAAAAAACCTGACTAGCTTAAGGACAATACTTGAGATTGTAAATGAGAATGGTTATCATTTCAATTCTCAACAATAGATTCCTCGGAGTATTTGATGCCTCAGCTTCACGTCCTGGCCCGCGCTGCGGCCGCCGCCTGCCTCGCCACCGTCCTGCCCGCGCAGGCCCAGGAGGCTGCTGCCGCCAGCGAGGTGGTCGTCACCGCCACCCGCACCGCCAAGGCCGTGGACAAGATACCGGGCGCCGTCTCCGTGATCAGCCAGGCCGAGCTGGACCGCCAGTACCAGCTGGCGGACGACCCTTCCCAGGCACTGGCCCTGTACATCCCCGGCTATGCGCCCAGCCGCCAGAAGATGACCTCGACCGGCGAGTCCCTGCGCGGCCGCCAGCCGCTGATCCTGCTGGACGGCATCCCGCAATCGAACCCGCTGCGCGCCGGCATGCGTGAGGGCTACTTCGCCGACACCGCCGTGATCGAACGCATCGAAGTGATCAACGGCGCCTCCGCCATGCAGGGCCTGGGCGCCACCGGCGGCATCATCAACTACATCACCAGGACGCCGCGCGAACCCGGTACCAAATTCACCGTCAGCGCCCGCCTGTCCTCGCAATTCCGCGACGACTCGCTGGACTGGAAGCTCGGCTACAGCCTGGCGCACAAGTCGGAGGCGTTCGACTTCTTCGGTTACCTCGGCACCCAGCACCGCGGCGTGGGCTACGACGGGGCTGGTCGCCGCCTCGGCCTGGATGTGGTGCAGGGCGACACCAACGACGCGGGTGGCCACGACATCTTCCTCAAGCTGGGCAAGAACATTGGCGACCAGCGCCTGCAGGTCTCGTACAACCGCTTCCACTTCGAAGGCGATGGCGACTACCGCAACGTGAATGCCGATGTGGCGAAGGGCGTCCCGACTACCGCGGTCAAAGGCACGCCGCCCGGCGCCCCGCCGCGCAATGAAGTGAAGAGCGCAAGCTTCGACTACCGCCACGCGGACCTCGCGGGCGGCGCCTTCACCGCCCAGGTGTTCAAGCAGGACTTCGCCTCCCTGTACGGCGCCACCAACACCTCCACCTTCCAGGACAAGGCGATCGCCCCGGTGGGCACGCTTTACGACCAGTCCGAGATCGTGGCCGACAAGGCGGGCCTGAAGATGACCTGGGTCCGGCCGGACGTGCTGGTGACGGGGCTCGAACTCACGGCAGGCCTGGACGTGCTGCGCGATCGCACCGAACAGCACCTGGCAGCGACCCAGCGCACCTGGGTGCCGCGCCTGGACTTCCGCTCCACCGCGCCGTTCACCCAGCTCGAATACGAATGGGGCAGGTTCACCGTGCGGGGCGGCGTGCGGCAGGAACGCGCGCGCCTGAACGTGGACAGCTACACCACGCTGGCGGCCTATGGCAGCCGGCTGGTGGGCGGCGGCGAGCGCTCGTTCGTCAAGGCGGTGAAGAACCTCGGCGTGGTGATGCGCTTCGCGCCCGGCTGGTCCGCCTTCGTCTCCAGCGCGGAAGGCTTTGGCCTGCCGGACGTGGGCCTGGTGCTGCGCGCCGTGAACCGCCCGGGCCAGTCCGTGGCGGGCCTGTTCGAGCTGGAGCCGGTCGTCACCCGCAACAACGAGATCGGCGTGAACTGGCGTGGCAAGGCCGGGAGCCTGGGCGCCTCGTACTACGACTCGCGCTCCAAGCTGGGCACCGTCTTGCGCATCAACTCCGCGGGCATCGGTGTGCTGGACCGCGTGCCGACCACGGTCACCGGCTGGGAGCTGTCCGGCGACGCGCGCCTGTCGAAACAGTGGAATGTGTTTGGCAGCCACGCCCGCACGCGCGGCACCACGGCTGCCACCGCCGGCGCGCCGATGGACCTGGCGCTGGGCGCGCGTTCGCAGGGGCCGGACAAGACGGTCCTGGGCACCAACTGGCAGCCGCGCAGCGATGTCTCGGTGCGCCTGCAAGCCACGCGTTTGGAAGACCGCGATGTGAACTTCGGCCGCGTGGTCGGGACCGCGAACCTGGAAGAGCACTTCCGCGGCTACACGCTGGTGGACACCGCAGCCAGCTGGGACACCGCCTACGGCAAAATCGGCGCGGGCATCGAGAACCTGTTCGACCGCCAGTACATCGGCTACTACGCGCAGTCGGCCAACTACAAGGACCCCACCGCCTACTGGGCGGGCCGCGGCCGCACCTTCTCGCTCAGCCTGAGCAAGTCGTTCTAAACGGCAGAGGGCTCCGCGTCGGGCAGATTGGCCAGCACGGCATCCCAGGTGCCGTGCGACTCCAGCGCCGCGATCACGCTGGGCAGAGGCTCGGCGTGGATCCCGGTCAGGTCCGCCTCGTGCGGCGCGCGCGTGGCGAAGGCCAGCCGTTCGACCGGCGGCGTGAATTGCGCGTCCACGCCCGGCTTGTTCCCGCGCGGGTCGATGCGGTACCACCCATGCCGCGGGAGGTACACGGCATTCAGGCCATGCAGGCAGAAGGGCGCGCCCTCGTCACCGAGCGAGAGCCGCTGGTAGCACAGCCCCGCCGCAATGCCGTTCGCGCGCAGCAGGGCCGCCAGCAGGTGGCTCTTGGCGTAGCAGTAGCCGGTGCGGTGCTGCAGCACATCCGAGGCCTTGCACGTGACCGGATTCATCTTGTAATCCACCGAATGGCGGATCTCGTCGCGTACGAACACGAAGCAGCGCTCCGCGATCGCATCGGCATTCTCCGCTCCCGCGGCCAGCTCGCGCGCTCGGGCGCGCACGGCGGGATGATCGTGGTCGATATAAGGACTCGTCGCGAGGTAGCGCGGATCGATGGCAGAGGGGGAAGAAGTCATGCCGCCGATTGTAGCTGCGCCAGCGCAGGCGGAATGAAAAAACGCCGGCACGAGGCCGGCGTTGAAAGTGGGCGGGACACCGCGGCGCAGGCCGCGGCATCGCCCAGGAGACTCAGAACTTGTACTTCAGGTTGACGTAGTACTGGCGGCCGATCACGTCCAGCTTCTGCTGCTCTTCCTCGCTGTAGCGATATTGCGCGCGGCGGACGTTGGTCAGGTTGGTCGCATCGAACGTCAGCACCAGGTTCGGCGTGATGCTGTAGCTGGCGTTGAAGGCCACGGTGGTCACCGGGGCCGCGATGGTCGGCGCCGCCGGCATTTCGATCCCGTTGATGACCGACAGGCCCTGGCTGTTCGCATTCGCCGCCGGCGCCGTGCTGGTATTCACGTACTCGCTGCGGTAGTTCGCCACCAGGCGCGCCGACAGCCGGTCGTTCTCGAAATAGCCGCCCAGGTTGGCGGACCATTCCGAGGCACCGACCATCGGACGGCCGTCGTCGACCTTGGTCTTGGCGCGGCTGACGTTCGAGGTGAAGCCGAAGCCGGAATTCCACAGCGGCTGCTCGTACGACAGTTCGATGCCGGAGATGCGGGCGCCTTGCTGCGAGGCGGTCTGCACCTTGAACGTGCGCACCTGCGAGGTCTTCGGATCGAGCAGGTCGATGGTGTCGGTGCCCACGCCGGTCTTCGGATAGCCGCTGATCTTCGAGTAGAACACATCCACCGCCACCAGCGAACGCTTGGCGAAGAACCACGACCACGAGGCGTCCAGGTTCTTGGCCGTCATCGGTGCGAGGTTCGGGTTCGGGCCCGTGACGGTGCAGCCGTTGTCGTTGCAAGTCGGGGTGCCGTAGCCGGCGCCCAGCAGGTTGTAGTTCTGGCGGCCGATGGTCTTGCTGGCGCCGAAGCGGGCCACCATATCCTTCTGCAGCTCGTAACGCAGGTTCAGGCTCGGCAGGATGTTGTTGAAGGTGCGGTCGCTGGCTAGCTTGTAGTAGGTCAGGCCGGCCAGCGGGTTGAACTTGGTCGCTGGGTTGGTCTGGTCGTCGTAGTAGGACTGGCCCTCGTTGGTGTCCGTGATCGCGCCGGGGAATTGCGGGCACGGAATCGGCGCCTGGCCCGGCGCGGAACGCGCGCAGGTGCCGACCGGGATCGGCATCGGAATGTCGGCGTTGATGCGCGTGCGCACCGCACGCAGGCCCACGTTGCCGGACCAGCCTTCGCCTTCCAGGTTCGCCATCAGGTAAGCCGCGGTCTGGCGTTCGCGCATGTTCAGCTCGGACGAGATGCGGCGCTCCCACTGGTCGGTGGTGGCCTTGGTGTTGGCCGCGAAGTACGCTTTCATCGTTTCCGGGGTCATGGTCCAGCTGGTGTTGTCCCAGCCCGCCGGGCCGCCCAGGCCGCTGCCGAAATCGTCCGGATAGGGGATGAAGGAACTCACCGCCAGGTTGCTGGTGTCCAGCGGGGTGCGGAAGGTCGGATAGCGGCGGGCGCTGTCACGGCGGTGGTCCGAGTAGCGCGCGCCGGCTTCGAGCGACTGCATCCAGCCTTTCTCGAGGCGGTATTCGGCGTCGACCTGGCCGCTGGTTTCCTTGTCGTTGGTGACGATGCCGGATGCGGCGCGGCCGCTCAGCACAAAGCCGCTGCCGTCGGCATTGCGGCCCGGGACGTTGGGGCCGGTGCCCAGCCACTTCACATACGGCGCCTCGTCCACGTCGCCCAGGCGGTAGGACACGCCGGTGCCGTAACGCGAATAGGTCAGGCCCTGGTCGAGGCCGGTCTTGCCGACGCCTTTGGTGGTCGACAGCAAGGTCTTGACGGTCAGGTCCTGGCTGAAGCGGTACTTGGCGTCCAAGTCCAGGAAGGCCGAGGTGGCACGCGCGCCGTCGCGGTAGGCGCCTTCGGTTTCGCCGATGTACTGCGGGGTGGTGCCGTCCGGGTAGACGATGTCGGCGGCCTTCAGTACCTTCAGCTGGTGGCCATAGATCGTGGTCTCGTTGACGATGACCGGATTCTTGATCATCGCGTAGACCTGCTTGCCGTTCGAATTGGTCGGCGTGGCGCCGCCTTGCACGCCGCCGCGGCCCAGCAGCATGCTGAACATGGCGCCCGCGTTCAAACGGCCGTAATTGTTCGCGTTCATGCCCGAGTGGAAGCCGGTCATGGTCACGTCGAGGTCCTGGTTCGGCTTGAACTCCAGCGAGAACATGCCGCCCTTGCGGTCACGCACGCCTTCGACGAATTCCATGCTCATCGAACCGGGGATCCGTACGCCGTTCAGGTCCGCCGCCTTGAGGCCGGTACCGGCCAGCGACTCGTCGGTGATGCCCTTCATGGTGGCGGTGTTGATCACGTCCCAGCCGCTGCCGCCGCTGTAGGCGAAGCGCGAGGCCGAATCGCGGCGCACGTAGCGCTTTTCGGCGAAGGCCTGGACGATCAGGCCCATGGTGCCGGCCTCGTTCTTCCAGTTGAACATGGCATTCAGGTCCGGCGCGCTCTTGCCCGGCAGGTCGGCGTAGCTCATGCCGCCGCTGAGCACGCCCGAGAAGCGCTCTTTCTGCGCCAGCGGCTTGCGGGTGGTGACGTTGACGGTGCCCGCCAGGCCGCCGTCGGCGATGTTGGCCTGCGAGGTCTTGTACACCAGGGCCTGGTTCAGCACCGAAGACGGCATCAGCGACAGGCTGGTGGACCGGCTGCTGGAACCCTGGTCAGCCACATACCAGTCGCCGCCGGAGACGGTGTGGCCGTTGAAGATAATCAGCGTCATGTCGGGGTTGGTGCCCCGCATCGCGACCTTTTCCGCCTCGTCGTAGTCGGTCCTCACCGCCACACCGGGCAGGCGCTGCAGGGAGTCGGCCAAGTTCTTGTCCGGCATCTTGCCGACGTCTTCGGCCGTCACGACCTCCACGTTGGCGGTGGCGTTCTTTTTCACATTCAGGGATTTTTCCATGGACGCACGGATACCCGTCACCTCCACGGTCTGCACTTGGCCCAGGTCCGGGGCGGGTGCGCTTTGCGCCGGGGCGGCCTGCGATGCCAGCGTCAGCAAAGCAGCCGATACCGCTACTGCGAGCGGTTTTTTCTCGTAAGTCATGTCTGTCTCCTGTGGTCTTGAACTGGTTTCTGACCAGTTGCGGACAAGTATTGATGACTTTGCCACAGGCGAATAATGACTTTGCATCGCCACGCTATGACAAAAGGTAATGAAGTGGTATTGCCGGAGGGTTACTCATCTTTCCGGCTGGTAGCGACAAGCGGGCCGATCATGACCTGGCAGGTAATCGCCGCCACGGCACGCGGTCTGCACAATGGCTCCATCGAACACGCCACCCCATGGAGACCAGCATGACTGCCCGCATCCACTCCCCCAACCTCATCGCCACCGAAGACGGCGTCCACCTGTTCTACCGCGACTGGGGCCATGGCCGCCCGGTGCTGTTCGTCGGCGGCTGGGCCATGCCGTCCGATTCATGGGGCTACCAGACCCTGGCCCTCAGCCGCCAGGGCCTGCGCTGCATCGCCTTCGACCGCCGCGGGCATGGCCGCTCCAGCGACCCGGGCCGCGGCTACGACTTCGACACGCTGGCCGGCGACATCGCCGCCGTCATCGAAGCGCTGGACCTGCGCGACGTGACCCTGGTCGGGCACTCGATGGGCTGCAATGAGATCGTCCGCTACCTCACGCGTTTTGGCAGCGGACGGATTGCGCGCGTGGCCCTGCTGGGCGCCATGACGCCGGGGGTGACGGTCAGCCCCAATAACCCCAGCGGGATCGACCCGGCGCTGCTCGCCCAGTTCCGCATGCAGCTGATGCGCGATCTGCCCGAATGGATCGAAGCGAACATCGAGCCTTTCGTCCCTGGCGCCAACGCCACGACAAAAAACTGGCTGACCAATATGTGCATGGGCTGCTCGCTTCAAGCCCTCCACGACTGCAATATCGCGGTGGAGACCTCGGATATGGTGAACGAACTGCGCGCCATCGACGTCCCCGTCCTGCTGATCGCCGGCGACATCGATGTCTCGGCTCCCCTGGAGCTCACCGCGCGCCGCAGCGCCGCCTTGATCCACGATGTGGAACTGAAGGTGTACCACGGCGCGGCCCACGGCATGTTCATCACCCACGTCGACCGCGTGAACGCGGACCTGCTTGAGTTCATCCGTGCGGGCGGTTAAATTGGGCGCGCCATTGATCACGGGAGGGTTCATGAGGGAAGAAGACCTTCGCGGCGCGGCCGCGCAACGACACCAGCGCGGCAATGCTGCCGGCGACAACTACTTCAGCGACTTCGCATCCGCACTGCGCTACTGGCGCACCAAGCGGGGGTACAGCCAGCTGCGCCTGTCCACGGAGAGCGAGGTGTCGCAGCGCCACCTGAGTTTTCTCGAAAGCGGCCGCTCCCAGCCCAGCCGGGAGCTGATCCTCAAGCTGGGCATCGTGCTGGACGTGCCGCTTCGGCAGCGCAACGCGATGCTGCTGTCCGCCGGATTCGCGCCCGCCTACCAGGAGCGCAGCATGTCCGACCCGGAGCTGGCCAGCGTGATGCAGGCCCTCGACTTCATGCTGCGCCAGCAGGCGCCGTTTCCCGCGCTGGTGGTGGACCGCTTGTGGAACCTGGTGATGTTCAACGAGCCCGCGGCGGGGATGATGAAATGGCTGCTCGGGATGCCGGAGGAGGCGGCGATTCCGCGCGACGGGTCCATCAATGTGCTCAAGCTGATGCTGGACCCGAACGGCGTGCGCCGCCATCTGGTGAACTGGCAGGCCGTGTGCGCGGACACGCTGCTGTGGATCCAGCGCGAAGCCATGGCCGATGGTCCGGGCAGCGAAGCCACGGCGCTATTGGCGGAGCTGTCCGCCTTCCCCGACATGCCTTCGGTCGGCCATGTGCCCAACCTGGACCGCCGCGCCTTGCCCTTCATGCCGCTGACGATCGCGCGCGATGGGGTCGAGCTGAACCTGTTCACGACCATCACCACGCTCGGCACGCCGCACGACGTCACGGTCCACGAACTGCGCCTCGAATCCTTCTTCCCGGCCGACGAAGCGAGCGCCCAATGGTTCCGCGGCCGCTTCCGTGACCGCTGAATAGAAGTCAAACCTCGGACAGCGGCATGCGCAGGCGGGTCTGCGCGCGGTGCAGGAGCTGGCGCAGGCTCGCGGTATCGTCGTAGGACATGCGCACGCCGTTCAGCAGGTCGGTGCGCATCAGGAGGATCATCTTGTTGGCCACCGTGGCGCTGATGGTGGTGCCCAGCAGCTCGGCCACGCGGCCGGTGATGGCGTCGACGTCGCTGCCGGTGGGCGCGATCCGGTAGGTATAGCTGCCGCCGATTTTCTCGGGCGGGAGATCCATGAAGCGGTCCGGCACCTGGCGGAAGCTGATCAGCATTTCGCGGTACGCATCCGTGCCCGCGATCGGCCAGGTGCGCGGCGTCGGTTCGTTGTGGTTGATCTCGTGCATGGCGTGCGCCACGGGCAGCAGCTGGTCCAGCTGGTACTGCGCCATGTTGGCGTTCCCCGCGCGGACCAGGTTCGCGATCAGCTCACCGAGCGAGGCGTGGCCGATGGTGGAGGATTCCTTCTCCATGCCGCCCCAGTACCCATCGGCCCCCGCCAGCAGCGCCTCGATGGCAGAGGCGTTTTCCATGCCGTTCCCCGCGTGGCAGTGGAACAGTACCTGCTGCCCTTCGCGCAGCACGGCCTTGGCCGCACGCACCACGGCACCGATCTGGAACGGGAAGTAGGTGCCGCGGTCGTCCTCGAACGAGAGGCCGGTGACGTTTTCCTCGGCCAGCAGCATCAGCATGTCGTAGGCCAGCTGCGGGGTCTTGAAGAAGGCATCGGCCAGGTCCACCACGTTCATGTAGATGCGCGGCGCGCCGCCACCGTCACCGGTCATGTTGGCCCGCAGCCAGGCCAGGCTGGCGCGCACGCGTTCCGCGACCACGTCGAACGGCTGCCCGGCGGGCAGCAGGTAGATCTCGTGCAGGGTGTTCGGCACGCCGTACCTGACCACCTTCTGCATGCTCACGTCCGGGACGAACACGCCCTCAGGACCGAACTTGCCGACCTGCGACCCGGCCAGCGCGCCGGTCAGGTCATACTGGTGCTGGTTCAGCCAGGCCAGGAACTGGTCCTCGACTTCCTCGTGCAAAGGATCCTGATAGTCAAAGGTCGCGACGATCTTGTTCTTGAAGCCGAAGCCGTCCACCAGCGGCAGGATCTGCAGCTTCTGTTCCAGCGTGTGCCCGAGATAGGAGGAGAAGCAGGGCTCGCGCAGGGACACGTCGATCAGCATGGGATTGAGCTGCTGCAGCCTGGCGAGGGTGGTCGCGGCGGCATCCAGCTGCGCGTTGAAGGCGGCGCGGCGGTCGGTCATGGTCATCCTTTCGGCGGTGGGGAAATCAGATGTCGGCGAGGTGTTCGAACAGCCGCGGAGTCGCCTGCGCGAAGCCGTAGCGGTGGCCATCGGCGCGCAGCGATGCCAGCGCGGCTCGTGCCTCGCCCGATGGCTGCTCGGCCCAGCGGGCATAGGCCGCGATCAGCGCGGTGTGGTGATCCACCCAGCGGCAGGACTCCGGCCCGGCGCTGGCGGCCAGCTGCTCGGCATAGAATTCGGCGGTGATGGTGTCGCCATCGAGCAGCGCCGCCTCCGCCGCGTTCACATAGAAGCGGTAGGCGTTGTGTGCGAGGCTGTCCTGCGTGAGCTGGGAGGCGCCGCGCAGCAGCGCCTTCTTGCGCGTGGTGGCGTCGCTGGTGAACAGGGCCAGGGTGCCGAGCACCCAGGGGCCGATGAAGCGCTGCAGCTTCTGGCGCTCCACGAATTCGGCAGCGTCGCGGATGATGCGTTCGGCCTCGCCACGTTCGCCGCGCAGCCACGCCAAACGGGCCTGGCTCTCCATCAGGAACCCTTCGAAGCGCGCGGCGCCGATCGCACGGGCCATATCCAGGCTGGTCTCGACTTCCTCGGTGGCGCGGTCGACCTGGCCGGTGGCGGTGAGCACCCAGCCCGCGGTCATGCGCGCGAACACCTCGGCGCGGCGGTTGCCGACCTTGCGCGCGATGGCGGCCGATTCCAGCGCATCTGCCACCGCGTCATCCGGCTGGCCGAGGTAGATGCGGGTGGAGCCGAGCGCGGAGCGGTTGGAGGCTTCGATGCCCACCAGCCGGTGCTCCTCGCACATGGCGATGCACTGGCCGAACACCTCGTAGGCCTTCTGCATGCGGCCTTGGGCATAGTACGAGTCGCCCATGCCGGAGAGGGCGCGGGCCTCGGTCTCGGTGGTGCCGCCCGCGCGCGCATGGCGCACCGCGTCTTCATGATGGCGGCGGCATTCGGTGTAGTTCCCGCGCGGGAAATAGATATTCCCCTTCAGGTACAGCAGCTTGCCGAGCGCCGCGTCGGCGTTGATGGAACGCGCCAGTGGCAGGGTCTCGTCGATCAGGCGCTCTTCCTCGTCCAGTTCATCGAGGATGTTGAGGGTGCTGGCCAGGCCGATCACCGCGTCGATCTTTTCCTGCGGGCGGCCGGCCAGCATCAGCGCGTGCTCGTAACGCTCCCTGGCTTGCGCGATGCGGCCCATGCCGGCGGTGGCCTGCGACTGCAGTAGCGCCAAGGTGAAGGACGAATAGCGGGTGGAGTCGGCGGCGCTGCACTGGGCCGTGAGTTCGAGCGCGTCCTCGTACTGGTGCGCGGTGAGCTTGTCGCGGATCGCGCGCAGCATCATGTCGAAGGCGCCCGGATCCTCGGCGCGGTACAGGTGCTGGGCTGCGGCCGCGGGGTCGCGTTCGCGGTACAGCGCGGCCACGCCACGGTGCAGGCGGCGCAGCTGGCCCGCATCGATCGACTCATAGATGCAGTGCATGACCAGGTCGTGCACGAAGGCGTACACGCCGGGCGCCACGCGCCGCACCAGCAGGTTGCGGCCCGCGCCTTCCGGTTCGTAGCTCGCGTCATCGATGGCTTCGCGCAGCAGCTCCAGCTCCCAGCGATTGCCCAGCACCGCGGCGGTGCGCAGGGCGCGCCGGTGCAGCGGCGGCAGGGTGTCCAGGCGGGCCTGGATCAGGTGCTTCAGGCTGTCCGGCAGGTTGTTGTCCGGGCTTGCCAGGAGCTGGGTGAGGAACAGCGCATTGCCCTGCGCCCGTTCGACGCAGCGGCGGCGGTAGGTCTCGTCGAGTTCGGGGAACTGCTCCGCGAGTGCCAGCGCGTCGCGCGGGTTCATGGGGGCGAGGTCGAACACGGCCACCGGCAGGTCGAACAGGTGCGGGCGCAGGGCGCTGTCCAGCGGATCGTGCTCCACGCGCGAAGTCAGCACCCACACGAGCGGCGCCTCGCGCGACAGCGCCACCAGGCCGCCCAGGGCATCGAACAGGTAGCTGTCGCCCCAGTGCACGTCTTCGATGGTGAGCAGCAGGGGGCCCGCCAGCGCCATTTTCAGGATCAGCGTATTGAGCGCGGTGGCGATGCCCTGGTCGCGCACCGCGTGGCTCATGGCGGCATACACGGTCAGCTGGTCGGACGTCATGCGCGCGCCGGTCAGGGCGCGGTAGAAGATGGTCCAGTCGCGCGGGAGGTGCAGTTCGGCCATGGTGGCGTCGATGGCGTCTTCGTCGGTCTCGCCCGCGTTCATGCCGAACAGGCTGCGGGCCAGCTGCTCGAGCGGGGCGCGCCAGCTGTCCGCCCCCGTGTCCTGCACTTCCGCGCTGTGGCAGCGGAAGCCGGCGGTGCGGGCGATCTGTGCGCATTCCTGCGCCAGGCGCGATTTGCCTACCCCGGCCGGGCCGCGCAGGTAGACCAGCTGGCCGCTCTGCATTTCGGTGGCCGAGGCAGCGATCACGTCGAACTGGCGGGTTTCGACCACGCGGCCGACGAGGGGTGTGCGCGCGGTGTCGGTGTCCAGCGGTGCGCCCAGTTCCAGGTAGCCGGGGAAGCGGTGCGCCGCCTGCGCGATGCCGAAGCGCTGCTGCAGCTGCGCGCTCAGGTTGCGGGCCACGTAGACGGGCAGGGCGGAGAACTGGCTGCTGCCGTACTGGCGCAGGTCGGGCACCGCCAGGTCCAGCGGGCTGCCGCTGCCGTCGCCGTCCTGCCTGCGCACCAGGCGCAGGGCCATCGCGCGGCCGCCGTGCACCACCAGGCGGCGCGCCAGCGCGAGCGCACAGCGCGCGGCACGCTCGGCGTCGCTGCGGTAGGCCTGCGGGAGACCGAATACGCAGGTCACGCGGCTGCCGTCGATGCTGTCCACGCGGCCGCCGTACTGGCCGGCCACGCCGGCGATGTCGTGCAGGGTTTCGCCTTCCGGCTCGGGCGCGGAGGACAGTTCGATATGCAGCTGGATCACGTAGCGCACGCCTTCGCTGGCCACCACCAGGGCGTCGCCGGGCGGCGCGGCGGCTGCACTGGGGGCGCTTGGAGCGGGCAGGGTGGGCGCCTCGCCGTCGTCCGGCGCGAGCGCGCCTTCGGGCAGCAGCTCGTCGAGGGCGACGTCGAGGATGGAGGCGAGGTGGCGCGCGGTGCGGTACAGCACCGGCTTGCCGGTTTCGGCGCGCTTGATGGAGGCGATCGAGACCGGGACCTGGCGGCTGAAGCACAGGTCGGCGAGGGCATCCTGCGACAGGCCGCGCGTCTTGCGCAGGGCCTTCAGCAGTCCGGCGTCAAGGACGATACGGCCGTCGCTGGGCTGGACTGGCAGGGATGACTCCGCATTCATAACGGAGACTATAACATTGCCGTGCGGCTATTAATAGCACGGGGCAGGGCGACTGTTGGTTTCAGGCGGCACGGGCGGGCATGGTCTCGTCCTTGGTCAGTAGGGATGATTCGGCCGCCCGCAGGCGGGTGTAGACAATCTGAAAACCCAGTTCCATCAAGCGTTGGTCCGCCTCGGTGTGGCCGCCACAGCAGCTGAACGGCAGGCCGGTGGCCGGGGTAAGGTCGTCTTCCTTGCACATGGCGGGCTCAGAAGTAGGAGCTGGCGTTGGCCGGGTGCTGGGTCGACGGGCCGATGATCAGCGGCATCGGCGACAGCGGGCGGGTCACGCTGTAGCTCTCGTCCGGCCCGAGGTCGAAGGTGGTCAGGGTGACCGCCAGGTCGTGGCAGTTGGCGCCGGTGTAGGTGCCGCCGATGGTCCCGCTGACCTGGACCCCGGACTCCAGGGTGAACAGTCCGGACATCGTGTACGGCACCGTGATGGTGGTACGCATCGCAGACACCAGGCACATCATGGACGAATTGGCCTGGACCGCGGCCGGGGCGTTGAAGCCCCAGGTCTTGGCGGTGGTGGTGGCGCCGTTGCGGGTGAACGGGTGAGCCGCCTCGGCCGTCAGGATCACCTTGCCGTCGACCATGATCGGGATGCGTGACTTGATCTCCAGACTGCAGGCCGCAGCCGAGCCGAGCTCATCCTGCCAGCCCGCGGTATCGGAGACCGTCACGGAGCCGGTGATCAGGCTGGTTTGCGCCTGGGCGCTGTTGTTGCGGACGGTTTCGCGGTACAGGTCCGAGGGGCGGGACTGGACGATCTCGGCGCCGTCCAGGTCGTAGTCGATGCGTACCACCTCGTCGATGGCGCGCACCGGGTCGGTCACGCCGGTGCTCCAGACCACGCCGCCGAAGTTGGTCGGGCCGCTCCCGCGGCAGATCGAGAACTCGCCGTTGTCGCGCAGCACGGCGTAGAACTGGCCGCCATCGGCCGTCATCTGGGTGCCCCACTGCCAGCCCTGGTTGGCGGACAGGTCGTCCCCACGGTAGACGCAGAAGTTGCCATCGCTCTGGACCAGGGCGAAAAAGCGGCCGCCGGGTCCGGCCCGGCGCGAATCCCACAGACAGCCGCGTTCGCTGGCCGCGTCAGCCCCGCGCAGCACGCGGAACACGCCATCCTCGCTGAGCCGGGCGTGGAACATGCCGTTGCCGGAGACGATGCTGTCCTGCAGGCCGAGGCAGCGGTTCATGGGGAGAATCGCCTGGAAGCGGCGGCCCCCGGCGCCGGACTCGCGGGCGGCGCGAAATTCATGGACGAGGGCGGTGGTGAGCTTGGTCATGCTGGGTTCCGGTGCGGTGAACTGATGGGGTGAATTGTCCCGCTGCAACTAAATGCTCAACAGTCCAGAGCGGTATCACGTTCGTATCAGTTCGGTATCAGACGGTCTGCGCCGGCCGATAGTTGCTGATCGGCTAACGCGCGCGGTCAGAACAACAACGCCGCTAGACTCAGCTCGATAACCACCCGCATAACAAAGGAGAACAACGATGGCAAAGACAATGTGGCAGGGCGCCGTGGGCGCATCGGCTCTGTTCCTGGCAATGTCGGCAATGGCGCAGACGGCCCAGGCACCCGCGAACCCCAACCAAACCACCGGCCAGCGCGGCACCACGGCGGCCGGCGCCACCGAATCGGGCACGCCGCAGTCCAATAACCAGAAGCTGGCCAAGGACCCGACCAACCAGATGGGCGGCTCGGGCGGCACCAGCGCGTCCGGCATGGCGTCCGGCCAGGCCTCGGCCGCAGGCTCGGCGCCCGCGTCGGCCATGGCGAAGAGCAGCCTGAACAAGGCAGACCAGGCTGCCGTGGTGGACATGGCGATGGCCAACATGGCCGAGGTCGAGATGGGCAAGATGGCCCAGACCAAGGGCACCAGCGATGAAGTCAAGCGCTTCGCCCAGCAGATGATCGACGACCACAGCAAGGCGCTCACCGAAGTGCAGCAGCTGGCCCAGGCCAAGAACGTCATGCTGCCGGGCTCGCTGGACGCCAAGCACAACGCGGAAGCGGCCAAGCTGAACGGCATGTCGGGCGCGGCCTTCGACAAGGCCTACATGGCCAAGGGCGGGGTGCAGGACCACACCATGGTGCTGGCCAAGCTGAAGGGCATCTCCAAAAAAGCCAAGGATGCGGACGTGAAAGCCCTGGCCGACAAGATGATCCCGACGGTCGAGCAGCACCTGAACGCGGCCAAGCACGACTCCACCGGCAAGGCCAAGATGCCGCCGGACGTGGGTGGCGCCAACGAGCACGCCCAAGGCAAGCAGCCGGCGCACTGATCTCGCGCTGTCCTGGTCGCCGATTCCGCCACAGCCTGGTCTCACGGCCCGGTTGTGGCGTGTTGTCGTCTGCGCATTGCCTTTTAGTTGCAAGACATAGTTTCGCTACAGCATCACTTATGAAATAATCGTGGATACCGCCGCACCCCCGCGGTTTCTTTTCCGGGTTATCCACGTGTTCGATCTGTTCGTTCTGGACGAGGCTGTACAGCAGCGCGAAGCGGCATTGCCGTCCCTGCTTGGCCGCGAACGCCAGCGCGAACTGGTTGCGCTTGCCTGGCATCTGCGCCAGCGCGCGCCCGCGCGGGCGGCCAGCCTGGTAGCCGAAGCGCGCTCCCAGCTGCATCTTCTGGATGAGCCTGGCCGCACGCTGGCCGACGCCCGCTGCCTGCTGGTCGAGGGCGAGGCCGTGTGGCTGTCCGGCGCGCTGGATGCCGCGCGCGCCGTGGCCGACCAGGCCTTTTTCGCCTTTGACGCGGCCCACGATCCGATCGGCCGCGCCGACGCCCGCTGGCTGCGCGCCTGGATCGAGATGGACCGCGGCTGCGCCGCCCTGTGCGACGCCGAGCTGGCGCTGGCCTCTGAAGATGCCCGGGCCGCCGGCGACACCCTGCGCACCGACGTCTTTGACGCCGCCGCTGCGCTGTTTGCCGTGTTCCGCGACCTGCGCACCGCGCAGGAGCGCTGGGACGCGCGCTTCGCCGTGGACCTGGACGGACTGCACCCCGCCGCCGCGGGCTGGATCCACGACTACCTCGGCACCAGCGCCTTCCAGGCCAGCGATTTCGGGAGCGCCGTCAGCCTGCTGATGCGCACCTACGAAGCGGCCGTCGCCACCGGCCAGGTGCGGCGCGCCATCAACGTGGCCACCAACATCGGCAACGGCTTCACGAGCCTGAATGCGCACCATGCCGCGCTGGAATGGATGCAGCGCGGGCTCGATCTCGCGCGCCCCACCGGCTGGCCGATGAGCATCGGCCTGGCCTTGATGCAGACCGCCGAGACCCTGCGCCAGCTCGGCCAGCGCGACGCGGCGCTCGACCTGCTGCGCGAGGCGCTGGCCACGCTGCAGCCACTGTCCGGCTCCCGCGCCTACGCCATCGCGCTCGAATACAAGGGCGACCTGATGCTCGACCGGGGCGACTACGAAGCCGCCCTGCGCAACTTCACCAAGCTGGTGGAACGCGGCGAGGCGCTGCGCCAGTCCGACTTCCAGTCCGGCGCGCGGCGCGGCAAGGCGCATGCTCTGTCGATGCTGAATCGCCCGCAGGAAGCGCTGGAGGCGGCGCTCGACGCGCTGGCCATGGCGCGCCAGCACGGCGACGCCTACAACCAGATCGCCGCGCTCAAGGTGCTGGCCCAGATCCACGCGCAGCACGCGCTGCCGCTGCCGGCCGGCGTGGCCGCGCCCAGCGCCGCGCTGCACTACTTGCAGGAGGCGCTCGCGGTGGCGGGCACCATCGAGGGCTACACGGTTCCGGGCGATCTGCTGGACGCCGTGGCCCACGAACACGCCCACCTCGGCGACTACAAGCGCGCCTACGAGGTGGCGCTGGAAGCCGGCGCCGCGCGCGACAAGACCCACAGCCGCGAAGCCACCAACCGCGCGGTTGCCATGCAGGTGCAGTACCAGACCGAACGCGCGCGCACGGAAGGCGAGCACCATCGCCAGCTGGCGGCGGCGGAAGCGCAGCGCGCCGAGGTGCTGGCCCAGACCTCCGCCACGCTTGAGCACCTGTCCGCGATTGGCCAGGAGATCACCACGCACCTCGATGCCGCCGCCGTGTTCCGCGCGCTGGACCGCCACGTGCATGGCCTGCTCGATGCGACCCACTTCTCGATCTTCCTGCTCGAAGGCGACGGCCAGTCGCTGCGCTGCGCGTTCGGCATCGAGGCCGGCAAGGCGCTGCCGCCGACCCGCTTTTCGATCGACGACGAACACGCGAACTCCTCGCGCGCAGTGCGCGAGCGGCGCGAGATCCTGATCGAACTGTCCGCAGACCAAGCCACGCCCGCACTGATCCCTGGCACCTTGCAGACTCTGAGCCTGCTGTTTGCCCCTCTGACCGTAGGCGACCGCGTGCTCGGCGTGATGACCGTGCAGTCGCTGCACCCGCATGCCTACGGCGCGCGCGAGCGGCTGATCTTCCGTACCCTGTGCGCGTATGGCGCCATCGCGCTGGATAACGCGGCGGCCTACCGCCAGGTCGCGGCCACGCTGAAGACCCTGTCCGCGACCCAGGCCCAGCTCCTCGACAAGAACCTGGAGCTGGAAGACGCCAACAAGAAGCTGGAGGAGGTGAGCCTCACCGACCAGCTCACGGGCCTGCGCAACCGCCGCTTCTTCCTGCAGCACGTGGACGCGGACGTGAATATGAGCCTGCGCCGCTACGACGATCCGCTGCGCATGGGCGAGTCCTCGGCGCCCGGGCGTGACCTGGTGTTCTTCATGGTCGACATCGACCACTTCAAGGAAGTCAACGACACCCACGGCCACGGCGCGGGCGACGCCGTGCTGGTGCAGATGCAGGAGCGCCTGCGCGAAGTGTTCCGCGACTCGGACTACGTGATCCGCTGGGGCGGCGAGGAATTCCTGGTGCTGGCGCGCGCCACGCACCGAGACGAAGCGAAGGTGGTGGCGGAGCGCATCCGCAGTGCCGTCGCCGGCCGTGCCTTTGTCCTGCCGGATGGGACGGAGGTCTACAAGACTTGTTCGATCGGTTTCGCGTGCTTCCCGTTCTTGCCGACGCACCCGCGCATGCTGTCATGGTCGCAGGTGGTGGAGCTGGCGGACCAGGGCCTGTATCTGGCCAAGCGCTCCGGCCGCAACGCCTGGGCGGCGGTGTACGCGACCGCCGAGTCGCGCACCGAGGGGCTGTTCGACTACCTGATGCACCATCTGGAAGACGCGCTGGCCGAGGGCGAAGCGCGCCTTGTCACCAGCCTGGAAAAGGTGGAGCTGCCGAAGGGCGCCAAGAAGCGGCGTCTGGGTCTGAACTAAGAGCCGTCAGCCGAAGGGCACCGGCACCGCCGCGCTGATGCGCTCGAACTCCGCGCCGGTGCGGTTGCGGGATGCCTTCCATTTCCCTTCCATGCGCGCGATGTCGATCTCGATGCCGACGATCGCGGAGAGCAGTTTGTCCAGATACTCCTGGGGAGTATCCCTGACCTGCCACGGCTGCGCGCGCCCCGCCTCGTGCCGCCGCGTGAGCGCATCTACCGTGGTCAGCACCGCCTGCGGATCGTCGACCGCGCGCAGCGTGCCGTGCGCGTGGACCACCGCGTAGTTCCAGGTTGGGACGACTTTCCCGCTCTTCGTCTTTTCATCGTACAGCGCCGGCGTGACGTAGCCATCGTGCCCGCGGAAGATCACCAGCACCCGTCCGCCCGTGCGCTGCCAGAGCGGATTGGCACGCGCGACGTGGGCCCGCAACGTACCGAACGGCGCTCCCTCGCTGGGCGGCAGGATCAGGAAGGGGACATGGTCGGCGGTCAGGCCGTCCTCGGTCTGGATGACGACAGCGCCCAGCGGATGCGCTTCGATCAGCGCGTGCATGTCCGGCACGCTGTCGTGCGGGGTGAAAGCGGGCTTATACATCGTGTGCGGGTGCCTCGACGGTGATGACGGTCTTGAGTGAATTGGCAACGTAGCAGCGCTCGTGCGCCATGTGGTGCAGGTGGTCCAGCTGTTCCTGCGTGGGCGCCGTGCCGGAGAACGCGATACGCGGACGCAGGGCGATGTGCGTCATCGCGAGCTTGCCCTCGGCATCCTGATCCAGAGTGCCGGCCGCGGCGTCCACATAGCTATCCACCACGAAGCCGCGCGCGGCGGCCAGCGACAGGAAGAACAGCATATGGCAGCTGGATGCCGCCGCGACCAGGGCTTCCTCCGGATCGACGGCCCGCTCGTCCGACATCGGCAGCGGCACCGACAGCGGTGACGAGGACGCGGGCACGCGCGCGCCGCCATCGAAGCGCCATTCGTGGGCGCGGCTGTAGCGCTGATCGGTGAAAGCCTGGGCGCCACGCTCCCAGACGGTCGTGGCGGTGAACTGCTTGGACATCGGTGTTCTCCTTGCTGATCGTGCCTTCATGGTACGCTGCGGATTGGCTTGTCCAAATAGCCAATTCTGGCCAATGCAGGCAGGCCAATCATTGGTTACCGATCCGTGCATATCGCCGACATCCTGAGCAGCGTCCCGCTGGACGCCCAAGCACGCGCTCCGCTGTTCCAGCAGCTGGGCGCGGGCATCCGCGCCGCCATCCTCGATGGCGCCATCGCGCCCGGTATGCGCCTGCCGCCCACCCGCACCCTGTGCACCTTGCTGGGCGTGTCGCGCCAGACTGTGCTCTCCGCTTACGAACAGCTGACCGCCGAAGGCTATTTGGAAGGGACGGTCGGCCGTGGCACCTTCGTCGCCGCGCATCTGCCGGGCCGCACGCAGGCGCCCACCCAGCCGGCACGTGCGGTGCGCGGCCTGTCCGCGCGTGGCCGTGCCTTCGCCGCCTCCATGCGCGGCGTGCGCCATCACGACCAGCCTGCGCGCGCCTTCCGCGCCAGCATGCCCGCGCTGGAGCTGTTCCCGTTCGATGTGTGGAACCGGCTGGAGGCACGGCGGCGGCGCCACCCCGACCACCATTTCGGCTACGGCGACCCGGCCGGCTACCTGCCGCTGCGCGAGCGCCTGTGCGAATACCTGGGCGCCGCGCGCGGTGTGAGATGCACGCCAGAGCAGGTGATCATCACCTCCGGCTCCCAGCAGGCGCTGTACGTGCTGGCGGTAACGACGCTGGATGAAGGTGACGAAGTGTGGCTGGAGTCGCCCGGCTACCAGGGCGCCTGCGCACCGCTGCGCGCGGCCGGGGCCAGCATCCGCACCGTGCCGGTCGCCGAGGATGGATTGGACCTCGCCTGGGCCGAGCGCCGCCTGCCGCCCGCGCGGCTGGTGTTCACCACGCCCTCGCATCACCTGCCGCTGGGCGTGACGATGTCGCTGCCGCGCCGCCTGGAGCTGCTGGCGTGGGCGCGCCGCCACCGCGCCTGGATCGTGGAGGACGACTACGACAGCGAGTACCGCTACAACGGTCCGCCGCTGCCGTCGCTGCAAAGCCTGGACCACGCGGGCTGCGTGATCTACGTGGGCACCCTGTCCAAGGTGCTGTTCCCCGGCCTGCGGCTCGGCTACCTGGTGGTGCCGCCCGGCCTGGCGGAAGACATCGCGCGCGCCAAGGCCGTGATCGACCGCCACAGCCCCATCGTGCCGCAGATGGCGCTGGCCGATTTCATCGCGCAAGGCCATTTCGCGCGCCACATCCGCCGCACCCGCGCGGCCTACGCGGAACGGCGCGCCGTGCTGCTGCGCGAACTCGATCGCCATGTGCCGGACCTGCTGAGGTGCGGCCCGTCCGACGCGGGGCTGGACCTGTGCACGCACTTCCGCATCCCGCTCGACGAGGCCGACGTGGTGCGGCGCTGCGCTGCCGCCGGCATCGAACTGCGCGGCCTGGCCTACTACCGCAACCCGAACGCCGTGAAAGCCTGCGACGTCCCGCCTGGCCTCCTGCTGGGCTTCTCGTCCGTGCCGCCGGACGCGATCCGGGACGCCGTGCCCCGCCTCGCTGGCGCGCTTGCCGATGCAGCAGCTGCGGTGGAGGGCGCGCGCCGCCTGCGCTGAGCAGGCCGGATCAGCGCACGCGCTGCCATTCCACTTCACCGCGCGCGCCGGCGCCTTGCGTCGGCGCGGCCACGGTGTAGCGCAGGATGTCCCCCGTCAGTTCCAGCGGCCGTTCCTGCACCGTGCCGTTCCAGTTGGCGTAGGTGGCCTGCGCGATCTGGAAGACGATGGCCGCGCCGCCCTGCGTGAGCTGATAGCTGCCCGTATGCGCGTTGGCTTCCAGCGCCGCGGCGCGATATTCGTCCGGGGTCCCGTGCGCCTTGTCGCCCGCCGCGATCCTGGTGCGTTGCTGGCGGTAGATCTGCATCGCATAGTGACCGCTGCCGTCGAATAGCAAGCGGCCCTCGGGCTGCGGTCCGTACAGCGCCTGCACCCGGCCATCGGGATAAATATTGTCGACGCGGCGCAGCGTCCAGCTGGTGTTGGCAAGGGGATCGGCCGCCCAGGAAGGCGCGCTCGCGCAGCATGCGGCGAGCAGCAGGAGGGTTCGTAACATGGTGAGTCTCCGTGTCGGGAAAAGGTGCCCAGATTAGCCATGACGCGCCCGCGAAAAAATCCCAGCCGATGCACGGGTCCCGTGCATAATTGCACCATGAGCTTGAATGACTGGGATCATGTGCGCACTTTCCTCGGCGTGGTGGATGCGGGCTCCGTGTCCGCGGCTGCACGCGCCATGCAGGTGGAGCACACCACAGTGGCGCGCCGCATTGACGCGCTGGAGCAGCAGCTCGGGCTGCGCCTGTTCGACCGCCTGCCACGCGGCTGGGCGTTGACGGCGGAAGCGCAAGCCATCGTGCCCACGGCGCGCGCGGTCGAGACCCAGATGTTCGCCCTGCTGAGCGCCGCCCAGGCCGAGGTGCCGCTCGCGGGCACGGTCCGAGTCTCGGCGCCGCCCGCCCTGGTCTCCTGCCTGCTGGCACAGGCGCTGCCCGCCGCGCTGGCGCGGCATCCGCAGATCGGCCTCGAATTGCTGGCCGAAACCCGCACCGCCGATGTGCAGCGGCGCGAGGCCGACATTGCGATCCGCTACCGCAAACCGGACGCCCCGGGGCTGGTGGCCAAGAGCCTCGGCACCGTGCACTACGCCTTGTACGCGGCCCCGCACTATGCCGCCCGGCGCGCGCGCGAGGGCGGCTGGGCTTACCTGGGATTCGACGCGAGCCTGAAGGATGCCCCGCAGTCCGTCTGGCTTGAGCGCCATGCGCAAGGGCAGCGCTGCGCCATGCGCTCCAACGATCTGCTGGCGCTGGCCGCAGCCGCGCGCGCGGGCCTGGGCGCCGCCGTCCTGCCCAGCTACGTCGCGCAGCACGTGCGCGGCCTGGAGCAGCTGGACGTGCCGTGCCCGGTGCAGCGCAAGCTGTGGCTCGTGATGCACGAGGATGTGCGGCGCGCCCCGCGCGTGCGCGCCACGGCGGATGCGCTGACCGGCGTATTCGACGCGCAGGCCACGCTGCTGTAACGGTGGCGGGCCGCAAGACGCGCTGCCTCCAGCTAGAATAGCGCGGTCATCTCCATCACCAATCATCATGAGCAAGACGCGCTGCAGCTGGGCCAACATGGCCAACCCCCTGTATATCGCCTACCACGACGAAGAGTGGGGCGTGCCCTGCCACGACGAACTGCGGCTGTTCGAGATGCTCAACCTGGAGGGCGCACAGGCCGGCCTGTCGTGGGAAACGATTCTCAACAAGCGCGCCAACTACCGCGCCGCCTTCGACCAATGGGATGCGTACAAGATCGCCCAGTATGGCGACGACAGGATCGCCGAGCTGCTCGCCAACCCCGGCATCGTGCGCAACAAGCTCAAAGTGAACGCCGCCATCACCAATGCCCGCGCCTACCTGCGCATGCGCGAGGAAGGCCACACGCTGGACAGCTACCTGTGGGGCTGGGTGGATGGCCAGCCGCTGGTCAACCGCTGGGCCAAGGGTGAGCGCCCGGCGCGCACGGATATTTCTGACCGGCTGTCCAAGGACCTGTCCAAGCGCGGCTTCAAGTTCGTCGGCTCCACCATCGTCTACGCCTACATGCAGGGCATCGGCATGGTGGACGATCACGATCCGTCCTGCTTCTGCCACGTGGACCAGCGGGGACGCTCGCAGTGACGCGACTCGCGCGCTTCACCGTCTTCGATGCGCAGCTCACCGCAGAACGCATCAACCGCCATATCGCCGCGCATGCGCACAAGGCGGAGCGCCTGCACCTGGTGGGTATCGATCACGGCAAGCTGCCCGGCGGCCACCGCATGCTGCGCGAGGACGGCATCACCGTCGATCTGTTCTCGGCCGCCATCGACAAACTGGTGCCGGAGCTGGGCACCCGTTTCGATGCGCTCTACGTGGACGGCGTGAGCGAAGCGGGCACCGGCTGGATCCGCGGGCTCTCCAAGCTGTGCCAGCCCAACGCCGAACTGCACGCGCAGGAGCAGCTCACCGCCGCGCAGACCAAGGCGTTCGAAGACACGGGCTTCCGCTTCAGCGACAGCGGCAACGGCGGCGGCCAGCACGCCGTCTACACCAGCCGCAAGCCGCAACCGGCAGCGCCGCCACTGCCGGAGCGCAGCGCGGTCGTCATCGGCGCCGGCATCGCCGGCTGCGCCATCGCCGAACGCCTGACGGCGCGCGGCTGGCACGTCACGCTCGTCGAACGCCATCCGCTCCCGGCCAGCGAGGCCTCCGGCAACCTGGCCGGCATCTTCATGCCGCTACTGTCCAGGGACGACAACATCAGCACGCGCCTGACGCGCGCCGCCTTCCTGTTCACGCTGCGCTACTGGGACCACATCGGCGCGGATGGGCACACCTTCCTGGGCCAGCGCTGCGGCGTGCTGCAGGTCGCGCGCGACGCCGCGCATGCGCGCGTGCAGCGCCAGATCGCCGAGCATTGGGGCTATCCGCCGGACTACGCCCAATGGTTCGAGCGCGACGAAGCCGGGGAACTGCTCGGCCACCCCGCGCCCGATGGCGGCTGGCTGTTCCCGCAGGCTGGATGGGCGCGCCCCGCCAGCGTGTGCGAGGCCATGCTCAGCGCGGCCGGTGACCGCGTCACCCGCATCTTCAATACCGGCACCGTCACGCTGAAGCGCGTCAACGACGAGTGGCATATCGAGAACGAAGAGAAGAACCTCGTCGCCAGCGCCGCCACCGTCATCATCGCCAACGGCGCAGGCGCGCTGGAACTGGACCAGACCGCACGCCTGCCGCTGGCGCGCGTGCGCGGCCAGGTCACCCACCTCGACGCCACCACCGTCCCGAACCTGCCCTGCGTGGTCTGCCGCGAAGCCTACATGACGCCCGCCGTGGAGGGCGTCGTCAGCACCGGTGCCACCTATGACGACATCGCCGATCCGCTGCTGCTCCCCTCCAGCCACCACGAGAACATCCGCAAGGCCCGCTCGCTGCTCGGCGAACCGGCGCTCGGCACCGAGGCGCCGCTGGCAGGCCGCGTGGGCTTCCGCTGCATCCCGCCGGACCGGCTGCCGCTGGTCGGCCCCGTCCCCGACCATGACTCGGCCGCGGGGCAAAAGCTGGAGCGCCTGCGCGACGTCCCGCGCCACCCCGGCCTGTACGCGCTGCTCGGTTACGCCTCCCGTGGCCTGATCTGGTCCCCGTACTGCGCCGAGATCCTTGCTGCGCAGCTGGAAGGCGAGCCACTTCCCCTTGAAAACAAGCTGCGTGACGCGCTCGACCCCGGCCGTTTTGTGCTGGCGAAGCGCAAGCGCCACACTCCGCCCTGAATTTGCGCCGTATTGACCGACAGTCATCGCGCACCCGTATATAATTGGCATACGGCAACTTTCTTGGCCGCTTCCCATAATGGACGATTCGACAAGCTCCAGCGACCTGTCGCTGTTCCTCGCCTCCACGGCGCACGACATGAAGAACTCCATCAGCGTCCTCGCGGGCACGCTGGAGGGGCTGCTCGCGCGCACCACACCGGAGACTGAAGCGGCCACGAAGGACTACGCCCAGATGGCGCACATGCTCTACCAGACCAAGCGCCTTAACGACAACCTGATCCAGCTGCTCGCGCTGTACAAGCAGGTCGGCAAGCCCGAGTACCCGTTCGACATGCAGCCGCTGGAACTGGGCGCGCTGGTGGAGCAGGTGGTCTCCGCCGAGCGCGTGCTGCTCAAGTCGAAGAACATCGCACTGGACCTGGACTACGACCCGCATCTGGTGTGGCACTTTGACGAAGACCTGATCATCGGCGTGGTGGGCCACGCCATCAACAACGCCATCCACTACACGCGCGACCGGGTGCGCCTCGCGATCGCGGTGGTGGACAACTGCCTCGAAATCCGCGTCGAGGACAATGGCCGTGGCTACCCGCCCGCCATGCTGGAAGCCTCCGCCGCCGCGATGACCGCGCAGCGCCAGGGCGTGAACTTCCTGACCAACAGCACCGGCCTCGGTCTGTACTTCTCCAGCGAGGTGGCGAAGATGCACCGCCACCGCGGCCGCACCGGCCATCTGCGGCTGGAAAATGGCGGCGCCTTTGGGGGCGGCTGCTTTGTCCTCACCTTGCCCTAGCAGGTGCGCGCATGTTCAACAACGAGCTTCCGACCTCGATCCACAACGTCTCGTGGGGTGAAAAAACCTACCTGGTGGTGGATGACTTCATCGGCGTGCGCCAGCTGCTGCGCGAAAGCCTGCGTAACCTGGGCGCCAAGAACATCGACCAGGCGTCGTCCGGCGGCGAGGCGATCCAGCTGCTGGCCAAGACCCGCTACGACGTGGTCCTGTGCGACTACAACCTTGGCGAAGGCAAGAACGGCCAGCAGGTGCTGGAAGAAGCGCGCCTGCGCCACCTGCTGCTGCCCTCGTCCGTATGGCTGATGGTGTCGGCCGAGAAGAGCGTGGAATCCGTGATGGGCGCGGCCGAGCATCAGCCGGACGCATACCTCATCAAGCCGATCACCGAGGGTGTGCTGCTCACGCGCCTGAACCGCGTGTGGCACAAGAAGCAGGTGTTCCGCGAGATCGACCAGGCCTACGTGGAAAAGGACTACCTGCGCGCCGCGCGCCTGTGCGAAGAGCAGATCCCGCTGAACCGCGTGCACGAGATCGACCTGCTGCGCATGAAGGCCAACCTCCTGACCAAGGCGGGCGAGCCGGACAAGGCGCGCCAGGTCTACGAGCGCGTGCTGGAGCAGCGCGAGTACCAGTGGGCGCGCTCGGGCATCGCCAAGATCCGCATGGCCAACGGCGAGTTCGAACAGGCCCGCCAGATTTTCCAGAGCGTGATCGCGGAGAACCGCTATTACATCGATGCCTACGACCAGCTGGCGGCGGCCTACCAGAACATGGGCATGCACGAGGAGTCGTGCAGCATCCTGGAACGCGCGACCAAGCTGTCGCCCAATTCCGTGGGGCGCCAGCGCAACCTGGGCAATGTATGCCTCCGGCTGGGCAACATCGGCATGGCGGAAAAGGCCTTCCGCAAGTGCATCGCCATCGGCGAGTACTCGGTGATGAAGACGCCGGATGCTTACCTGGGCCTCGCACGCGTCTGCGGCCGCAAGAACGATCCGAAGGAAGCGCTGGTGCTGCTGCACACCGCGCTGCGTGAATTCGCCACCGACCAGATCCAGCTGCGCGCCAAGATCACCGAGGGGCTGGTGTACCACGAGTCGGGCGACTACCGGCGGGCGCGCCGTGCGGGCGACGAGCTGGAAGAACTGCTCAAGATGAACGGCGAGCGGCCGGACGTGCCGACCTGCCTGGAGATGGCGACGCTGCTGTTTGCGGTCGGCGTCAAGGATTCACCAGTGGAGCTGCTCTGCTACGTCATCAAGAACAACCACGACAACACGCTGCTGCTGGACGAGATCCAGCAAATCTTCGACAAGGCGCGCATGGGGGACGAGGGCAACCTGCTCATCATGTCGTCGAAGAAGGAGGCGTCCAACCTGATGAACCAGGGCGTGCTGCTGTGGAAGACCGGGAAGGTGGAGCAGGCCATCGAATGGATGCGCGAGGCACGCGCGCAGCTGCCCAACAACCTGCGCATCCTCTTCAATGCGGCGCAGATCCTGATCTCGCACATGCACCAGAAGGGCTACAGCAAGCAGCTGCACGAGGAAGCGACCGAAGTGCTGATGCACGTCGACCGCATCGCCCCGGGGCAGCAGCGCTTTGCTCAGCTGATGGAGCAGCTGGCGATGATCGCCGCGCGGCAGGCCGGGGCCGCGCCAGCGACTGCGGCCGAAGGGGCGGAAGCCGCGGCGAGTGCTGGCGCACCGGCCGCCGTGGCACCGGC
>NZ_SPVF01000084.1 GCF_004614185.1 Zemynaea arenosa | reverse complement strand
ATGCCGCCAGCGTTCAATCTGAGCCAGGATCAAACTCTTCAGTTTAATTCCTGTTTTTGCTTTGTTTCCAAAGCAGGTCGCTCTTCTCAAGATACTGACGTTCCTCTTGCGAGGTCACGTTTATTTCTTGTGTCGAGCATTTGATAAATATTTTGAGTATCACCGGCAAGCCGGTGGCACCTTCATCAAACGCCCACACTTATCGACTGTTGATTGTTAAAGATCCAGCCCTGAGGGCCTTCTGCTATCGCTGCGAATCGTTGTGTTCGTCAGCAGCAGAGAAACGAGATTATGGGACTTGCGCTGCGCTGCGTCAAGCCCCGCTTTGCGAAAAATCGTGAAAAGTCACAGGCCCTCGAAGTTCGGCTTCCGCTTCTCCAGGAACGCGTTCATGCCCTCGCGCTGCGCCGGCGTGCCGAAGCCCGCGTGGAAGTAGCGGCGCTCGTAGCGCACGCCCTGCGACAGGGTGGTCTCGAAGGCCTGGTTGACCGCGTCCTTGATCTGGATGGCCACCGACACCGGCATCTCCGCGATCTGCTGCGCGATCGCCACCACTTCCTCCATCAGCTTCTCCGCCGGGATCACGCGCGACACCAAACCGGTGCGCTCCGCTTCCGCCGCATCGATCATGCGGGTGGTGAGCAGCATGTCCATCGCCTTGGACTTGCCGATCGCGCGCGGCAGGCGCTGGGTACCGCCAGCGCCCGGGGTCACGCCGACCTTGATCTCCGGCTGCCCGAACTTGGCCGAATCCGCGGCGACCAGGAAGTCGCACATCATCGCCAGCTCGCAGCCGCCGCCCAGGCAGTACCCGGCCACCGCGCCGATCACCGGCTTGCGCACATTGAGGATGTGCTCCCAGTTGCGGCCGATGTAGTTATTGGTATGGGTCTCCTGATAGTCGTAGTTGACCATCGCCGCGATATCCGCACCCGCTGCAAACGCCTTCTCGCTGCCCGTGAGGACAATGACGTTGACCGCCGGGTCCTTGTCGAAGGCGTACAGCGCCTCGCCCAGCTCATTCATCATGTTGTCGTTCAGGGCGTTCATCGCCTTCGGGCGGTTCAGGCGGATCACGGCCACTTTGCCGTGGGTCTCGATCAGCAAATCCTGATATTGCATGGGGCACCCCTTATTCAAGAAGAGAAGACAATTAAAGACAAAGCCGGGATTGTAGCGCCACTCCCGCCCCGGTATCATCTCCAGCTCGCACTGTGCCACCCATGCCGATCCCCTTCGTCGCCTACTTCAAGAACCTGCTCCAGGACCCGCTGCTTGAAAGCGCCGACTTCCGGCGCTACTGGCTCGTCACGACCCTCAACGACTTCGGCGCCCAGATCACGACGCTCGCCATGCCGCTGTGCGCCGTCCTGCTACTGCACGCCTCCGCCGCGGAGATGGGCACCTTGAGCGCCATGCAAGCCCTTCCCTTCGCGCTGTTCGGCCTTCCGTCTGGCGTGCTGCTGGACCGCTACCGCCGCCTGCCCATCCTCCTCGCCAGCAAGGCCACCTTCGGCCTCGCGCTGGCCAGCGTGCCGCTGGCCTGGTGGCTCGGATGGCTCTCGATGCCGTGGATGTACGTGGTCGGCTTCCTGATGGGGACCGTGAACGTGGTGGGCGGCAGTGCGGAGCAAGTGTTCGTGGTCCATCTGGTGGGCCGCGAGCGGATGACCGACGCGCAGTCCAAGATCGCCGCTTCCGACTCGGTCTCGCGCCTGCTCGGACCGGGCCTGGGCGGGATCCTCATCCAGGTCCTAAGCGCACCAGTCGCTCTCCTGCTGGACGCGCTCACCTTCTTCTACGCCATCTTCAGCCTGCGCCGCATGGGCGTGACCGAGGCGAAGCCCGAGCCCACTGGCCAGCATCCACTGAAAGACATGGCCGAAGGGCTGAAATACGTGTGGCAGCACGAGGTGCTGCGGCCACTGGCCTGGATGGCCGGTATCTGGCACATCCTCTTTTACGGCTACCTAGCGCTGAGCGTTATCTTCGCGACCCGCGTCCTCGGCCTGTCGCCTGGCCAGATCGGCGTGGCGCAAATGCTCGGCGGCGTCGGCGTGCTGGCCAGCTCCATCCTGCTCAAGCCGCTCACCCGCAAGCTGGGCGCCGGCGGCGTCATTGTAGGGGCGCTGGCCAGCATGGCACTGGTCTGGACGCTGATGCCGCTGCTCCCGCGCGATCCATTCGGCTCGCACGCCCTCACGGTCGTAGCCTACGGCGCGCTGGTCTTTATCTTCGACTGCGGGGTGATGCTGTTCTTTATGCCCTACGTGACGATGCGCCAGCGCGTGACGCCGGACGCCTTCCTGGGCCGCATGATCTCCACGATGCGCTTCGTCACCGTGGCCACGGCGCCCGTCGGCGCCTTCCTGGCCGGCGCCGTGGGCGAGCAGTTCGGCGTCCGGACGGGCCTTGCCTGCATCGCCGTCGTCGCCATTGCGCTGACGGTGTGGGTGGTCGGCTTTACTTCGATCCGCCGGCAGCCGTGACCATCTGGCGCGGCAGCAGCACCCACAGGCGGCCCTGCTGCTTCATCAGGCCCGCCTTGTCCTCGGCATCCTTGCCGAAGCCATAGAAGAAGTCTGCCCGCACCGCCCCGCGGATCGCGCCGCCGGTATCCTGACCCATCACCAGCTTCTGCATCGGTACATCGCTGCCCGCCTGCGTGGTCGCCAAAAAGATCGGGGCGCCCAGCGGCAGCAAGGTCTGGTCGATGGCGACCGAGCGCGCGGGCGTCAGCGGCACACCGAGCGCGCCCTTCGGTCCGACGCTGGGGTCAGGGATCGGCGACTCCCTGAAGAACACATAGCTCGGATTCGCGTTCAGCACTTCCTGCTGGCGTTCCGGGTGCGCGGCCAGCCACGCCTTGATCGACTGCGCGGAGACCTGGTCGCGCGGCAGCAGGCCCTGGTCCACCATCCAGCGGCCAATCGCCAGGTAAGGGTGCCCGTTCTGGTCCGCATAGCCGATGCGGACCATCTCACCGGTGTCGTCCAACTGCACGCGGCCGGAACCCTGCACTTCCAGGAAGAAGGCCTCGACCGGGTCGTTCACCCACATCAGCTCCTTGCCCGGCAGGCCGGAACGCTCGATCTCCGCGCGGCTGCCGTAGGGGACCACCTTCTTGCCAACCACCCGGCCGCGCAGGCGCATGTTCTTCAGCTGCGGGTACACGGAGCCGAGATCGACGACCAGTAGATCGTCCGGCACTTTGTAGAGCGGCGTCTGGAAGGCGCCGGCGCGCTTGCGGGAGCCATGCAGCATCGCCTCGTAGTAGCCGGTGATGAGGCCCGTGTCCGAGCCATCCGGCGAACGGACCATCTGCGGCACGAAGTTCGCCTCGAAATAGTTGCGGATGCCGACACTGTCGCTGCCATCAACGCCGCGCGCGGTGGCGCATACCTCGGCCCAGTCGGACCGCTTGCCCAGCACCGAGCATGAAGACAGGAACGCCGGCCATGCCTCGCGCAAGTCGTCGGTGCCCCATCCCGGCAGCTCCGCGAACGACACGGCCGTGAACAGCGGTGCCGGCGGTGGCGCGGGCTGCTCCGCCACGGGCGGCTGGACCGGCGGCTGGACCGGAGGCGGCACGGGCACCGGCTGCACCGGCGGCGGCATCACCACCGGCGGCTTCACCCGCTCCGGCGCCGGTTGCTGGACAGGTTGCGTGGTACATGCCGCCAGCAGCACCGCCACGGCGGTCAGCGGAACGGTTACACTGCGGCGCATCGAATAACGAATCGGCATGGGTGATCGGTATGTGGCTGTTGATGTTGGAGGCTGGCTTTGCGCTGTTTCTGCTCGTCTTTATCGTCTGGTGGACGGCGTCCGGCCGTAAGCCGGACAGCACGCAGCGCGACGAACGCCAGCCTGACGACAAGTAATCAGTGCAAGGTCCGCGGCAGGGACAGCACGAACTCCGGAATTTTGGCTACGAACTGCGTGCCGTCTTCCGCCACGCAGAAGTACTCGCCCACCATCGACCCTTGCGGGGTGGCGAGCTGGGTGCCGCTCGTGTACTCGAACTCCTCGCCCGGCTGCAGCAAGGGCTGGTGCCCCACCACGCCCAGGCCGCGCACCTCCTGCACGTGATTGTGCGCATCGGTGATCACCCAGTGCCGCGAGATCAGCTGGGCTGGAATGCTCCCCGTATTCTTGATGGTGATGGAATAGGTGAAAACAAAGTTGGTGCGCTCGGGATCGGACTGCTCCGGCAGATACTGCGTGCGGACCGAAACGGTAAATTCGTAGGTAGCCATCATGTTCCCCGGATGAAGGCGACATCATACTCCGGCAGCGTAAAATAGCGGATCTTGACCATCCAGCCGTTCCGCACGCCCTATGACCACCTACCGCATCGCTCCCAGCATCCTGTCCGCCGACTTTGCCCGCCTGGGCGAGGAAGTGCGCAACGTCGTCGCCGCCGGCGCTGACATCATCCACTTCGACGTGATGGACAACCACTACGTGCCCAACCTGACCATCGGCCCGCTGGTGTGCCAAGCCATCCGCCCGCACGTGCAGGTGCCGATCGACGTGCACCTGATGGTCAAGCCGGTGGACCGCATCATTCCGGACTTTGCCAAGGCCGGCGCCAACATCATCACCTTCCACCCGGAAGGCTCCGAGCACATCGACCGTTCTCTCCAGCTGATCCGCGACCATGGCTGCAAGGCCGGCCTCGTGTTCAACCCGGCCACCCCGCTCAGCTACCTCGAGCACGTGATGGACAAGATCGACATGATCCTGATTATGTCCGTGAACCCGGGCTTCGGCGGCCAGTCCTTCATCCCGCAGGCGCTCAAGAAGATCGCCGAGGCGCGCCGTCTGATCGACGAATCGGGCCGCGACATCATGCTGGAGGTGGATGGCGGCATCAAGGTCGAGAACATCGCCGAAGCCGCGGCTGCGGGCGCGGACACTTTCGTCGCCGGCTCCGCCATCTTCGGCAAACCTGACTACAAGGCCGTCATCGACGCCATGCGCGCCGAACTGGCGAAATGACCTGGCTGCGGCGCTTCCGCCCCCGCGGGCATCCGTCGGCGATCCTGCTGGTGGTGCAGCTGCTGTGTGTCGTGCTTTATCCGTTCATCGAGGACACGGACTACGGCCGCACGGCCCTCAATGCCGTGGGCGTGTTCGTGCTGGTGCTGACCATCCGTACCGTGGAGAAGACACCGGGGCCGACCTGGATCAGCGTCGCCCTCGCGATCCCCGTGATCGGCCTGCTCGGCATGCAGAGCCTCGGCCACATGGAAGCGCTGCTGCCCTGGTCCGCCGGACTGGAAGCGATTTTTTACTTTTACGCCGCCATCAGCCTGATCGCCTACATGATGCATGACGACCAGGTGACAGCGGATGAACTGTTCGCCGCCGCCGCGACTTTCACCTTGCTGATCTGGGCCTTCACCCACCTGTACGTGATGATCCAGGCGCTGCAACCCACCGCCTACTCGGAGATCGGCACGCTCAGAAGCTGGTCGGACCTGAACCACCTGAGCTTCGCCCTGCTCACCGGCACCGGCATGGGCAACGTGGTCGCCGTCTCCAAGCATGCGCGCTCGGTTGCCAGCATCGAGATGATGACGGGGCTGATGTACCTCGCTACCGTGGTCACGCGCCTGATCGGCTTCACCATGCACCCATCGCGCCGCAAGCCGCCGTCGCACACCGAAGACTGACCCACATGACCCGCTTCGCCCACCGCATCCGCGCCGCCATCGTCGACCTGGACGGCACCATGCTCGACACGGTCCCCGACTTTTACGTCGCCATCAACCGCATGCGCGCGGACTTCGGCCTGCACCAGCCGGTGACGCACGAGCAGATCGCGCAGCTGGTCGGCAAGGGATCGGAGCACCTGATCCGCGGCGTGCTGGCCCTGGACTACGACGACGCCGGCGTCGAGCAGCGCATCGAGGAGGCAATGACCGCCTACCAGCGCCACTACATCGCCATCAACGGGGACCACAGCACCCTCTACCCCGACGTCAAGGAAGGCCTGCGCGCGCTGAAGGAAGAAGGCCTGAAGCTGGCCGTGGTGACCAACAAGCCGATGAACTTCGCGGGCCCCCTGCTGGACAGGAAAGGCCTGCGCGGCTACTTCGACTTCGTCTTCGGTGGCGACTCCTTCCCGAAGAAGAAACCGGACCCGATGCCGCTGACTGAAGCCTGCAAGGCGCTCGGCTGCCCCCCCGAGCAGGTGGTGGCTTTGGGCGACTCCTCCAACGACGCCCACGCCGCTCGCGCGGCCGGCTGCTACGTGCTGACGGTACCGTATGGTTACAACCACGGCGTGCCTGTACACGAAATCGAATCCGATGGTATAGTTGACACGTTGCTGGAGGCGGCAACACTGATTCGTCAACACAATCGCGACGTCCTGTAACTCTCACATGCTCTTCAAAAAACACACTGTCACTCACGGCGGCTCGATCGAGGCCTGGCTGTGGCGACGCTGGCAATCCCGGGCTCATTGATCCCCCGATTGCTGCCGTGCGTCTTCACGCCGGCAGGTTTTTTGAACCACGCCACCCCTCGCCTCTGACACGCACGCTGTCACGGGTGGCCCGGAGAACAGCATGACCGAACTCGAATTCAAATCGCTGGCCAACCAGGGCTACAACCGCATTCCGCTGATCGCTGAAGCCTTCGCCGATCTCGAAACCCCGCTCACCCTCTACCTCAAGCTGGCCCAGACGCAGCAGACCGGGAAGAACACCTTCCTGCTCGAATCCGTCGTTGGCGGCGAGCGCTTTGGGCGCTACTCCTTCATCGGCCTGCCCGCATCGACGGTGGTGCGCAACAGCGGCACCCGCACCGAGGTGGTGAAGAACGGGGAAGTGATCGAGACCCACGAGGGCAACCCGCTCGAATTCATCGAGCAGTACCAAAGCCGTTTCAAGGTGGCGCTGCGCCCCGGCCTGCCGCGCTTCTGCGGTGGGCTGGCGGGCTACTTCGGCTACGACACGGTGCGCCACATCGAGAAGAAGCTGGCGCACTCGCAGCCGAAGGACGACCTGGGCCTGCCCGACATCCAGCTGATGCTGACCGAGGAGCTGGCGGTCATCGACAACCTCTCCGGCAAGCTGTATCTGATCGTGTACGCCGACCCGGGCCAGCCCGAGGCCTACGCGAAAGCGCGCCAGCGCCTGAAGGACCTGCGCATGATGCTGAGGCGGGGCGTCGATGCGCCAGTGACGTCGAGCTCCGTCCGCACCGAAGCGGTCCGCGAATTCGACAAGGCGGCCTACCTGGAAGCGGTGGCCAAGGCCAAGGATTACGTGATGGCCGGGGACCTGATGCAGGTGCAGATCGGCCAGCGTATCCGCAAGAAGTACACCGATTCGCCGCTCACCCTGTACCGCGCGCTGCGTTCCCTGAACCCATCGCCGTACATGTACTACTACAACTTCGGCGACCTGCAGATCGTCGGCGCCTCGCCGGAGATCCTGGTCCGCAACGAGACCGCGCCGGACGGCGGCAAGACCGTCACGCTGCGCCCCATCGCCGGTACCCGCCCGCGCGGCGCGACGCCGGAACGCGACGCCGAGCTGGCGAAGGAACTGCTGGCCGACCCGAAGGAAATCGCCGAACACGTGATGCTGATCGACCTGGCCCGCAACGATCTGGGCCGCATCTCCGAGATCGGCAGCGTCAAGGTCACGGACCGCCTGGTGATCGAGAAGTACTCGCACGTGCAGCACATCGTCTCCAACGTGGAGGGCCAGCTGAAGGCCGGCATGTCCAACCTGGACGTGCTGCGCGCGACCTTCCCAGCCGGGACGCTCACCGGCGCGCCGAAAGTGCGTGCCATGGAAGTCATCGACGAGCTGGAACCGGTCAAACGCGGCATCTACGGCGGCGCCTGCGGCTACCTGTCCTTCGGCGGCGAGATGGATGTGGCGATCGCCATCCGCACCGGCGTGATCAAGGACGGCATGCTGTACGTGCAGGCCGCCGCCGGCATCGTGGCCGACTCCGTGCCCGAAATGGAATGGCAGGAAACCGAAAACAAGGCGCGCGCCGTGCTGCGCGCGGCCGAACAGGTCCAGGATGGCCTGGACGGGGAGTTCTAAATGCTGCTCATGATCGACAACTACGACTCGTTCACCTACAACATCGTGCAGTACTTCGGTGAGCTGGGCGAGGACGTGCGCACCGTGCGCAACGACGAAATCACCATCGCCGAAATCGAGGCGCTGAATCCGGACCGCATCTGCATCTCGCCGGGGCCGAAGACCCCGACCGAGGCAGGGATCTCGCTGCAGGTGCTGCAGCACTTCAAGGGCAAGAAGCCGATCCTCGGCGTGTGCCTGGGCCACCAGGCCATCGGCCAGGTGTTCGGCGGGCGCGTGGTGCGCGCCAAGCAGGTCATGCACGGCAAGACCTCGGCCATCGCGCACACCGGCGTGGGCGTGTTCACCGGCCTGCCCTCGCCTTTCACCGTGATCCGCTACCACTCGCTGGCCATCGACCGCGCCTCGCTGCCGGACTGCCTGGAAGTGACGGCATGGACCGACGACGGCGAAATCATGGGCGTGCGCCACAAGGAATTCGACATCGAGGGCGTGCAGTTCCACCCCGAGTCCATCCTCTCCGAACACGGGCACGCAATGCTCAAGAACTTCCTGCAGCGCTGATCAGAAGGGACCCACGACTATGAACATTACACCTCAGGAAGCCCTGGTCCGCTGCATCGAACACCGCGAGATCTTCCACGACGAGATGCTGCACCTGTTCCGGCAGATTATGTCCGGCCAGATGTCCCCCGTGATGGTCGCCGCACTCACCATGGGCCTGCGCGTGAAGAAGGAAACCATTGGCGAGATCACCGCCGCCGCCCAGGTGATGCGCGAATTCTCGACCAAGGTGCCGATGGCGGACACCACCAACCTGCTCGACATCGTTGGCACCGGTGGCGATTCCGCGCACACCTTCAACATCTCCACCGCGACCATGTTCGTGGCCGCCGCAGCGGGCGCGCGCGTGGCCAAGCACGGGGGCCGCAGCGTATCCTCGTCTTCCGGCAGCGCGGACGTCATCGAGTCGCTGGGCGCCAACATCAATTTGAAGCCGGAGCAGATCGCGCAGTCGATCGCGCAGACGGGCATCGGTTTCATGTTCGCGCCCAACCACCACAGCGCCATGAAGCACGTAGCCCCGGTACGCAAAGAGCTGGGCGTGCGCTCGATCTTCAACATCCTCGGCCCGCTGACCAATCCTGCGGGCGCGCCGAACATCCTGATGGGCGTGTTCCACCCGGATCTCGTCGGCATCCAAGTGCGCGTGCTGCAGCGCCTCGGTGCGCAGCATGCGGTGGTGGTCTGGGGCCGCGACAACATGGACGAAGTCTCGCTGGGCGCGGGCACCATGGTCGGGGAGCTGGTCAACGGCGAGATCCGCGAGTACGAGATTCATCCCGAGGACTTCGGCCTGCAGATGATCGCGACGCGCAACCTCAAGGTGGCGAATGCGGAAGAATCCAAAGCGCGCATGATCGAAGCACTGCGCGGCGAACCCGGTCCGGCCTACGATATCGTCGCGCTCAATGCGGGCGTGGCGCTGTATGCGGCGGGTGTCGCCTCGTCAATCGAAGACGGCTTGGCGCGCGCGCGGGCGACGATCAAGTCCGGCGCCGCGCTGCGGAAGCTGGACCAGTTCGTCCAGGTCACGCGCCAGCTGGGGGGCTGAGGCCATGCTCGGAATTCACGACCTGCCTGTCTTCGTCCTCTCCGGCCTCCTGCTCAACATCCTGCCCGGCCCGGATTCGCTGCTGATCATGACGCGCAGCGCCACCCAGGGCTGGCGTGCTGGCGTGGCTGCAACGCTGGGCATCACCACCGGCACCCTGGTGCACATCCTGTTCGCAGCGCTCGGCCTGTCGGCCATTCTCGCCACCTCGGCCACTGCCTTCACGGTGGTCAAGTATGTGGGCGCTGCCTACATCCTGTGGATGGCCTGGGGCCTGCTGCGCACGCCGGGCGGCGCGCCCAAGGCGGTGCAGGCGGACCTGCCGGCCCTGCCCTACGCGCGCATCTACGCGCAAGGCTTCCTGACCAATGTGCTCAACCCGAAAGTGGCGCTGTTCTTCCTCGCGTTCGTCCCGCAGTTCATTGACGTACATGCGGCGAACAAGCCGCTGGCGTTCATCGTGCTCGGGCTGATTTTCGACTTCAACGGCATGCTGTGGTGCTGTTTCCTCGCCGTGTTCACGGCCAAGGCGAGCGCCCGCATCAAATTGAGCCCGACGGCGTCCAAGGTGCTCAACCGGGTGACGGGCGGCCTGTTCGTCTGGCTCGGCCTGCGCCTGGCGCTGGCGGAAAGGAACTGATACACATGGCGGATATCCTCAACAAAATCATCGACGTCAAGCGCGATGAAGTCGCGGCGGCGAAGAAAAAGCGCGACCTTTTCAGCCTGCGGCGCGAGGTGGAAGGCGACGGCGAACTGCGCGCGGGCATCCGTGGTTTTGAGGCGAGCCTGCGCCGCACCATCGCGGCCGGGCGCGCGGGCGTGATCGCCGAAGTGAAGAAAGCCTCCCCATCCAAGGGCGTCATCCGCGCGGACTTCCGCCCCCCGAACATCGCCGAGTCGTATGCGAAGCATGGCGCAGCGTGCCTGTCGGTGCTCACCGACGAAAAGTTCTTCCAGGGCTCGGCCGATTACCTGAAGCAGGCGCGTGCCGCAGTCGACATCCCGGTGCTGCGCAAGGACTTCATGATCGACCTGTACCAGGTGTACGAGGCGCGGGCGATGGGGGCCGATTGCATCCTGCTGATCGTGGCAGCACTGGACCACGGCTTGATGGCGGAGCTGGAGGCCTGTGCGCTCGAACTGGGCATGGACGTGCTGGTCGAGGTGCACGATGGCGAAGAACTCACGGCGGCGCTCAAGCTCAAGACGCCGCTGGTGGGCGTCAACAACCGCAACCTGCGCACTTTCGAGGTGTCGCTGGAGACCACCATCGGCCTGCTTCCGCGCATGCCGAAGGACCGCCTGGTGGTCACCGAGTCGGGCATCCTGGTGCCGGACGACGTGGAGCGCATGCGCGAGCACGACGTGCATGCCTTCCTGGTCGGCGAAGCATTCATGCGCGCGCCCGATCCGGGGACCGAGCTCGCGCGATTGTTCGCGTAAGGACTACTTGACTTGGCTGGGCCGCTTGAGGGCGGCCTTTTTATCGGCCACCGTGAGGCTGATGTTGGGAACCCGCTCGCCCTGCAGGGTGACCGAGAAGGCGAGCAGCTCGTCGCGGCGGAAGGCATGCACGCTGACCGCGTCGCCCACCTGGTAGCGCGCCAGCATTGCCTCAAGGTTGCCGCCAACGCGCAAGCCATCCAGCGCCAGCACGATATCGCCTGCGGACAGGCCCGCGTGATGCGCTGCCCCGCCCTCGTGGACTTGCGTGAGCTTGAGATCCGCTCCATCGCGCGTGGTGCCGACGTCCAGCGAAGGCTTGTCCCCTTTGCGCTCGTCCACCAGCTTGATGCCGAAAGGCGCGAACAGCTTGGCCAGCGGCAGGTCTTCTGTGCCGCGCACCCAGCGCTCAAACAGGGGCCGCAAACGCAAGCCACTGACCTCGTCGAACAGCGCTTCCAGCTCCTGGTCCGTGACACCTCGCCCGCCGCCACTGTAGAAATCGCGTCCGTAGCGCTGCCACAGCGTGCGCATCACATCGTCCAGCGAGCGGCGGCCCTCGGTCTTCGCACGAATCGACAGGTCGAAGCCCAGGCCGACCAGGGAGCCCTTGGTGTAGTAGCTGACGATCGCATTGGGCGCGTTTTCGTCCATGCGGTAGTACTTGCTCCAGGCGTCGAAGCTCGAGTCGGACACACTCTGCTTGGTGCGCCCGCTGCCCCGCCACACGCTGCCGATGGTTTTCCCGAGGAGCTTGAGATAGGTTGGCTCGTCGATCAGCCCTGAGCGCAGCAGCAGAAGATCGTCGTAGTAGCTGGTGAAGCCTTCGAAGAACCACAGCAGTGGCGTGTAGTTTTCCACTTGATAGTCGTAGGGCGCAAACACCGCAGGCTTCATGCGCTTGACGTTCCAGGTGTGGAAGTACTCATGGCTGCACAGGCCCAGGAAGCGCACATAGCCCTCGCTCGGCGGCTTGCCCTGGTCGCCAACCGACGGCAGGTCGTTGCGGTTGCAGATCAGCGCCGTGGACGCGCGGTGCTCCAGTCCACCGTAGCCATCGCCCACCGCCATGGTCATGAAGACGTAGCGCTGCATCGGCGCCTGGCGCGTCTTCGGCTCGAAGAAGGCGATCTGCGTTTCGCACAGCACCTTCAGGTCGCGCTCGAGACGCTCCATATTCAGGTTCGGCACCCGGCCGGTGATGACGATGTCGTGCTCCACGCCGTGCGCGGTGAAGCTGCCGAGGGCGAAGTCGCCCATCTCCACCGGATGGTCAATCAGCTCATCGTAGTTATCTGCCGCATAGGTGCCGAAGCCGTAGCGCTTCGCGCCCAGCTCCGGCAGCGCCGTGGCCACGCGCCAGTAGCGCGACTCCGGTCCATCCGGCGGGCGGATGTCCACCACGTGCCGCGTCGCCTCCTGCCCGGCCACGCGCAGGAACACGCTGGTGCCGTTGAAGAACGCGTGGGTCTGGTCCATGTGCGCCGCGCGCACGGAGAGGTCCCAGGCATACACCTCGTACACCAGCGTCAGCGGGCCTTCGACAGGGTCCGCCTGCCAGCTATGCTTATCCAGCTTGGTGAGCCTGACCTCCGCGCCATTCGACTCGGCGCGGATGCGCACGATGTTGCGCGCGAATTCGCGGATCATGTAGCTGCCCGGGATCCAGGCCGGGAGCACGAACAGTTGCCCTTCCGGTGCGGGTGCCGCCACGCGCAGCGTGACTTCGAAGAGATGGCCGGAGAGGTCCTTGGGAAGGATGGAATACTGCACCGCGGGGTCCGCCGCGGTGCGTTTGGTGATCTGTCGTTTCATGTACCTATGCGCCTCTATCGGGAGGAGCACAGTGTACTTCAATCGGCAGGGAGGTCAGAGCGCAGATCGACGTCACGCAGTACGCCTGGGTCGTCTACCTCGACGAGTGTGACATCGCCCGCCTGCAGCAAAGACCGCGCGCCCTGGTCGCCACGCAGCGCCAGCAAAGCGTCCCGGTGCTCGGGCGCGAACGCCACGGGATTTCCGCGCTGGCCCGCGAACACCGGCGCCGCTATAGACGCGCCATCGGCCAGCGCATCCCACAGCGCCTGGATGCTGGACGGCTCCACGAACGGCATGTCCGCCAGCGCCACGATCCAGCCGAATGGCGACGGCGACGTAAAGCGCACGGCATCCACCAGCGACGCCGCCATCCCTTCGGACGAATTCAGGCATTCAAGGATGTCGCAGCCCGCCGCGCGCAGTTCCGCAGTGAGCGCAAAGTCCCCCGGCCGCACCACCGCCAGCACATTGGGCAGCACGCGGCGCAGATTACGCGCCGCCGCCCCGGCGACCGTGTACCCGCCGGGAAGCGGCGCCAGCAGCTTGTTCGCTGCGCCGGAGGGATCGAAACGCGAACCCCGGCCGGCGGCGAGCAGGATGCCGGCGGGGTACATGGCTTACACAGCCTTCAGGTCGAACGGCAGCTTGCGCAGCCGCTTGCCCGTCGCCTTGGCGATGGCGTTGGCATAAGCCGGCGCCAGTGGCGGCAGGCCCGGTTCACCGATGCCGGTCGGCGCATCCGTGGACGGCACGATGAACACGGCGACGTGCGGCATGTCCGGCATGCGGGCCACGGTGTAGGTATTGAAGTTCTCCTGCTCCACCACCCCGTCCTTCAGCGTGATCGCAGCCCCCGGCAGCGTGGTGCCGACGGCCATCAGCGCTGCACCCTGCACCTGCGCTTCCACCGACATCGGGTTCACGGCCAGGTTGCAATGCACCGCTGCCGTCACGTTGTGCAGCTTGGGCGTGCCATCCTTGGACACCGACGCTTCCACCACATACGCCACCACCGAGTTGAAGGACTCGTGCAGCGCCACGCCCCAGGCATGCCCTTTCGGCAGCGGCTTCTTGCCGTAGCCCGACTTGGCCACCGCCAGGTCCAGCGCGGCGTGATGGCGCCTGTGCTCCGCCGGGATCAGCTGCTTACGGTACGCGACCGGATCCTTGCCAGCAGCCGCAGCGGCTTCGTCGATCAGCGTCTCCATCACGAAGGCCGTGTGGGTCGAACCCACGGAGCGCCACCACAACACAGGCACATTCACCTTCGGCATATGGACCGAGAGGTTCATCGGCACCGCGTACGGCTTGCCCATGCCTTCGACCAGCGTGTCGTCCACGCCGTTCTTGATGCCGAACTTTTCAAAGGGCGTACCGGCCATGATGGACTGGCCCACGATGCCGTGGTCCCAGGCGACGATATTGCCCTTGGCGTCCAGCCCGATCTCCGCGCGGTGCAGCACCGCCGGGCGGTAGTAGCCGCCCCGGATGTCGTCTTCCCGGCTCCAGATCACCTTCACCGGCTCCGCATGGCCCGCGCCCTTCCAGGCCTTGGCGATGTTCACCGCTTCCACGATGTAGTCCGAGGTCGGCACCGCGCGGCGGCCAAAACCGCCACCGGCCATCATCGTATTCAGCGTAACCTTGGATGGATCGAGACCCGCCGTACGCGCGATTGCGCCATGGTCCACGGTCTGGAACTGAGTGCCGGCCCACACGGTGCAGCGGTCATCCTTCAAGTCCACCACGCAGTTGAGCGGCTCCATCGGCGCGTGCGCCAGGTAGGGGAATTCGTAGACGGCCGAGATCTTCTTCGGCGCGCCCGCCAGCGCGGAGATGTCGGCCTTCTTCGCCACCGCGCCCGGCGTTTTCGCCAGCGCCGCGTAGTCCGCGAACAGCTTGTCGCTGCTGACCTTCTCGACGGCCGAAGTGTCCCATTTGATGTCGAGCGCCTCGCGCGCCTGCTTGGCAGGCCAGTAGCCGTCCGCGATCACCGCGATGCCGCTGCCGCCACGGTCGGTCGGCACCTGCAGCACGGCGCGCACGCCCGGCATCGCGAGCGCCTTGGCCGCGTCGAAGCTCGCCACCTTGGCGCCGAACACCGGTGGCCGCGCCACCACGGCCACCTTCGCGCCTTCCGGCTTGAAGTCCATGCCGAACTGCTGCCGGCCGGTCGACTTGGCGCGCGCATCGAGGCGGCGGGTCGGCTTGCCGATCAGGGTGAACTGCTTGGCATCCTTGAGGACCGCCTGCTCGGGCACCGGCAGCTTCATGGCCGCATCGGCCAGCGCACCATAGGTCGCCTTCTGGCCCGCCGGGCCAAACACGGTGCTCTTCGAGGTGCGGCACTGCTCCGGCTTCACGTTCCACTGCTGCGCGGCCGCCGACACCAGCATCGCGCGTGCGCGCGCGCCGATCTCGCGGTACTGGGTGAACGAGCGCGCGATGGAGCCGGAGCCGCCGGTCATCTGCATGCCGAAGCCAGGGTCCTTGTACACGTCCGCCGCCGGCGCCAGTTCCGCGCGCACCAGCGACCAGTCGGCGTCCAGTTCATCGGCGATCGCCATGGGCAGGCCGGTGGCCGCGCCCTGGCCGAACTCCAAGCGGTTGACGGCGATGGTCACCGTGTTGTCCGGCGCGATGCGCAGAAAGGCATTCGGCGGGAACGACTGGGCTGGACCGGCTGCCTGCGCGAACTTGTGCGCACCGGGCATGAAGAAGCCCAGCACCAGACCGCCGCCGGCGACGGCGCCGGCCTTCATGAAGCCGCGGCGCGACAGGACGTGCGGCTGCTCCGCAGCGGGCGCTTCGCCCTGGGACATCCATTCGATACGCATGGCCGTCTCCTTACGCGAGAGTCTTGGCCGCATCCTTGATGGCGGCGCGGATGCGTTGGTAGGTGCCGCAGCGGCAGATGTTCCCGCTCATGGCGCTGTCGATGTCCGCGTCGCTCGGGTTTTTCTTGGTGCGCAGCAGGGCCGTGGCGCTCATCACCTGGCCGCTCTGGCAGTAGCCGCACTGCGGCACGTCGTGCTTCACCCACGCATCCTGCACGGCCTTGCCGACCTTGTCGTTCTCCATCGCCTCGATGGTCGTGATCTTCTGCCCCACGGCGGCCGAAATCGGCGTCACGCAGGAGCGGATCGGCTCTCCGTTCAGGTGCACGGTGCAGGCGCCGCACAGCGCCGCGCCGCATCCGAACTTGGTGCCGGTCATATTGAGGTTATCGCGCAGGGTCCACAGGATGGGCTGGGACGGATCGGCGTCGACCTGGACGTCGCGGCCGTTGATGTTCAGGGTGACCATGAGTGTGCTCCTTCTTCGTCTTGGACTGGGGTGCTGCGTGTTGATGTATTTGAAGTCTGCCTGATGCAAAACGCCCGCAGCGGCGGGCGTTTTCGGTGTCGCTTACTGCTTGATTGTCGCGAACTTGGCTTCCAGCGCCGCCTTGTCGACCGCGCCCGGGATGCGCGAGCCGTCGGCGAAGAAGATCGCCGGGGTGCCGTTGATTCTCAGCTTGTGGCCGAGCGCCACGATCTTGTCGTTGGGCGTCGAACACCCGGCCGGTGCGGCCGGAGCCGCCTTCCCGCTGATCATCCAGTCGTCCCAGGCCTTGGCGCGGTCTGGCGCGCACCAGATGTTGGCCGACTTGACAAACGAATCGTCCGACAGGATGTTGTACATGAAGGTGTAGATGGTGACGTTGTCCAAGTCCTTGATCGTGGTCTGGCGCAGGCGCTTGCAGTAGCCGCAGTTCGGATCTTCAAAGATCGCGATCACGCGCTTGCCGTCGCCCTTGACGGTCTTGATAGCCGATTCCAGCGGCAGGTCCGAGAACTTGACGCGGTTGATTTCGTCGATGCGCTCGCGGGTCAGGTTGCGCGAGGTCTTGGCTTCATACACGTTGCCGACGATGAGGTACTCGCCCTTCTTGTCCGTGTACAGGATTTCGCCGCCGACGCGCAGCTCGTACAGGCCAAAGGGGGTTTCCTTGACCGATTCGATCTTGGCGCCATCGCCCAGGCGCGGCTCGACCGCCTTCTTGATCTGGGTTTCGACAGACGGCTGCTCGGCGCCGACGCAGGACGCGACCATCAGGGCCGACAGCGCCAGCGCGAGTTTGGTTTTCAACATGAAGGCTCCGGATTAAACGATGTTCGACGCCCTGCCCAGGGCCTGGGACATCAGGCGGCGCTTGAGGGCAGGAAATTTATCGAGCAAGTTTAATCCGAAATTGCGCACTGCGCGCACCGGTTCGAGATTCGATCCGAATAAACGTTCCAGGCTGTCCGTGGCAAATTGCATAAGGAACACGTCTTCCTTGCGCGCCCGTGCATATCTCGCCAGCACGCGCTCGTCGCCGATGGCGCGGTGGGGCTCGCGTTCGGCCAGAATCTTCAGCAGGTCTTCCACGTCCCCAAAGCCCAGGTTCATGCCATGCCCGGCCAGCGGGTGGACGGCGTGGGCCGCATCCCCGGCCAGCGCCACGCGCGGGGCGACGATGCTGTGCGGGCGGATCAGACGCAGCGGGAAGGCCTTGACCTCCTCCGGCACCAGCGGGCGCAGGGGGCCGAGCTCGCCCTCGCTGTATTCAGCCAGGCGGACGGCCAGCTCGGACAGGGTCTCGTTCATCAGCGTTTCCGCCAGCGTCAGTGGAGCGGACCAGACCAGCGAGACGCGGTTCCCCGGCAGCGGCAGCAGCGCGATGATGCCTTCGCTGCAAGTGAACCACTGGTGGGCCACGTTGTGGTGCGGCTTGGCGCAGCTGAAATTGGTGACGATGGCGCGCTGCTGGTACGAGCGGTAGTCGTAGCCGATGTCGCACTGGTTGCGCACCCAGCTGTCAGCGCCGTCCGCGCCCAGGATCAGCTCGCACTCGATGACGGTGCCGTCGGCCAGGGTGACGGTGGCGCCCGCGTCACCGCTGGCGTTGCCGTTCAGGGCGCAGGCGCGACCGTGGGAGAGGCGCACGTTCGGCGCGAACTTGAGGGCGGCATCCAGCGCCTGGTTCAGGTTGCTGTCCTCGACAATCCAGGCCAGCGCGCCCACGTGGGCGTTGAAGGCATCGAAACCGAGGGTGCCATGGCCCGCGCCATCCCCATTCACGCGCATCGCCTCGATCGGCGCCACGCGGCTCATGTCCAGCGCGCTCCAGACGCGCAGGCGGGTCAGCAGGCTGTGGGCGGTGTGGTTGAGGGCATACACGCGCACGTCCCAAGGCTGGTCCGATTGCGCCTGGGCGGGCGCGGCGGCGGTCGCGGGGCACAACAGGGTCACGCTGTGGCCGGCCTGCGACAGGCCGAGGGCCGCCGTCTTGGCGATAGCGCCGTTGCCAACGATGCAGACGTCGCTGCGGATGCGGGTCGAGGTAGTCGTGGTCATGTTGGCATTATAGAGGAGCGGGCTGACGCGGGGCTTTCGTCACGGGCCTGCCGGGCGGGCGCTCGGGACCTGGACAAAGTGCGGTTACGGGCTTGCAATATCCTGTCGGGCTGCTATAATCATGCCTCTCTTGGCCTGGTAGCTCAGTTGGTAGAGCAGAGGATTGAAAATCCTTGTGTCGGTGGTTCGATTCCGCCCCGGGCCACCAAGAATTATGATCAGCCCGTTCAAGGCGATCCACAGAAGCCGCAGTTCTCCTCTGAGACTGCGGCTTTTTTGTGCTTGTCAGTTTGCCCTAGTCCGTTGAGATGCGATTCTTCAATGGCGGCGGGCTGTAAGTGGTGGCGGCTCAAGTACCGTTACACACATGGCGCTGTCGCAGCGGCGCTGCTGAAAGTCGTCATCAGGCTGACCAGCAGCAGGCCCGCACCGAAGAATGGAGCAATGGTCTTCCGCTACAGGCCGCTCAGACCCAGCGTCCGGTGCGCGCGCCCGGGAGCTGTCGAGGGCCGAGCGGACAAACTTGGGGCACTGCTCACGCGCGTCTGACGTTCGGCCGTTTTGCCTCCGTTGTGGCCAGGTAGCAGGCCAACAAAACACTTAACGCGCACGCCGGTAATGCACCGCGAGCACGCCGCTACGGAGCGCGCGGGCCGACACCAGCTCCAGCCGCCGCGTGCTCGCCAGCCCGTCCTGGTACATGGTCGGCCCATGCCCGGCGATCATCGGATGGACGAGAAACTTATATTCGTCGATGAGATCCAGACGATCCAACGCCGTCGCAAGCTTGCCGCTGCCAAGGAGTACACCCGCCGGCATGTCGTCCTTGAGTTTCTGCACGCCTGCGCGCAGATCGCCGGCGATATGATGGCTGTTCGTCCAGGGAAAATGCTGCCGTGTGGACGAAACCACGAATTTCGGCTTCTCATCCAGCTTTGTGGCCCATTCACGCATCGGGGCGGGCGCATCGACGGCCCCGTGCGCGACCGCTGGCCAATAGCTTTCCATCATTTCATAGGTCACCCGTCCCCAGAGCATGCCGCCCACGCTGTCCAGCAGGTCGGTAAAGAAGGCCCGCGTCTCGTCGTCCACGATGCCTTCCTGATGGTCCGTGCAGCCATCAAGCGTCACGTTGATGCAGAAGGTCAAAAGTCCCATGTGTGTTTCCTTTCAAAGGCGCGCTCGGCACCCTAGTTGATGATGGTCGTTCAATGCACGCCCGGCGTGGACCAGCTCCTCGTAGTCCACCACCGCCTCACCGCTGCAATCCTGTCGTCCGCTGTTCAACGTATCCGTTCTGACCTCCCAGCCTGCCCTTCTGCACATACCGTATGGCACAGTACGTCACAATCGCCGCCGTCAAAGTGAGCATATTGCAGGCGTCGAGCGCATCACCGAGTGGATCGCCATTGAGGACATGAGTGCCGATCGCACCCACCATGAGCGCGGCGAGCGCGCCAGCGGCCCAAGCCCGGTGCCAACCGAACAGAAGGCCCGCGGCTGCGGCGGTTTCAACCGACATCACCAGATACATGAACCACACTGACAATCCGGACGACGTGAAGAATGCACGCATTTCCTCATCGTGCCGCAGCTTTCCGATTTCGAAACCGATGAATGCCAAGCCCACGTAGCGGGCAACGGCGCGGAGCAACATCTCATGAACGCGCAGGTTCGCGGGAGCGCTCGCCAAGAGGGCGACGCTACTCCATGCGAGAGCAGCAACGAAGGGGAATGCCGCCGTCAGGCCACTCCGGGCAATGTGCCTGAATTCGCCGGGCAGAAGGCCCAGGCTGGCATCGAGGGTGAGCATCAGCCCCGCCACCGCGAGAGCATGACAAATCATCGCGCCACCACCGGCGAGGCGGCTTTGCAGGCGTTGCGGCACAGCGGGAAGGACGATGGCCCCTATGGCGGGACCCGCGAGCGAACAGGAAACGAGCCAGGCGACAGAGTTCATGAAGAATCAAATCGTTCGTCGAAGGTCCAAGATACCGGCAGTCACATGCGGTGATGTTGCCGGAATTGCGGTTTTGTGCAGGATGAGCGGCCGCCTGGGATAGGCCGCCTGGTTCTGCGCTCCCGCGCCCGTCGCCGACCAAACACAGCGTCGCTGCGCCTGTTTGCGTTCGGAGCGTTCGCACGGCCGTCCCGGGCACATGTCGATATACAATCCACCTCATTTCAGCCCGGTGTCATCCCGCGCATGTCCATCGAACACATCGTCGCCCGACGGCGGCGCCTGCGCCGCGTCCTCGATTACGTTGAAGCGCATCTGCATGAAGATCTCACGCTGTCGATACTGGCGGAGGTAGCCTGCTTGTCCAAGTTTCACTTCACAAGCTTCTACCGCGAAGCTCTCGGCGAAACGCCGATGGCCACGGTGCGCCGCCTGCGCCTTGCGGAAGGCCGTGCCCTCCTGTTGCAGGGTGCCAGCGTTTGCAATGCGGCGCTGCGCTCTCGCTACGGCTCGCCCCAGACCTTTGCCCGCGCGTTCAGCCGCGAGTTTGGCCTCGCGCCCACGCGCGCGGGGCGTGAGTCTGCAGGATTGAACTATCAGGTCGCGGTCGTGGAGCTGCCTACACGACCCGTATACCGGGTGCCGTTCGCAGATTTTGGCACGGATGCCTCAGCGGCCTTCGACCAGCTGCTGGCGCGTGCTGAAACGAGAGGAATTGCGCGGCCGGCGTGGACGGTCTGGTCCCGCGTGGACGCAGGCCTTGGGGACTCTCTCTCTGGCGCTTGTCTCGAACGGTTCGAAGGGATGGCAAGCCTGCGCGGCGTTGTCGCGGGATCGTTGGGTGGCGGGCGCCACGCGCAGGTGCGCTGGCGCGGTGCAGACCGGCCGCCGCCCGCCATGTTGCGGCGAATCGCCGAACAGGCCAGCGGGCACGCGCCGGTATCGGGCCAGGTACTCTGTCACTATCTCAACGATCCTGTCTTCACCGCGCCGCACGAGCGTGTGGTCGACTACTACCTGCCGCTGCGCTGACGTCTCTCCCTCACCAAGGGCGATGGGTGGCGAGATCGTGCGCTTCCTCTTTGTTACACTATCGACAGGGTGACCGGTCACACGGCAGGTCAGGATTCGCGCAGGTCGGGCCGCCGCGCGCCATTGAACCGCTCACCTGTTTCCCCTGCTGCTGGTGCTGGGGCTGGGAACCCGGGTGTCGGCGGCGGCCCTGCTCGGCATGACGGTCGTTATCGAGGTGTTCGTCTACCCGGAGGCCTGGCCGACCCATCTGTCCTGGGCGGCCCTGCTGCTCTATCTGATTGCCCGCGGTGCCGGCTGCGTGAGCCTGGACCACCTCCTCGGCTGGAGCGCAGCGAGGCGCGGGCCGCGCGGGCCATGTGACGGCGGCGATCCCGTCAGCGGGCGCGCCGGCAGTGCGCTGCGATGCGTTATTCCGCAACCTGCGGGCCGAAAGCAGGTCCAGGCGTGGCGTGCCCGGTCGCCCGTCCTGATACATGGCCGGGCCAGGGGCCGCCAAAGATGTTGCCGTGATTGCCTTGTTTGTGCAGGATGGTAGACTTCGTCCCCCGCCAATCCCGGAGCCTGCTCATGTCAACTTTCCCACCTTGCCCATCCTGCGCTTCCGCCCTGGTCTACGAGGACGGCATGGGCAACTACGTTTGCCCGGAATGCGGGCATGAATGGGCCGTACAGGCCGAGGCCGTGGCCGTGGAGACGGCGCGGGTATGGCGCGACGCGGCCGGGAACGTGCTGCAGGATGGCGACTCGATCACCGTCATCAAGGACTTGAAGCTCAAGGGCGGTGGCGGCGTGATCAAGCAAGGCACCAAGGTCAAGAACATCCGTCTGGTCGAGGGCGACCACGATATCGACTGCAAGATCGAGGGCTTCGGTCCGATGAGCCTGAAGTCCGAATTCGTGCGCAAGAGCTGACGTGATGCTGGCATCCGCCGTGGTCAGCTCGTTCAACCTGGACGCGGCGCTGAAGACGCTGGTGCTCTCGCTGGACCTGCTGGGGACGTTCGTCTTCGCGCTCAGTGGGGCGGCGGCCGCGGCGCGGCGGCGGCTGGACTTTTTCGGGGTGCTGGTGCTGTCGTTTGTCGCTGCCAATTCGGGCGGCATTGCACGCGACCTGCTGATCGGCGCCGTGCCTCCGGCCGCGATCAGCGACTGGCGCTATTTGGCCGTGTCGCTGGCGGCGGGCGTGCTCGTGTTTTTCGGCTACTCGCGGGTGACGCGGGCGCAGGCCGCGGTGCTGCTGCTGGATGCGGCCGGGCTCGCGCTGTTTTGCGTCGCCGGCGCGCAGAAGGCGCTGATCTTCGGGCTCAATCCGGTGATGGCCGCGCTGCTCGGCATGCTGACCGGGATCGGCGGCGGGATGGCGCGGGATGTGCTCCTGTCCCAAGTGCCGACCGTGATGCGCGCCGACGTATATGCAGTGGCCGCGCTGGCCGGGGCCAGCGTGATGGTCGTCGGTGTCACGCTCGGCCTGCCCAGCACCGCGTGCGCAGTGACCGGCGCCGCGATCTGCTTCGGTCTGCGCCTTGGCGCCATCCGCTGGGGCTGGCACTTGCCGGTGGCCCGCATCGGCGCAGACACCGACTCGTCCGGCCACTCTTCCAAAGAGCGGCAGGACCGCTAGCGCCGCCGGCTGAAATGGCAGCGACCGCCAGTGCGGGCCAGTCAGCCTTTACACAGCACCACATGCGTCGCGTGAGGAGTCGCCACGTGCTCGGTGCAGCGGTAGCCCAGCTTGACCATGTCGATGCCCCCGAGCAGGGATTCGCCGGAGCCGAGCAGGATCGGCGAGATGGCGAGGTGCAGCTCGTCGACCAGACCGGCTTGTAAAAACTCGCGGATAGTCGCCGCGCCGCCGCCCAGCCGCACATCCTTGCCATTGGCGGCGCGTATGGCCTGCTCATAAGCCGACTGGATGCCGTCGGTGACGAAGTGGAATGTGGTCCCGCCAGCCATCTCCAGCGGCGGGCGCGGATGATGCGTCAGCACGAACACCGGGCAGTGATACGGCGGCTCATCGCCCCACCAACCCTTCCACTCCAGATCCCACTCGCCGCGGCCGGGGCTGAACATGTTGCGCCCCAGGATCCAGGCCCCGACATTCTCGAAGCCTTTGGCCGCGAACTCGTCGTCCGGCCCATCGGCCCCCTTGCCCGTATTCCCGATCATGCTCTGGAAGGTGCGCGTGCCACGGAACCACGTATGCAGCCCGCCGCCGCCCTCGCCCATGGGATTCTCCAGGCTCTGGTTCGGGCCGACGCCGTAGCCGTCGAGTGAAATGGCAAAGCTGCGGACTTTGAGTGCGGACATCAACATCTCCTCGCGTGAGAATGGGTTAGGCCGGCGATTATGCCACCACCTTACGCGCTCGTAGCGCCGAGCAGGCCGCCCAGCTGACTCGCCAGTTCGGCACGGGTGTACGGCTTGGGCAGCAGCTGCACGCCCTCCATCAGCTTGCCGTCCTTGGAGAGCTCGTCGCGCGTGTAGCCTGAGGTGAACAGCACCGGCACGCCGGGCAGCAGTTCGGCCGCGCGCCGCGCCAGGTCGGTGCTGCTCATTGGACCAGGCATGACCACGTCGGTGAAAATCAGGTCGGGCTGGCAGCCCGCTTGCAGCAGCGCCAGCGCCTGCGCCGCGTGCTCCGCCTCGATCACCTCGTACCCGAGCCCCGTGATCATGGCCACGGTCACGTCGCGCACGTTGGGATCGTCGTCCACCACCAGGATCGTGCCGGCGGCGCGGCTCTCGGTGCGCGCCACGCGGCGGTCCGGCATCGCCTCCGCCTCGTCCGACGCAGGCAGGTAGATCTTGACCAGCGTGCCCTGGCCCGGCTCGCTGTGCAGCTCGATGCGCCCGCCGCTTTGCCGCACGAAGCCATACGCCATCGACAGGCCCAGCCCGGTTCCCTTGCCCACTTCCTTGGTCGTGAAGAACGGTTCGAAGGCCCGCGCCCGCACGTCCTCCGGCATCCCAGCCCCGGTATCGGAAATCTCCAGCAGCACATAGGGCCCCGGCGCCAGCTCCGCGCCCGCCTCCGCCTCGCTCAAGGCCACATCGCGCATGGCGATGCGCAGCGTCCCGCCCTGCGGCATCGCATCGCGCGCGTTGATCACGAGGTTGATCAGCACATTCTCCAGCTGCCCCGGATCGACCTTCACGCGCGACAGCGGCCGCTCCTCCACCACCTCGAAGCGGATCGACTCGCCCAGCGCCCGTTGCAGCAGATCTTCCATCCCACGCACGATGCGCGCCGGGTCGACCGCCACCGGCTGCAACGGCTGTCGCCGCGCGAACGACAGCAGCTGCGACGACAGCTTCGACCCGCGCTCCACCGAGGCCTGGATGCTGGCGATCCACTGCTGCAGCTTGGCGTCGTCGCGCCGTACGGACAGTTGCAGCAGCTGGGCGTTCCCCCCGATCACCTGCAGCACGTTGTTGAAGTCGTGCGCCACGCCGCCCGTCAGTTTGCCGATCGCCTCCAGCTTCTGCGCGTGATGCAGCTCGTTGCGCGCCTGCTCCAGCGCCTCGTTGCGGGCCGCCTCGCGGCGCCGGTTCTCATTGCGCTCGGTGATGTCGCGGATGAAGGCGCTCACGCCCGTGCGCTCTTCCGACCCCACGCCCGCCAGCGCCAGTTCCACCGGGAACACGCTGCCGTCGCGCCGCTGCGCCACGGTTTCGACCACCGTCCCCACCAGCTTGGCCTGCCCGGTCTGGATGTAGCGCGCCATGCCCGCCCGATGTGCCGTGCGCATCTCCGGCGGCACGATGAGATCCGCCATGTCCTGGCCGATCGCCTCGCTGGCGGAATAGCCGAACATGCGCGCGGCCTTGTTGTTCCAGTCCGTGACGATGCCTTGCGCGTCAGTGGCGATGAAGGCGTCGTAAGCGGTGTCCAGCAGCACATGGATGCGCTGTTGCTCCGCGGCCAGCTGAGCGTTGCTGGTGCGCAGCTGCGCCGTCATTTCGCGGGCGCGCTTGCGGGTGCGGTGGCCGTCGCTCGCGATCACCCACACCAGCAGACCCAGCAGGAGGCTGGTACCCGCGCCGCCGAGGGCCACGTAGCGGGCCGTGGGTGTGGCCAGGCGCGCTTCCAGCTGCTGCGTGGAGTGGTAGCGCAGCAGCCACGGACGGCCGCCGACCTCGATGGTGCGGCGCGCTTCCAGGCGGGCATGCGGCGCGGGTCCGCCGGCCGTGTCGGAGCTGTACAGCAGGGCGTCCGGCGTCTCCTGGCCGGCGTCGTAAATGGCGAGCGCGAATTCCTGCGCGCGTTCCTCCGAGATGCCGTTCATCAGGTCGCGCATGCGGAACGGGGCGCCGACCCAGCCGGTGATGGCGGCGCGGCGCTGTTCGACGGTCTCCGTGGGCAGGCCGCGCTCGTAGACGGGCACGTACATGACGAGGCCAGCCTGGGCATCCTTGCCGTTCTCCTGGATCAGCCGGACCTTGCCCGATGCGGAAGCCCGTCCGGTATCGCGCGCCCGCTCCATCGCGGCCCGGCGCAGCGGTTCGGTCAGCATGTCGAAGCCGATCGCCCGCCGGTTCATGGGAGTCAGCGGTTCGATGTGGGTGATGGTGCTGATCGTCTCGTCCGGATTGGCCGGATGGACCGTGTAGTCGGGGAAGCGCTTGCGCATCGCCGCTTCATGCGCGGCCCTGGCGCCAACGGGGATGCGCTTGACGATGGCGATGCCCTGGATGCCGGGGTAGTTCCGTTCGAGTTCAAGCGCGGACACGTAGTAGGCCAGCTTGTCCGGCTCCACGTCCGGCGTGCCGAGCAGGAAAGCGGAGGTGGCGCGCTCCACCTGCTCGTAAATACCCATGCGCAGTTCGACGCGCCGCACGGAAGTGCGTACCAGATAGTCGAATTCGGTCTGCAGGTCTTTCCGCCGCTGCGCGTCCGCGCTCTGCCAGGCGACGTAAGTCAGCGCCAGCGCGGCCGCAAAGCCGCAGAGAGCAAAGACCAGGGCGACGGCGCTGCCGATGCGCCAGCCACCGCCGGAAGGCGAAGCGTCCGGAGAATGTGTCATCTCGGCATTATGCGCCAAGGCGGCAGCGCGCCGCGTACGCTTCCGCGCGCACACGTAAGGACAGCCCTGCCGGAACTGACATGCGACAATCGGCCACTGACCACTCCGCCGCTGCACCGCATGGACAACCCCGACTCTTCTCCCACCGCGCTTAGCCCGCGCACCAGCTTCGCCGGCCGCTTCAACCTGCACCACGACCGCGCCAGCGACGAGGATATCGACCGCGGCATCCGCGCCGGCGTCGAACTGCACGGCGCCACGCCCTGGATCCTGATGCTGGCGATCGTGGTCGCCTCGGTCGGCCTGAATACCAACTCCACCGCCGTGATTATCGCAGCCAGGGGCAGCAGCGCTGGGCCAGCGTGGCGCAGTGTCAGGCCTGCTCGCCGTCCAGGTACAGTCCCGCGAACCGCAGGCCGAAGTACAGGATGAAGGCGTAGCACAGCGCCGGAATCACGAAGGACCACTGCAGGCCGACCGTGTCCGCCACCGCGCCCTGGATGAACGGCACCACGGCGCCGCCGACGATCGCCATGCACAGGATGCCGGAGGCCTGGCCGGTGAAGCGCCCCAGCCGGTACAGTGCCATGCTGAAGATGGTTGGGAACATGATCGAGTTGCACAGGCCGACGGCGAGGATCGCCCACATCGCCGCCTGCCCGTGGCCGAAGATAGCCACCAGCACCAGTGCGATCGACACCGCCGCGTTGAAGGCCAGCGCCTTGCCCGGGCTCACGTAGCGCATCACCGCAAAGCCGATGAAGCGGCCGATCATGGCGCCGCCCCAGTAATAGCTGACGTAGTGCGCCGCATCCGCCGCCGACAGGGCCGCGATATTCGGCTCGCCGATGAAGTTGATCAGGAAGCTGCCGATGCTGACTTCTCCGCCCACGTACAGGAAGATACCGATGGCCCCCATCAGCAGGTGCGGATGCGTCAGCACCGAACGCGCCGCACCGCTTTCCAGGTGCGGTGCGCTGCCATCGTCATGGTCGATGGCGGGCAGGCGGGCGAAGAAGAACAGCACCGCCAGCAGCAGGAGCGCACCGGCCAGCGCCAGGTAGGGCTTCTGCACACTGGCTGCCTGCGCCGCGCGGTAAGCCACCTGCTGCGCCTCCGGCAGCTGCGCCAGTTCCGTCGCCCCCAGCGCGGCGCCGGACAGGATCAGGATCCCGCCGAGAGTCGGCGCAATCGTGGTGCCGAGGGAATTGAAGGCCTGCGTCAGCGACAGGCGGCTGGACGCGGTCTGCGGCGCACCCAACACCGTCACGTACGGATTGGCCGCCACCTGCAGGATCGTGATCCCGGCCGCCAGCACGAAGAAGCCAAGCAGGAACAAGCCGTAGCCGCTCTGCGAGGCCGGGTAGAACAGCGCACATCCGGCGGCCGCGATCACCAGTCCGGCCACCGCGCCATTCTGGTAGCCGAGCTTCTTGATCAGGACCCCTGCAGGCAGGGACACGATGGCATACGCACCGAAGAAGCAGAACTGCACCATCATCGCCTGCACGTAAGTCAGCGTATAGAGCGCCTTCAGGTGCGGAATCAGCACGTCATTGAGCGCGGTGAGCAGACCCCACATGAAAAACAGGATGGTGACGATGACCAGCGGCCCAGTGTTGTTCCCGGCGTCCGCATGCGCCGTCCGTGATGGCAGCGTGGACGGCTGCGAGATGTGTTCCATGTGTGTGTCTCCTGTGTGTGTATGAGTGCAAAGGCCGCCCTCTACGGGGCGATCCCGGCGGGTGCGCGCGGAAGGTCACGCGCATGCGTGCCCCAGCCAGTCGTGTCCGGCTGCGCGGACAGCTTGTACTGCAGCGTGCCCGCGGCCTGCAGCTGTTCCCAGTCCAGCCACACGCGCGACAGCGGACGGCCGGCGAAGCTCACGCCCTGCACGAAGCGGCGCTCGCCCGGCTTCGCCTCCGGCGCTTCGATGCGCAGGGTGCGGCCATTGGCCAGGTCGATCTCCGCGCGCGGGAAGCGCGGGGCATGCATCAGGAAGCGGCCGCTCCCCGGCGCATCTGGATACAGGCCGAGGGCACTGAACAGGTACCACGCCGACATCGTGCCCAGGTCGTCGTTGCCGGTCACCCCGCTCGGCCCATTGCCGAACAAGGTCTCGGCCGCGCGCAGCACGGTGGTGGTCTTCCAGGGCTGGCCCATGAGCGTGTACATCCACGGCGTGTGCAGGTCCGGCTCGTTGTTCGGGTTGTAGCGGAACTGGCTGTAGTAGCTGTACGCGCCCACCACCCACGACTTGCGCACCGCCGCGGGGTCGGCCTGGATGGCGTCGTAGTCGAAGAACAGGTCCAGGCGGTGCAGCGCCGCTGCGGCGCCGCCCATCGCGGCGGCGAGGCCCGGCACGTCCTGCGGCACCAGCCACTGATACTGCCACGCAGTCCCTTCGTGGAAGCCACGCTCGCCGCGCGGGTCGTAGCTGCCGTTCAGGTCCGCAAACCAGCTGGCGTCCAGCAGGCGCGGACGCGGGAAGCCGCGCAAGCCGGTCGGCTGGTCCACCACGCTTGCGTCCCACACCTTGCGCCAGTTGAGGGCACGCTGGGACAGCGCCTGCGCGTCCTGTGTGTGGCCGAGGGACTTGGCCATCGTTGCGAGGGCACTGTCGGCCAAAGCATATTCCAGCGTGGCGGAGGCGCCGTGGTGCGGGTCGACGTCCATGCCCTTGGCGACAAAGGTACGGTCGTACTGCACGAAGCCCTGGCGCAGGTAGCTCGGATTGCCCGCGCGGCCTTGCGGGCGCACGAGATGCGGCGGCACGCCGAATGCGTTCTCGCGCAGCGCGGCGTAGGCCTCCTTCTCGCGGCCTTTCAGCGCGCCGAAGCGCCACAGGTCCACCAGGAACGGGGTCACCGGGTCGCCGGTCATCACGTTGCTGTCAAAGTTGGCGTAGCCCCAGCGCGGCAGCCACCCGCATTCTTCACGGATCTTGAGCACGGACTGCGCGATGTCGCGCGCGCGCTGCGGACGCAGGAGCGCCAGCAGCTGGTTCTGCGCGCGGTAGGTGTCCCACAGCGAGAAGAACTCGTAGTAAGTCCAGCCCTTGGCGGTGTGGATGGCATTGTCGTAGCCACGATAGCGGCCGTCGGCATCGCTGCCGGTCAGCGGCTGCAGGAGGGCGTGATAGAGCGCGGTGTAGAACACGGTGCGGTCGTCATTGCTGCCGCCTTCGATGCGCACGGAGCCCAGCTCCTTCTGCCAAGCCGTCTGTGCCTGCGCGCGCATCGCGTCAAAGGTGAGCGGCTGGCCGTTGGCGAGGCCCTCGGCCTTGAGGTTGGCGCGCGCGCCTTCCGCATCCACGTGCGAGATGGCGCTGACGGCGGTGACGGACTTGCCATTCTGGAGATCGAAGCTGACCCATACGCCGTGCGGGCGCGCTTCGCCCTGCTGGCTCGGCCCCATCACGCCGGGGAAGCCGCCACGATCGTCCCAGATGCCGTGGGCGGCGACCGGCTGATCGAACACCATGCGGAACCAGGTCGTGTATTGCGCGCCGCCGCAGAAGCTCTTGGTAGTGATGCGGCCTTCCACAGTGCGCTGGTCGACCACGTGCACTTCGCTGCCGACCACGGAATGGCGCTCGTTGGCCTGTCCGACGTTGAGCAGCAGATGGCCAGTGGCGGTGCCGGGGGCGAACGTATAGCGCTCGGCAGCGGCACGGGTCAGCGCGGTCGCCTCGGCGGTGATGCCGCCGTAGCTGGTGAGCTTGACCTTGTAGTAGCCGGCCTGGCCGACCTCACCGTCGTGGGTGTAGGTCGCGGCATACTGCTTGTAGTTGAAGCCGTCGGCCTTGGAGCTGTCAAAGTCCCCGCCAGGGCCAATGCGGCCCGTCACCGGGAGCACGGACAGCTGGCCGCCCTGCTCCCAGCAACCCGCGCCGGACAGGAAGGAGTGGCCGAAGCCGCGGATGCGCGCGTCGCTGTAGCGCCAGCCGGCGTAATGCTCGCCGGTGGGACTCACCTGGATCATGCCGAAGGGCGCGGAGGCGCCAGGGAAGGTGTTGCCTTCGTCCTGGGTGCCGATGAAGGTGTTGACGGGCGTGGAGCCCGAAGGCGCCACTGCGCCCTGCGCGGCGGACGCCGAGGCGCATACAGCGGCCGCCAGCAGCGCCCCCATGAAGGCGCGGCGGTGGACAGGGAGGAGCAAGGTCATGGCGAACGATCCTTAGCGAGAGGCGGCTGGGGCGGCGGGAACACGCAGCGGATGCGCCTCGGTGTTGAACGTCACCGCATCGAAGTCCAGCGCCGCCTTGGGCGCGAACAGCAGGTAGTAGTACTTGAAGGTCTCGGCAAAGACAAAGCTTTCCATCGAATCCGCCTTCTGCTTGGTGCGCACATCTTTCAGTGCTGCGAAGCCCGCGTTGGTGCGGCAGTGCTTCACAAAGTCTTCGAAGAATTCCCGACCCATGGCGCGGTAGCGCGTGTCGCCCGTGTAGTGATACAGGTAGTAGGCCGACTCGATGATCTCCGGGCGCAGCGCATAGCCGCCGTTCAGCACCTTCATCTTTGCGTAGTCCAGGTCCTCCGGCTCGATGCCCGCCACGCGCCACATGCGCAGGCCATTCTCCTGCAACGCCTTGGCGCGCGGCAGGTCGCCGCTCACGGCCAGCAGCGCGGGCATGAAGGCGTCCAGCGCACCGTACTGGGTCTTGAGACGCTTACCCGTGTTCATGTCCGAGTGGCCGTACCACAGGCCACCGTGGCTGGTATCCACGAGCACGGAATTGATGCCCGCGATGCTGTGATCCCACATTGCCTTGCATTCCTGGTCGCCGAACAGCCGGTAGCACTTGTAGAGGTATTCGTAGTAGGAGTCGATGGCGCCGCCGATGTGTGCCTCGGTGCTTACCCACTTGCCAGTTTCGACGTTAATGGCCGAACCGACCAGGCCATTCGGCGCGGCGCGCTTGTAGGTTTCCACCAGCGCGCGCTTGGCCTTGTCGAAGTAGACCGGGTTGCCGGTCAGGCGGCTCAGCATCCCGAATTCCAGCAGCAGCGTGCCCGTTTCGGCCGGGTTGCTCACGTTGCCGCGCACCTTGCCGGAATGGAGATTCACGTGCGTGTACGGCATGCCGGTCGGCGATTCAAACACCGGCAGCAGGCGCTGGCCCAAGTCCTGCGCCTTGGCCAGCAGGCGCTCGTCGTTGGTCAGCTGGTAGGCCGAGAGCAGGCCGCCCAGCAGGCGGATGGTGATCTCGAAGTTTTGCACGTACATGTCCTGGTCGAAGTTCAGGCGCGTGGCGATCAATTCGCGGGCCTCGCTGGCTTCGTCCTTCAGGCCCATGATGACCAGGGTGTCCAGTGCGTCGACGGGCGTCATCAGCAGCGACTGGGCGTACCAGTCATGCGCGCCTTTGCTCAGCGGCTTGAGCGCATCGTGGCCCCAGGCGTACTGCTTGTAGCCTTGCCAGGCGTGGCGCATCTCGTCCTTCACGCGCTGCGCCAGGACGGCGGCTTGGGCGTCGGTCACGGGCGCCAGGGCGTCCTGCCTGGCCAGTACGGTTCTTGCGGAAGGGTGCGCGGGTGCGGCCGGAGCGGCATGCGCCAGCGCGGGGAAGGCCAGGGCGGCGATGCACAGGCCACGCAGGGCCAATTGAAACGGGGCGAACTGGGTGCGGCTCATCACGATGCGTCTCCTTCAAGCTGTTCGAATAATTGATGCATGGATTGCGGATGCGGCGGGGTGGCGCCGGGTTGCAGGCAGGCGGCCGAACCGGCGGCCAAGGCGGCGTGCAGGTGCGACTGCAAGGAACGCTGTGGGTGCTGCGCGAGGCTGTGCAGCAGGCCCGCGACGCTGGCATCGCCGGCGCCGACGGTGTCGGCCACGGTGACGGCGGGCGCGCGAGCATCGGCGCGGTCGGCGCCTCTCAGCAGGCTTGCGCCCTGGCCGCCGCGTGTCAGCAGGCAGAGGGCGGCGGGGTTGTGGGAGCGGATCTGGCGCAGGGCGTCATCGAGCGCCACGCCTGGGTACAGGCCGCGCAGGTCGTCGTCCGAGACCTTGATCACGTCCGCCAGCGCGGCCATGCGCTGCAGGGTGGGCGTGTAGGCCGCGTCCATCAGGTTGCGGTAGTTGGGGTCGTAGCTGATGGACACGCCCTGCGCCTTCAGCTGCGCAGCCAGGTCGACCAGTTTGCGCGCCAGCGGCTGGCGCGCCAGGCTGATGCCGCCGAAGTGGGCCCAGCGCAGGTTGGCCGACCAGCCTTCGGGGAATTGCGAGGCATCGAAATGCAGGTCGGCGCTGTCATCGCCGATGAAGAAGTAGCGCGGCGGCTCGCCCTGCTCCACCACGGCCAGCAGCGGCGACTTGGCCACGCGCTGCAGCAGGCGCAGGTCCAGGCCGACGTCTTCGCTGGCGGCCCAGAGGGCATCGCCAAAACGGTCACGGCTGATGGCGCCCGCGAAGGCGATGCGCTCGCCCAGCACCGCCAGCGCGCGCGCCACGTTCCAGACCGAGCCGCCGGTGCGGCTGACCCACTGCTCGTGGCCTTGGTGGATCAGGTCGGTGAGCGCCTCGCCGGCGCACAGCATCACGGGGGCGTCATGCATGGTCTGGCCTCCCGAGCACGCCGACGATGTCGTAGCAGGCGCCCATGGTGTGGTAGTCGACCTTGCCGGCCGGGCTCTTTTCGTTGCTCAGCTTGCGGTTCTGGCGATCCAGGATGCGGTACCAGGCGCCGTGCTCGTGATCGACCATGTGGGTCCAGCTGTATTCCCAGAGGCGCTGGTACCAGGTCCAGTAGCTGTCGTCGCCGGTGCGCTGGGCCAGCATGGCGGCAGCGGCGGCGCTCTCAGCCTGCACCCAGAAGTACTTGTGCGGGTCGCAGATGCTCAGGTCGGGTGCCAACGAGTAGCACAGGCCACCGTGATCCTGGTCCCAGCCTTTTTCGACCGCGACCTGGAAGAAGCGCTCGGCGGTCGGGCGCAGCCAGGCCAGATCGTGCTCGAGGACGCCGGTGGCCTTCTGTTCCAGTTGCAAAAGCAGCTTGGACCATTCGGTGAAGTGGCCGGGCTGGTAGCCCCAGGGACGGAACAGGTTGGCCGGGTCGTCGAAGTTGAAGCGCCAGTCCGGCTGCCAGTCAGTGTTGTAGTGCTCCCAGATCAGCCCGCCGCAACGCTGCGCCTGGCGCTGGGTGATGTTGAAGGCAATCGTGTAGGCGCGCTCCAGGTAGCGGCGCTCACCGGTGGCCAGGTAGGCGGCTTGCAGCGCTTCGCAGGCGTGCATGTTGGCGTTCTGGCCGCGGTAGGTGGAGCGCACGGACCAGTCCTGGCTGGCTTCGTCGGCGTACAGGCCGTTGGCGGCGTCCCAGAAGCGGCGCTCCATCAGCTCGAAGGTTTCCGCGATCCAGGGGCGGGCTTCGTCGATGCCCGCCATGGCGGCGTGCGCGTAGGCCAGCAGCACGAAGGCCTCGCCGTACGCGTGCTGGGTGCCGTCTTCGATGACGCGGCCGTTCAGCATCCAGGCGTAGCCGTCGCCGTCTGGAGCGCGGTGGGCCTCGCGCAGGAAACGCACGGCGTGGCGGGCGCCATCGAGATAGGCCGGGTCGTGGAAGTGACGGTAGGCCATCGCGTAGGTGAACACGAAGCGCGTGCTGCTGACCAGGTGGCGGTGGGCGGCGTCGTAGACGGTGCCGTCATCGAGGAAGTAGTGGTACATGCCGCCGGCCGGGTCGATGGCGCGCGGGTGATAGAAGCGCATGGTGTGGCGCGCGTGGTCCAGCAGCACGGCCGGGTTGCGGAAGTCGGGGAAGTGGGACATGGGTGGGCAGGTGAGAAAGGCTAGTCGTCGCAGCTGCTTTCGCGCACGATGAGTTCGACCGGCAGGGTGATCTTGGTGGGGGATTCCGCCTGCTGCAGCAGCAGCTCGACGCCGGCGCGGCCGAGCGCGGGCTTGTCGACGCGCACGGTGCTGAGCGGCGGAATGGCGGCGGCCGCGGCATCGATATCGTCGAAGCCGACGATGGCGACGTCATGCGGGATCTTCATGCCTTCGGCCAGGCAGTACTTCATGGCGACCAGGGCGGTGCTGTCGTTGTAGCAGAACGCCGCGTCCGGCCGCTTGGGCAGGCTGAGCAGGGTCTGCATGGCTTCGATGACACCGTCGTCGCCTTCGCCGAGGGCCGGGACGATGACTTCCAGGTCCGGGTCCGCGTGAACCTTGGCATCGAACAGCGCTTGGCGGAAGCCGCGGTTGCGCTGCTGGATGCTGTAGTGAGCGAGCGAGCCGGACAACATCGCGATGCGCTTGCGGCCGCAGCGGATCAGGTGCTGCGCCGCGAGATAGCCGCCGCGCACGTGGTCCGGGTTGACGGAGGTGAAATTGGGACGGTGCATATCGACCAGCACGATGGGTTTGCCGATCTGATGCAGCACGTTCAGCACTTCGGGCTCGAAGAAGCCGGCGCACAGGATGGCGTCGGGCTGGTGCAGCCGGATCAGGCCGAGGACGGGCTCCGCCGGGCCGACCGCGATGAACGAGAGCGCAATGCCTTCGCGGCGGCAGGCCTCTTCCGCGCCGTGCAGGACAGGCGAGAAGAACGGGCTGGACGCGAGCGTGTTGTGCTGGCTGTGGAGCAGGAAGGCGATGCGGCGAATGCGGCCCTTCTTCAGCTGGCCGAAGTTGTAGCCGAGCCGGAGGGCGGCGTCGCGCACCAGGGCGCGGGTCTGCTCGGTCATCCCCGCCTGGTTCTTCAGCGCGCGCGAGACGGTGCCGATCGACAGGCCGGTGTGTTCCGCGATATCGCGCAGAGTGACTTGGCTCATGGCTGCACTCCCGCGTGGCGCGTTCCCCTGCGCAGCGTCATCCCATCCATTCCCGCATCTCCAATGACCGTTTTAATAAACAAGGTTTTATCCCAGCCGCTCCGGCAGCGTCAACGAAACCCGCCATTTCTGCCGATCTTTAGCCCGTTTTAGTAAACAACCTTCCACCGGGGACGTACCCCGCTCCCAGACAGGGGACGTACCCCGCCTTAGAGCTGTAGGGAGTCTCCGATTCCTTACACATGAAGTAGCAGCCCACATAATCAAAAGGCGCGTGAAATCAGAGCCTTAGACGCTGACTGATAATTTGGCGCATTTCGCAAAATCGGGGACGTACCCCGCTCTGGAGAGGGGGTACGTCCCCGGTTTTTTGGCAAAAAATGAAGGCGCAGGGAGGCGCGCAGCGCGGATAGGGTGGCGGCTGAGGTGACGCGCACGGTGACGTGCTCGCCCGGCAGCAGCGTCAATGCATTATCGGTAAGCTCGGCATCAAGGCCGGTGAAGTCGATCCACAGGGCGCGCGCGAATTTTTTGGCATGCAGGTCGAGGACGTAGGCGGCGCCTGCGCGGCGCACACCGGCGCGGACCGGGGCAGCGGGCCAGGCGATCGACTTGGCGGGAGCGAAGTAGACCGCGCCGCGGGACGGGGACTCGCCGGGAACTTGTAGGTCGAAGACGGCGACCGTGTTCGCCGGGTCGGCGCCCCCCAGCAGATCTGCGTCAGCGTAGTGCGCGAGCCGGGTAGCGGATAGCGGGGGCAGCTCGACCAACTTGCGCTCGTCGCGCAGGATGCGGCCATCGAGCGTCAGCACGCGCAGGCGGAGCTCGCCATGCAGGGCGCGCGCGCGGTCGTTGAGCAGGCTGACCTCGGTGGCGCCGGCAGTGTTGCGCAGCGCCGCTACCGCGACCGGCGCGTAGAAGCGGCGGGCGTGGAAGTGCAGCGCTTTCCAGCGGCCGAACCAGTCGACGCTGGACCACGACGCCCCCGGCCACACGTCGTTCAGCTGCCAATACAGCGAACCCATCGTGTACGGCCGGCTGGCGCGGTGGTGCAGCGCGGCCAGTTCAATGCCCTCGGCCTGCATCACCTGGCTCAGGTAGATGAACTCGGCGAAATCCGCTGGTACGCCGAACTCGGCCTCCACATACTTCATCAGCCGTTCGTTGCCCTTCCCGGCCAAGAACTTTTGATGGGCTTCGATCACCGGCGTGGCCAGGCCCTGTTCGTCACGCTGCGCAAACGCATCGACCGTGCGCTGCACCGGCCACGCCTGCAAGCCATACTCGGACATGAACCGCGGCGTGATCTCCAGGTACTTCGTTGGCGGGTAGGCGGGGTTGCCCCACACCTCCCAATGGTGCATGTCTCCGCTGGCAGACGTGTTGGCGGCCTCCGCCAGGTCGTCGCTCGGCGAACTGGCCCAGTAGGCGATGCCACCGCCTTCTTCCGCGACGACCTTGCGCAGATCGGTGCCGAACAGCTGCACGTAACCACTCCAGACCTTCGAAGCAAAAGCCGGATCGGCCTGCGCCATCTCCTTACCCGGCCCCCAGTACTTCCAGGCGATCTCTTCTTCGTTGTTGCCGCACCAGAGCGCCACACTCGGGTGGTTGCGCAGCCGGCGCACCTGGTCGCGCGCTTCGGCCACGACATTGGCGCGGAAGGCGTCGTCATACGCGGGCTGCATGCCGCCGCCGAACATGAAGTCCTGCCACACGAGCAGACCGAGCTCGTCTGCGAGGTCGAAGAAATCGTCGCTCTCGTAATAGCCGCCGCCCCAGCTGCGCAGCATGTTCATGTTGGCGTCGCGCGCGGATTGCAGGACGCGGCGCAACTGCGCTTTGGTCACGCGTGGCTGGAACATGTCGAAGGGGATGCTGTTGGCGCCTTTGGCGAACACGGGGCTGCCGTTCACAGCGAAATAGAAGCTGCGGCCTTTGGCGTCGGGCTCGCGGTGCAGTTCGATGGTGCGCAGGCCGGTGCGGGCTGTAGCGCTCGCCACCGGCGCGCCGCCGGTACTGAGGGTCAGCTCGTAGCGGTACAGAGGTTGCGCGCCGTAACCGTTGGGGTACCAGCGCTGCGGATGGGCGATGTGGAGCGGGAGTTCGATGCGGTTTTCGCCGGCGCTCAGGTCGACGCGGCGTTGGGCAGCCAGGGTGCGCTTGCCGTTTGGGGCGATTTGCCAGAGGCGCACTTCATACCCGCCCGGTCGAGCGGCGTCAGTGGTGGAGATGGCGGTGAGGTCGGCCTTGTCGGCGTTCACACGGTCCTGGCGCAGATGCAGGTTGGCGATGCGGGCGGTGCTCCAGGTTTGCAACGTGATGGGCTGGCCGATCCCGGCGGTAACGTAGCGCGGCCCCCAGTCCCAGCCGTAGTGGTAGCCGGGCTTGCGGACGAAGTTGGCAGTCATCGCGTCCTTCGGCTCATCGCCGTAGGGGGATGGGTAATTGCCGGCCAGCTTGAGCGGCATCGCCTGCACTTGCGGCAGCATCTTGGCAATCGGGGAGCGGAAGACGATGCGCAGTTCATTGTCCCGCGCGCGCAGCTGGCCTTGCACGGGCACGCGCCAGGTGCGGAAGGCGTTGGTGGCATCCAGGATGCGAGTCCCGTTGAGCCACACTTCGGCGAAGGTGTCGAGGGCGGGGAAGACGAGGTCGGCACGCGGCGCGGCCAGGACGCTGGCCGATGCATCGAAGGAGGTCCGGTATTCCCAGTCCGCGAGGCCGATCCACTGCAGCCTGGCTTCGGGGGCGCCGACGTAGGGATCGGCGATCAGCTTGTTCGCCAGCAGGTCGGTGTGGACGGTGCCGGGGACGGTGGCAGCGTGCCAGCCGGCCGCCTCCGGATGCGCCGTCACTTGCGCGCCACCCGGCAGCAGCCGAAAGTTCCAGGCTTTGCTGATGACCAAATCGTCCGACGCGGCCGCCGCGGCGGTGGCGGCCGTCAGCGCAATCCACAGCGCGAGCAAGAAGGAGACGCAGCGGCGCCACCCGCCCAGTGCGGCGACCAGCGCGACGACCCCGCTCAGGACCGCAGCATGCGGAGCGGCGGCGACGGCTCGGCGCGTCGACGGAGCGAAGTGGCGCTGTGCCGTCATGGCGCGGGCGCTTTCCAGTAGCGGTCGATCCACTCCTGGTGGCTCGGCATGGTGGCGACGGCGTCGGCAAGGGAGCGCCGCATGCCCTCGACATGCTCGACCAGCCGCTCCTCCGGCATCTCGTCCACGATGGGATGATACCCGCGCGGCACGATGCGCTGCCCCAGCATCACCTGCACCCAGCTCGGCAGCGCGAAGAAATCCTCCCCATTGCGGAAGTACCGTCCATCCGCGCGGAACAAGTCCATCGTCTCCCGCAAGCTGTCCGGAATCGACATCGTCCGGCAATAGTCCCAGAACGGCGTATCGTCCCGCTCTGTCGCGTGATAGTGCAGGATCAGGAAATCCCGAATCCGCTCATACTCGAATTCGGACTCCCGGTTGAACCGGTCAACCAGCAGCGGATTGAAATCCCGTCCCGGGAACAAACTGAGCAGCCGCGTCACCCCCGACTGTGCCAAATAAATGGAGGTCGACTCCAGCGGCTCCAGAAACCCGCTCGCCAGCCCCAGCGCCACGACATTCTTGTTCCAGCACTTGCGCCGCACGCCCGTGGTAAAGCGCAGGGCGCGCGGCTCCGCCAGCGCCTCCCCATCGAGGTGAGACAACAAGGTCGCCGCCGCCTCGTCATCGCTGATGTGCTGGCTCGAATACACATACCCATTGCCCACGCGGTGCTGCAGCGGAATCCGCCACTGCCACCCCGCCGGCCGCGCCGACGACTGCGTGTATGGCGTAATCGGATCAACCCGGGCGCTCGGCACCGCCATCGCCCGGTCGCACGGCAGCCAGTGCGACCAGTCGTGGTATCCGGTCTTCAAAGTCTGCTCGATCAGCAGCCCGCGAAACCCCGAGCAGTCGATGAACAGTTCGCCCCCGATCACCTGCCCGCTCTCCAGCGTCACCGATTCGATGAACCCATCGTCAGCACGCTGCTGCACGCTGACGATCTTGCCCTCGATCCGCTGCACACCCCGCTGCTCGCCCAGCTCGCGCAGGTAGCGCGCATACAAGGTCGCGTCGAAGTGGTAGGCATAGGCGATATCGGCCAGCGGCGTCCCCGGAGCCGCGTTGCGGTCCCGCGGCGCAAATTTGCCCAGCGGCGCCATGACCGTCTGCGGCGAATACGCGCCTATCGGCCCCGCACGCCCGGAGAGAAACAGCTTCAACCAAAACTGATGAAACGGCAACGGCCCCAGCGACCGTCCGATGGCACCGAAGCCGTGGATGTAACTGTCGCCAATCCGGCTCCAGTCGTTGAATTGAATGCCCAGCTTGACGGTGGCCTGGGTGCGCTTGACGAACTCCGCCTCGTCGATGCCCAGCCACTGCCCGTTGAACAGCCGGATGTGCGGCACGCTGGCCTCACCGACGCCGACGATGCCGATCTCTTCCGACTCCACCAGCCTCACGGTGCACGACCGGCCCAGATAAGTGGCGATGGCGGCCGCCGCCATCCAGCCCGCGCTGCCGCCACCAATGACCGTAATACTGCTGATACGTTGCGAGTCCATGCCGCGACTCCTTGCAAAGAGCAAAGAAGACGGCAGCCGCCGAAGGGGGAACGGCGGCTGCCGCTGAAAGCCCTTCCCCGCCCCTGTGCGAGGAAGGACGAAGACAGGCTTTAGAACTTGTAGTTCAGGCCCATGTACGCGATGCGGCCGGCATACCCGTTGGAGTAGAAGCGGTCCTTGGTGTCGCTGCCCAGGTGCGAGCGGGCCTCCTGGCGCGTCAGGTTCAACACCGAAGCGGTGAAAGTCAGCTGCTTGGTGATGTTGTAGGCCGCATTCAGGTCCACCTGGCTGTACGGATCTTCATACACGTTCAGGCCGTTCTGCAGCCCATCAACCACTTCGCCGCGGCGGTTGTACGACGCCCGCACCAGCACCTTGTCGTTCGAATAGAACACGGTCAGGTTGGTCTGGTTGCGGGCGCTGCCCACCAGCGGGGACTGGCCGACATCGGTGCCGTCCGCCAGGGTGATCGCCGCCTGGTTGGTCTTGTTGTACGTGTAGTTGAACTGGAAGCCGAGGCCGTTCGACAGGGTGTGCTGCGCATACAGCTCCACGCCTTCCGACACGCCGTTGCGGCCGCCCGCGCTGGTCGAGTAGTTCTGCACCGTGACCGTCTCGCCACCCACGACCAGCGGCACGTTCATCACCACCGGCACCGCGAAGTTGCTGACGTTTTTGCGGAACACGTCCACGCCCAGCACCGAGCCGCGCTGGAAGTACCACTCCAGGCCCAGGTCGAACTGGGTGGCCTTGTACGGTTCCAGTTCCTTGTTGGAACCGCTGCCGAACCAGCCCTGCTGGTCGCCGCCACCGATCAGGCGGCGGTCGTTGACGTATTCCTGGCTGTAGTTCTGCAGGCCACCCGGCGCCGCGATGTCGCCGTAGCTCGGGCGGGCGATGACCTTGGACGCCGCCGCACGCAGCAGCAGGTCCGGGGTCAGGTCGTACGCCAGGTTCAGGCTCGGCAGCACGTCGTTGTAGGTGCGGTCCAGCGAGCTGACCACGAACGACTGGGTGTGCGCGGTGGAATCCGGCAGCGTGGTGAAGCCGCTGACGCAGCCCGACCCCGCCGGTGCGCCCGCAGCCGGCTTGCCGCCTGCCTGGCACGGTGCCGGCGCGCCGTTCACGTTGAAGAAGTAGTCGTTGTAGTTGTCGACGCGGTCGGTCGAATCCGCGTGCTGCTTGGTGCGGACGAAGCGCAGGCCGACGTTGCCGCGCAGGCGTTCGGTCTTGATGTTGGCCTGCACGTAGGCGGCAGAAATCTTCTCGTCCACGTTGAATACAAAGTTGTCTTCATTGCGGGTCTGCATCGTACCGTAGGTCTGGTTCAGGTAGGCGATGTAGGCCGGGTAGTTAATCGCCGGGAAGGCACTGGCGCTGATACCGCCGGCCAGGCTGTCCAGCGAGTTCGCGTACAGGAACGAGGGCTGGAACTTGTTGGCCGACGAATCGCAGCCCGCCTGGTAGCGGTTGTCGTAGTTGCTCGGATCGGTGCCCTTGCAGACCCAGTAGTTGTTACCGGTGTTGCGGTGGGTGCCGCCATCGCGGTACTTGGCGCCGAACTGAAGGGAATCCAGCCAGCTGCTGTCGGTGTGCCAGGTGAAGTCGGCCTGCGCATACTTCTGCTTGGTGCTGTTGCGGGTCCAGGAGGACGAGGTCGAGCCGAGGTCGATCTCGCCGATGCCCTTGGCCAGGTTGGCCATCAGCTCGGGCGAGAAGGTCATGGTCGGGGTGCCGGCGGTGCTCCAGGCGCTCGCGTAGTTACCCAGGGTCCAGCTGCCGTCCGCATTCTGCACGCGCGGCTTGATCGGCATGGTGAACTGCAGCTCCGGGCCGCCGCCGGCCCAGGTCCGGCCCGCCTTGAAGTCGGCGTCCAGCGATTCGCCGCGCCATTCGGCGGCGATGTCGAAGGTCTGCGACTTGGCCTTCTCGCGGTTGTAGCTGCCGGTGATTTGCGGAGTCGGGATGGTGCAGTCGTCCGGCCCCCAGCCGCCCGGCTTCTGGCCCGCGGCCGCGGCCTGCGCCTCGCTGCAGTAGTAGGTCTTGCCCGGATGGACGCTGTAGTTGGCGCCGGTGACGATGGTGCCGCTCGGGTCGAAGGTCAATCCGTCCAGCATGCGGCCGCCCGGCCAGTTGCCGTCGCCCGCGTAGCGCGCCAGGTTCCACTCCGGGATCTTGAGCGTGTTGGTCTGCGAGTTCTGCGACAGGTCGAAGCGGAAGTAGTTGGCGGTCAGGTTCAGGTTGCGGACCGGCTTGAACTGCAGGGTCAGCTGGCCGCCCTTGCGCTCACGCTCCTCGGTGCGCACGTTCAGGTTGACCGAGGTCGGCATCATGAAGTTGGTGTAGTACTTGCCGTTCTGGTCGTAGAAGCCGGACTGGCCCCACCAGTAGGAGGTCAGGTCCGACGGCTTGCCGTTGACGTCGGTGGCCGGGTGGGCGTCGTAGTCGTCGCCGTACCACTGCCAGTTTTCGGTGGTCGCGCTCATCGTGCGCGTGGTGCGCTTCTGCTGGCTCAGGCCGACCAGCACGCCGAAGCGGCGGCTCTCGTCGTGCCAGGCGTACTGGCCGGAGAACTGGCCGTCGGTCTTCTTGCTGGTGTCGGCGCGGGTGCCTTCCACGTTCACGAACCCGCTGTTGGATTCCACGTCCAACGGGCGGCGGGTGTGCAGGATCACGGTGCCGCCGATGCCGCCTTCGTCGATGCGCGCTTCCGGCGTCTTGAACAGCTCCGCGCTGGAGAGCATGTTGGACGGCATCAGCATGTAGTTGAACGAGCGGGTCGGGTCGCCGTTCGATTCGGCGGTGGCGATGTAGTTGCCGTTCAGCTGGGTCAGCGTCAGTTCCGAGGACAGGCCGCGCACGCTCACGTTCTTGCCCTCGCCGCCGCTGCGGTCGATGATCACGCCCGGCACGCGCTGCAGGGCGTCGGCCACGTTCTTGTCCGGGAACTTGCCGACGTCTTCGGCGGTGATGACGTCGACGATGGCGTTGGCGTTGCGCTTCTGGTCGAGGCTCTTCTCGATCGAGTAGCGGTAGCCCGTGACGACCACGGAAGCCGGGGCGGCCGAATCGGATGGCGCGGCCGCTTGTGGATCGGCGGTCTGGGCCTGCGCGTTGGCCAGCGCCAGCAGGGCCGCACTGACGGCAAGTGCGATCGGCTTGGCGTGGCAGACCGGCTGCCGGGAAGCGAGAGAAGTTCTTAACGTCATGTGGGTCTCCTGGTTGAGCCCGTCGTCGGGCTTTGTTAGGGGCGGTGCGGGCAGGGATTACTAAACGGTCTGTCGCCGCGCGCTGCTGCGCGTAACCCGCTCTCCGCTCAGGAGAATTTATACAAAGTAACGTAGGGAGACTTCAACAAACTTTCAAAATCGGCACAAAGTTTAGTTTTGTTTACTAAACAAAGTTGCGTCAATTTCGCAACTCGGGGGATTTGATAGCGGTTTGGGAACGAAAACGCAGGGTGCCCCAGCGATCCGGCACATGCATGTCGATCTCGCCTTGCGGGGTCCAGACCCAGTTGTCTTCCTTCGGCTGGCCGGCGGTCCATTCCACGCGGCTGAAGTTGATGCGCCAGGTGCTGCCGTCTTTAGGCAACGGGACGGACTGGCGGCTGGCGAAGGCGCTCAGCGGGTAGGCGATTTCGACGGTCCAGCCGCGGTCCTTATCTGCGGATTGGTTGAGGGTGCCCTGCACGGCGATGGCGGTCTTCAGGCCGGCGATGTCCCAGCTGTTGTCCGGCTGGCCGTCTTCCTTGTAGGGCTTGGGCAGGAACAGGTCCCAGCCGGTGTTGAGGGCGTTGATCTCGAATTCGTAGTAGCTCCTGGTGTCCGGCAGGGGCTTGATGAAGACTTCGAAATCGTTGTCCTTGAAGATCACCGAGTCGCGCTGCGTGAGGGTGGCTTTGACGTCCGGCTCTTCCAGCTCGGCGGCGATGTAGAGGTACTGGTCGTCCCACAGCATCTTCACGCGGGTGCGGTATTTCGGGCGCGGCTTGCGGTCGCCTTCGATGTCGACGAAGTCCGTGGTCCAGGGGGCGCGCTGCCAGGCTGGGTCGTCCAGGCGGCCGTCGATGGTGATGGGGCCGCTGGCGCGCAGGCAATCGTAGACGAGCGGCACAGGCAGGTCCGCCGCGGAAGGAATGGTGGCGCTCAGGACGGCACCGAGCACGGTCGCGATCGCTTTCATGGAAGCGAAGGTAACAAGGCGCGCCTGCCACGCCAACGCTTTCCGTGGTTTGGAGCGCGATTTTAGTTTCTTTTACTAAACAGGCTCCCAATGCCGGGCCACCGGCGGACCCTGCCCGAGATCACCACATCAGGTCATCGGGAATCTGGTACGCCGCATACGGATCGTCAGGATCCACTTCCGCCGCCTTCTTCACCTGCACCACCAGCGCCGCATCGCGCTCCGCAATCTTCTCCGCGATGACGCGCGGGACCAGTTCCGTCCGCTCGCCCAGCCGCACGATCACCAGCCGCCCGGCCACCAGATGCTCGCGCACCGGCCCCGACACGTGGATGCGCTCGATCTTGCTCCCGTGCGTGAAGTTGTAGGCGATATCGCCATTGCCCTTGGGCTGGCGGTTCTTGTCCACCAGCTGCACGATCTGCGCCATGATGGCCTTCTGCGTGGCCGCCGCATCGCGCTGGGCGTTGGCCTCGCGCGCCCGTTCCGCGTTCTGGCGCTGCAGTTCCGCCGCGGCCAGCTTGGCCTCGTCCACCGACTTGGTGCCTGTGCGCAAATCGATCTTGTGCTGCTTGCTCTTTTCCTGCTGGACTTGCTTGGCCTTGGTCTTGTTGACCAGCCCGGCCTTCAAAAACTGATCCTGTAGCGATGCCATGATGGGCGCTCCTGTACGAAAACAGCTGCCAGCATAGCAAACGCCGGGCGTAGAATGGATGACTGCAGTCCCGTTCCCCGATGTACCTTTCACAGGAGACACCGATGAAATCCTCGTTTCTGAGCTGTGCAGTCCTGCTGGCCGTGTGCAGTGCGTCTGCGCTTGCGAACCCTGATGCGCCCCTGAAGAGAGCCAACGGCATGCTGGTCGACGCCAACGGCATGACCGTCTACACCTTCGACAAGGACACCGCCAACAGCGGCAAGAGCGTGTGCGTGGAGAAGTGCGCGCAGAACTGGCCCGCGGTCCAGGCCGGCGACGGCACCCTGGCCGAGCCCTACTCCGCCATCACGCGCGCGGACGGCACCAAGCAACTGGCCTACAAAGGCAAACCGCTGTACACCTTCGTCAAAGACAAGAAGGCCGGCGACAAGGAAGGCGACAAGGCGATGAACGCCTGGCACGTCGTCACCGACTGAGCGGCCCAGTCGGGCGATCGCGGAGGCCGCGTGGCCTCCGCCGGTCGCAATGGCCTGCGATCAATGGAACAGCAGGTACAGGATCACCAGTACGACACCAGGAACGCCAAGAATCCACGCCAGGAAATACTTGCCCATGATGTGCTCCTTCTGAAGTTGAATGGATGACTTCAGGATGCCCCAGGCGGACCGGGCCGTCCGTACGCTAATGCACCTTCTTCAACGCGGACGCCTTGTGCGCAGCTTCGGCGCCGGTCTTGTCGCTCACCACCAGGTATTCGGGATGGTCCGCCGACGCGGCCACGTGGTGCTGCTTGATGTCGGTGGGCGCGGTCAGCTTCTTCTTGACCGTGCCGCGCACCGTGCCCTGTGACGATTGCCACTCCACCTTGTCGCCCGCCTTGAAGGTCTCACTCATCGCGCTCTCCTCGAAACCCTGAATTGGAACACCGAACGCGGACGACCGGCCGTACGTTTCCCAGTGACAGCGCAAGGTGTGCATAATCTCGTCCAAACAACATGGAGGAGACCGCATGACCCGTACCCTCAGCCGCAACATGTGCGGCGTGCTGCTGGCGTTGTCCGCTACCGGCGCCCTCGCCCAGCCCACACCGGATGACCGCACCGCCCGCGTCACAGCGCTCACGCCCGAGATCGACAAGTTGTACGCGGACCTGGCGAACAAGCAGCATCTGCCTGGCCTGGTCTATGGCATCGTCCTGGACGGCAAGCTGGTGCACGTGAAGACGCTCGGCCTGGCCGACATCGCGCACCAGACGCCGGTGACGCCGACGACCGAATTCCGCATCGCGTCCATGACCAAGAGCTTCGTCGCCATGGCCGCCCTCAAGCTGCGCGACGAGGGCAAACTGCGGCTGGACGATCCTGTGGCCCAGTGGCTGCCGGAGCTGAAAGCCCTGCAGCTGCCGACCACCGATTCACCGGTCCTCACAATTCGCCACCTGATGACAATGTCCACCGGCCTGCCCGAGGACAATCCGTGGGGCGACCGGCAAATGAGCCTGACCAATGCCCAGCTGGAGCAGTTCGTCGGCCAGGGCCTGTCGTTCTCGAACGCGCCGGGCGTGCAATTCGAGTACAGCAATCTCGGATTCGTCCTGCTGGGGAAGGTGGTCAGCAAGGCAGCGGGGATGCGCTTCCAGGATTACGTCACGCGCCAGATCCTGCAGCCGCTCGGCATGACGCACACGCGCTGGGAATACACGCAGGCCGCGCCGGGCAAGCTGGCCTTGGGCTACCACTGGGACCATGACGCGTGGGTGGCGGAGCCGATCCTGCACGATGGCGATGCGGCGGCCATGGGTGGCTTGATCACGACAGCCGAGGACTTTGCGCGCTACGTCGCCTTCCATCTGAACGCCTGGCCTGCACGCAGCGAGCCCGATCCAGGTCCGGTGCGCCGCGCCACCCTGCGCGAGATGCAGCTGCCGCAGGTGTTCGCGGGCTACCAGTCCAAGGCGACCATGAGCGACGAGAAGACGCCCAACCCCAAGACCAACTTCTACGCCGACGGCCTGAATTGGACGCGCGACAGCCGCAACGTGGTCACCGTCGGGCATTCCGGCGGACTGCCGGGGTATGGGAGCCAGTATCGCTTTGCGCCGGACTACGGCGTGGGTGTGTTCGCGTTTGCGAACCTGCGGTATGCGCCGGTGTATGCGCCAACGGCGCGGGTGCTGGATTTGCTGGTCGAACGTGCTGCGCTTGGGCCGCGCGCAGTCGCGGTGTCGCCGGTGCTGGCGCAGCGCCAGCAGCAGGTGGCGCAGATGGTGCAGACGTGGGCGCCGGATGTCACCAACGCCATCGTGGCGGAGAACTTCTTCCTGGACCGCGCGCGCGAGGACTGGGTGGCCGCTGCCCGCACGCAGCTCGTGCCGATCGGGCGGATGGTGTCAGTGGGGCCGATGAAGGCCGAGAACCGCCTGCGCGGGACCTTCCAGCTGGTCGGCGAGAAGGGCGCCGTCGATGTCACCTTCACGCTCACGCCCGAGCGCGAACCGAAGGTGCAGCACCTGGAGCTGAAGCCCGCCGCCGCGCGCTGACCCTCGGCTCGCGCCACGCAGTTGCGCGCGCCACTGCCTCGCTGACTTTCCCGGCGTGGCGGGCAGAGTTGCGCGCCGGTTTCGCTGGCCGGGCCGTTGCCGCGCGCCGCCTGGGCCGGCT